>JAQFVI010000001.1 GCA_029439495.1 Caballeronia sp. BR6202001590007
GGCCAGAGCGTTGTCGTAAGAGTCGCCGACGGTTCTGACTGATGGAGTCAACGCCTGTATCCAACAAGCGTCCGTGTAATGCTGAGATATTGGGACCGTGATCGGAATGGTGAATCAGTCCGGGCGCTGGCCGACGCTCATGCAAAGCCTGGTTCAGTGCGTCAGGCACAAAGTTCGTCTGCATTGACGCTGATACACGCC
>JAQFVI010000002.1 GCA_029439495.1 Caballeronia sp. BR6202001590007
GCTCAGTCGCTACGCTCCCAGCGCCCGCACCCTTGTGGCGAACAGCGCGAGAGTAAGGGGGCAAGGGCGAGCTGACCGAGTGCGGCGGGGCCTGCACCCGTGCAGTCAAGGAAGGAAGAAAAGATGACCAACGTCGCGCGCGACGAGCTGGGCGAGCTGCTGATCGGCAAGGGCTTTGTCCCGAACGATTTTATTCTCAACC
>JAQFVI010000003.1 GCA_029439495.1 Caballeronia sp. BR6202001590007
CGATTCATGCGGCGACCAACAAGAGCGAACAGTTCAACGACTTCGCGCAATGGCTGATGTTCGGCGGCGAAGGTGTCATCGCGGAAAACGCCCGGCACGAGCAACGCAAGGTGATTAAGTAACCACCTCGTACAACTACCTCGTCGCAAATATGGTAATCCTGTGCAATGTCCAGTGAATGTCGCGCAAACTGAAAAGAGCTGC
>JAQFVI010000004.1 GCA_029439495.1 Caballeronia sp. BR6202001590007
CGCATCGCCGCGCTCATCGACGACGCGCGCGGTCATGGCGCGACGATCCGCGCGGGTGGACCGGTCAACGGCGCGATCATGCAGCCGACCATCGTCGACGACGTGACGCCCGCGATGAAGTTGTACGCGGAGGAATCGTTCGGGCCGGTCGTAACGGTGCAGCGCGTGGACAGGGACGAAGAAGCCATCAATATCGCGAACGACAGCGA
>JAQFVI010000005.1 GCA_029439495.1 Caballeronia sp. BR6202001590007
ACAGCTCTAGACTGGATACCGTTCGGTTCAGGATGCCGCGACGCCTGGTAATACGCTCGGCGTCGATAATGACCTCGGTGAAGGCCGTGCGAAGGTACGCGAGTACGCGATACCGACGCGCAGCCCGATCAACACCACCGGCAGGGGCGCAATTGCCGACGGCAGGCGCCAGCGTTGCGACGCGAAGATGTAGGCGATTTCCAGCACAATCAGG
>JAQFVI010000006.1 GCA_029439495.1 Caballeronia sp. BR6202001590007
CAGCAGGCCGACGATGAAAATGAACGCCAGCGTCAGCACCGCGCCCAGACCCGGCAGATGGAAACCGAACATGCGCTCCGGCTGCCACGATTCCGGCAGCAGCAGCAGAGTCTGATCCATCGTGCCGATGACGAGTCCCAGCACCCACAGCGTAATGGCGAGCGGCACCAGCACCAGCAGGCCAGTCAGGAACACGGATTTCAGCGTTGTCTTTT
>JAQFVI010000007.1 GCA_029439495.1 Caballeronia sp. BR6202001590007
CCTGGGCCTCTTCACCCGGGGCGAACTCGAGACGGTCGAACTGTTCCGGATTGACGTGTCGCAGCGCCCGGACGAATCGTTTGACGCTCTCGTAGCTGGCTGTGAAGCCATGCTGGTTGACCAGGTCCTGGTAGATCGCCTGGGCGTTACGTTTCAGACGTACCTGCTGTTCGATTCATTCCCGATGGGGCTCACTGGCGGACCGTGCGAAGTTGAA
>JAQFVI010000008.1 GCA_029439495.1 Caballeronia sp. BR6202001590007
CGCGGCGCTGCCCTCGGTTCCTTCAGGCCGCGCCCACGTCTTCATGCCTAGTACGCCGAGCGGCAAGTCCTCGAGAACGTCGAGAGCACAAAGCGGCAATATGCCCTGCGTGGACGCGCAACGGCGCTCGGCTGGCGCGACGAGCAGATCGTCACTATCGATAGTAACCAAAGGGGGTCTGGAGCATCGGCGTCCTGGCGGGAGGAGTTTCCACTGA
>JAQFVI010000009.1 GCA_029439495.1 Caballeronia sp. BR6202001590007
AACACCATGCTCATGTCCTTGCAGCGCAGCGATGTCAGTTCCGAACGCGGCACGGCGGCCACATTGCGGCCGTCGATCAGCACCTTGCTCGCGGTCGGCTCGACCAGCCGGTTGATAAGCCGGAGAGACCCATGAGCACGAAAATCTCGCCTTCCTAAACCTCGAAGGAGACGTTACGGATGCCGACGATCTGTCCAGTGCGCGCGAACACTTCTTTC
>JAQFVI010000010.1 GCA_029439495.1 Caballeronia sp. BR6202001590007
AGCGGTTGCTCGTGTGTGGTGCCGTGATCACGCACGCCAGCTTTCTGCATGATCCATTCGCGCAATTGCCGGTTCGCGTCGGCCAGATCGCGGAATTCACGCAATGGTACAAAGGACTTCTTCACATATTTAACGCCAGATTCTACGATACCCTTTTTAGCCGGGTCGTGCGGCGGACATGGGTCGATTCGGAAACCGTATGCTTCGGCGAGCCCGGCGTA
>JAQFVI010000011.1 GCA_029439495.1 Caballeronia sp. BR6202001590007
CCGCCGCAGGCGGTTTCAAGCCGAAGAAATCCGTCGCGCTGTCGGGCGTGACCGCGGGCAATACCGCGCTGTGCGCCGTCGAGCGCACGGGCAACGACCTGCACTATCGCGGCTACGACATTCTCGATGTCGCCACGACCTCCGAGT
Organism: Caballeronia sp. BR6202001590007; assembly: GCA_029439495.1. Lineage (GTDB taxonomy): Bacteria > Pseudomonadota > Gammaproteobacteria > Burkholderiales > Burkholderiaceae > Caballeronia. The sequence goes on from JAQFVI010000011.1 coordinate 148, forward strand.
TCGAAGAGATCGCCTATCTGCTCGTACACGGCAAGCTGCCGAACGCGGCCGAACTGAAGGCCTACAAAACGCGGC
>JAQFVI010000012.1 GCA_029439495.1 Caballeronia sp. BR6202001590007
TGCGGAGCAATCTCATGAGGCCGGTTACGCCAACCTTCTCGCTACCATGACCCAAGCGCTTATGTGAGGGCTAAGGTAGCGAATCGCATTAGGACTTTGCCCGGGTTTGGTCCTAACTTTGCCACCGCACAAAGCGGTGATACTTTGTCTATGTCAACCAGTGGAGAAATACCATGAATGCAACTGAAATCAACGATCTTGAAACCGTGATCCTCGCTCCCTTC
>JAQFVI010000013.1 GCA_029439495.1 Caballeronia sp. BR6202001590007
GCCGATCAATTGCTGATGCGACGCATCGACGAATTGCACATGTAGTTTTCGTTTGCCGGGGCACGGATGCTGGCGCGCCTTGCGCCGGAAGGACCATGAAGTCGGTCGCCGTCGCGTACGCACGCTGATGAAGCGTATGGGCGTGGAGGCGCTGTACTGCAACCGCCGCAACGCGCAGCACAAGGTCTGGCCGTATCTGCTGCGCGGCATGAGGATCGAGCGCGC
>JAQFVI010000014.1 GCA_029439495.1 Caballeronia sp. BR6202001590007
ACCCATGGTGTGGACGGCGAAACGCGCGACATCTTCATTCGCGATGGCCGCATCGTTGCGCCCGATCAGGCGACCAACGAAAGCATCGCGCCCGAACGCGACTTCGATGCCACCAGCATGGTTGTGATGGCCGGCGGCATCGATCTGCATTCGCATATCGGCGGCGGCAAGACGAATCTGTCGCGCCTGCTGTTGCCCGAAGATCATCGCAACGATCCGCGTGCGG
>JAQFVI010000015.1 GCA_029439495.1 Caballeronia sp. BR6202001590007
CGACCAGAATCGCGCGATCCGCGCCGATGGCCAGCGCCGTGCGCAGCGTTTCCTGACATTGCGTGACGCCGCACGACACGGCGATCACTTCCGTTGCCACGCCCGCTTCCTTCAGACGAACCGCCTCTTCCACGGCAATTTCGTCGAACGGGTTCATCGACATCTTCACGTTGGCGATGTCGACGCCCGTGTTATCCGACTTCACCCGGACCTTCACGTTGTAGTCG
>JAQFVI010000016.1 GCA_029439495.1 Caballeronia sp. BR6202001590007
CTACGATCGAGGCGGGCCTTACGTCTGTGCTGGGTCGCTTGTCGGACGACGGTAGGGTTGCGCACGAGGAAGGTATCGGTGAGTTCGCGCTGATCGACAATGCGAAGAACGACCGGCCAGACGATCCGACGCCGACTTACGACTACAAGATGATCGACGGCGACTACCTTCTCGCACCTATCGCGGCCGCGTGGCTGATGGACGACGCACGTGGTCAGTCGCGAGCGGC
>JAQFVI010000017.1 GCA_029439495.1 Caballeronia sp. BR6202001590007
CCCAAGCGGCATATCCGCAACGGCCTTGCCGAAGTGCTCAAGATGGCAATCGTATCGGATGCGACGCTATTTCCACTTCTGGAGTCTCATGCGTCGGATCTGGTCAAGGCATGCGTGGAGTCCTCGCCGGTATCGCTGAGGATCATTAACCTCTCCATTCAGCGAATGCTAGAAGCATTGGAGCCCAACCTCTGGGAGCACGACCTCTATCGCGTGGTGGACTTCGGCCA
>JAQFVI010000018.1 GCA_029439495.1 Caballeronia sp. BR6202001590007
ACATCAATTCGGCACATGCTCTGCTGCACGGTGACGAAACCGATGTTTATGCTGACGCCGGATACCAAGGCATCGAAAAGCGCGAGCAAACGGGCTCGGTTCGATGGCATGTTGCGATGCGGCCCAGCAAGCGAAAGAAATTGAACTTGAAGGACCCCATCGATGCGATATATGACAAGATCGAACGACTGAAGGCCAGCATTCGTGCGAAGGTTGAACATCCATTCCGAATTCTTAAGC
>JAQFVI010000019.1 GCA_029439495.1 Caballeronia sp. BR6202001590007
CCGAAGATACGGGCGTCGCTGTCGTCACCGAAGTTGGCCACCAATGGCGTTCGAGGATTCCACTGTTCAGGCGTGACTGGCAACTGGCGCTGTACGAGGCATTGGTCGAGTGCGTCGCGCGCAAGCAGCGGCAGTGCCACACGGGCGCGCTTGTTGCCCTTGCCGGTCACGTGGAGCCATTGATCGCCGCGCTCGCGCGTGCCGTGTTTTTCCACCGCTTGGGTGAAATCCGCGATCGTAG
>JAQFVI010000020.1 GCA_029439495.1 Caballeronia sp. BR6202001590007
GCGCCTCGACCTTTGCGGTGTTGAACACCTTCGACTTGTCCTTCAGATGCACATGCTTCACGCGCTCGGCCACTTCCGCGATCTTGCTCACGCCCTCTTCGAGCAGCTTGGCCGCGCGGAACACGCCCGCGTGCGCCTGCATCGTCGAGCGAATGTCGTTGGCGATGTTCTGCGTGTATTCGCCCGAGCTCGATTTCTCCAGCACCGCGAGACGTTCCATCGCGAAGTCCACGGCATCGGCC
>JAQFVI010000021.1 GCA_029439495.1 Caballeronia sp. BR6202001590007
CAAGCGGCCGATCTTGTGACTACTGGAGAGCAATGCTATACCGCATGTCATCGTCAAGGCCTGGCCCGGGAAAACTGAAGAACAGAAGCGACGGCTGGCGGAAGCTATTACCCGCGATGTGATGGACATCCTGGGCTACGACGAAGCGTCCGTTCAGTCGGATTCGAGGAAATCCCCTCGGACCGATGGAAAGAGCAAGTGTATCGCCCTGACATCGAGGCGCGCTCCGAAACGATCTACAAG
>JAQFVI010000022.1 GCA_029439495.1 Caballeronia sp. BR6202001590007
TGGGACGATCAAAGACTTGCTCAGATATCCTGACGACCGAGAAGGAGAAGCGACAACCAGGAGGGGAAGTTGCTGTCCACTGCTGAGAACTTAGCTTTACCGACAAGTTACGGAATTGAATCAAAAATGTGGAACATTTCGGTATGTGGAACATTTCGGTGATTTCATGCAGGACGAGGAAGCCTCTCCAGATGACAGTAGCGCCAGGCGGAGGATCATTATGGCGATTGAGATAGACGCCCA
>JAQFVI010000023.1 GCA_029439495.1 Caballeronia sp. BR6202001590007
ACGAAGGCGAGCTCGAGCGGCGGCTTCTCGGCAACCCACCGGACCCGCAGCCTACGCCCAGCCCGACTACGGGCGCATTCATCAAGAGCTACGCCGCAAGGGTGTGACGCTGACGTTGTTGTGGGCTGGCGAGAAGCTATTCGGCGACTTCGCCGGCGCCCCGTTGCCGTTGACCACGGGGCGCCGCGCACACATCTGAGTGGTATCGCCCGCGCGCTGACCTTCTACGGCGGCGTTCCACAGCTGA
>JAQFVI010000024.1 GCA_029439495.1 Caballeronia sp. BR6202001590007
TCGGTCTCTCACAAGCTTCCCTTCGAAGAATCTCTAATGCAGACTCGCGACAACTGCACTACACGGAAGTCAACACCCTTTCAGGTTGGGGCAAAGTTTGTACACTATGCAGGCAGCGCCGCGAAGTATGCCTCATCCGCCAGGCTCGAATGAGGCCGTTTCCGGTTGTACAGCTCGATGTATTCGCCGATGGAACGCCGGCATGGCTGACCGACTTGTTCGCTTTCAGTGAACCTCTTCATACTTGATGCTGC
>JAQFVI010000025.1 GCA_029439495.1 Caballeronia sp. BR6202001590007
AACGACGGTAAGTAGTACTATCACGAAAAGAAACGGCTCGTAACATCACGATGACGCAACTCTATCTCGGCTTGAACCTATCAACCAAGCGCACGCGCAAACGGAACGGAACGGGACACTGTTGAAGAACAGCCAGAAACCACTACCATCCCAGCCGAGGATCTTTATCCGATCGCGACGTCGGTTGCCGAAGATGTAAAGCCATGTGCCCATCGGATCCAGACGCATCGACTGCTCGACAAGAATCGACAGACT
>JAQFVI010000026.1 GCA_029439495.1 Caballeronia sp. BR6202001590007
AAAAATGAAGTTCAGTCTTGCGGAGTTTCTAAAGACCGTGGAGACCGCGAGAGCCGACTTGGAAAAATGTGTTTAGGAACGTCGAAACAACAAACCCAGCCATCTAGCTGGGTTTGTTGTTTTGTAGCTGCTGTTCAGGCCGGCGTGATCATGAGCCGCCCCTCTTCAACCTGAACGCACACGCGGCTGTGCGGGCCGAACCCGGCTTGTTCGAGCCATTTAGTCGCCGTCTTCTGCGATCCAAGCTCGCCAGCGGC
>JAQFVI010000027.1 GCA_029439495.1 Caballeronia sp. BR6202001590007
AAACGCGGATCGACGTCGATGTCCTGTCTGAAACGTTCGAACGCGTCACTGCGCGCAAGACGCATGACCATCGACGAATAAGTCGTGTGACGAAACGACTGCATCAGTTGATCGACATCGCCACATATTTCCGAATCGAAGCCGCTGCCGCCCGCGTCGAAATGTCCGACGACGGTCCAGTCGCGTTGCGCAAAGCGCAAGTAATTGCCGATACGCGTGCCGCCGAATCCCTTGGCGATGGTGCTGCCGACGATGATCTCCGACGA
>JAQFVI010000028.1 GCA_029439495.1 Caballeronia sp. BR6202001590007
AATGCGCGGCGCGCCGTGGATCGGCTGGATTCACGATCTGTCGCAGCAGGATCCATATTTCATCCTGCCGGTGCTGATGGCCGTATCGATGTTCCTGCAGACCAAGCTGAACCCGACGCCGCCGGACCCGGTCCAGGCCAAGATGATGATGTTCATGCCGATCGCGTTCTCGGTCATGTTCTTTTTCTTCCCGGCGGGTCTCGTGCTGTATTACGTGGTGAACAACGTGCTGTCGATCGCGCAGCAGTATTACATCACGCGGATGA
>JAQFVI010000029.1 GCA_029439495.1 Caballeronia sp. BR6202001590007
ATGACGATTCTGGTAATTGCGGAACACGACAACGCGTCCATCAAGGCGGCGACGTTGAACACGGTCGCGGCTGCGGCGAAAGTCGGCGGCGACATCCATCTGCTGGTCGCAGGTTCCAACGCGCAAGCTGCGGCCGATGCGGCTGCGAAGATCGCGGGTGTCGGCAAGGTGCTGCTCGCCGATGCGCCTCAACTCGCCGAAGGCCTTGCGGAAAACGTCGATGGCACCGTGCTGGCCATCGCGAAGAACTACTCGCATATCTTTTTG
>JAQFVI010000030.1 GCA_029439495.1 Caballeronia sp. BR6202001590007
CAGGCGTTCGTCAAGGGTGACCCCTGGACAACGACGAATTGCGTCGAAATATCCCTCATACCTCTAGCGGCAGGATTGGCTGCTACGCGATCTATAGTCGGTGTGGAACGCTATATCGTGATTGGTGGCTTCGCGTCCGCGGTTGGCACACCCTACACATCCCTGCTTGCCAGGAAATGCAACGAGCACTACAACTGGCAGGGTTGGGATACCGTATTTGAGATGGGTTACGTCGATGACGACAACGGACTCGTAGGCGCGGGGCGGTATGGC
>JAQFVI010000031.1 GCA_029439495.1 Caballeronia sp. BR6202001590007
TAAAGAAGTCAGTGGCTTGAGCCAGCCTCAGGCAGTCGGGGCGCGGCCCGCGTTCGAGACTAACTGACAGTCGGGAAAGTCGCCGTAGGCTGGAGCCGTGTCCGGAATGCATTCGCCATTCCGATATTCCCTGTTTTCAATCCGATGGGAGAGGGTATGTATCTGCGTGTAGAACCGATCAAACAGTTGGGGCGGGACATGCGCGTTCCCGCCTCGAAGCCGGAAACTCAACGGGCAATTCTTGCTGCCACGCTGGCGACGGGCACGTCGATCATCCATAA
>JAQFVI010000032.1 GCA_029439495.1 Caballeronia sp. BR6202001590007
GCGAAGGGCACGAGAGACGCGCGATTTCGACGTTGCGCGACACGAGTCGCTGAAGAGCATCGGCAATCAGATGACCACTGCGTATTTCGGCCGAAGGAACGGCGGGTTTCTTCGCCGAGACTGGCTGAAACAATTACTTACGCGCCTTCATGTCGCACATATGGTCGCCTCCCCTTTGCAAGGCAATTGTGCGTGGCGAGGAGGGTGGTTACGAACTTATAGCCGGACTCGATCGCGTGTGTGCGCGCCCGCGTGACCAGCGCCGCCGAAATTCGAACGAAAAC
>JAQFVI010000033.1 GCA_029439495.1 Caballeronia sp. BR6202001590007
CCGCTCGTTGCAAGCGCTGCGATGACGGTGTTCGGAAACGACGTATTGATGTGGCCGCTCGCGATCGCGAGCGGCACGCTTGCCGTCTTTACGCTCGGCATCTGTGAAGGAAAGCGTGAGCACTGACATCCTTCTCCTGCAAACTGAGGCACCACGTACAACCGCTCTTCCCCGAATGTGGAGCACCATTTGTACAGGCAGAAATCGTACCTGAAGCGGCACTGTCTGCCCGCGACCGCGCAACTCGTGATCGTGCTGTGCGTCGGCACGGGTGCGCGTGCCAGGCTGCGC
>JAQFVI010000034.1 GCA_029439495.1 Caballeronia sp. BR6202001590007
CACCGCGCCCATGCAGGCGAAACTCAGCTTGAAACCGAGTGCGGCCGACCCGAAGTGGCCTTCGAAAACTTGCACCAGCGAGCCGCCGATCGACACACCGAGGCCGATCGCAAGCATCTGGACCATCGAAAAGAGACTGTTGCCGCTGCCCGCGTCCTTGACGACAAGCCTTTGAGCGTGACGCTGTTCATTGCCGCGAACTGCATCGAATTGCAGGCGCCGAAGAGCGCGAGGATTGCGCTTTCTGCGCGCGTACGGAACGTAAGCCAGCGCCGATAGCGCCGCGACCGCGAAC
>JAQFVI010000035.1 GCA_029439495.1 Caballeronia sp. BR6202001590007
GCCACAGTCGCGTAAAAGGTGTTTGCCTGTGTAATCACCTCGTTGCCTGGACCTATGCCTAGGGCCATCATGGCGATGATGAGCGCGTCGGTGCCGCTGTTGAGCCCAATTGTGTGGCCGGTGTCTAGATAACTGGCAAACGCCGACTCGAACTGCTTAACCTCGTCCGTGAGGATGTAACGTCCTTCGAGGATCTGCGTCCCGATGTTCTCCATCAGCCGATCAAATGATGGACCGAATTGCTCAGAGTAGTTGTACCGCGACACGTTCAAAGTCATGCGTTTCTCCTGTCTTCGCC
>JAQFVI010000036.1 GCA_029439495.1 Caballeronia sp. BR6202001590007
CGACGAAGACTTCCATGACCTGATCGCCGCCAGGTACGAGCGAGCGGCTTCGATCGTCACGTCAAATTTAGATCTGAGCGAATGGAGTGACGCGTTCCCCGACAACCGCATCCTGGGAGCCGCAACGCTGGACCGGCTAAGCCATGGCGCCTATCGCGTCGTGACCGAAGGCGAGAGCTTCCGCAAGCCCAAACCGATGCCAGCAAGCAGTGAAATCACGGTTGCCAAATCGGGCAAAAACCGCATTCTTGAGCCCATTCGAATCTGTGCTTTACCCTCGATTCCGCTGGCTCCATTACGCCGC
>JAQFVI010000037.1 GCA_029439495.1 Caballeronia sp. BR6202001590007
CGGCGCTTCCGGATCCTTGTTGATCGCGACGATGACCTTCGAGTCCTTCATGCCGGCCAGATGCTGGATCGCGCCCGAAATGCCGACCGCCACATACAACTGCGGCGCGACGATCTTGCCCGTCTGACCCACCTGATAGTCATTGGGCACATAGCCCGCATCGACCGCCGCACGCGATGCGCCCAGTGCCGCGCCGAGCTTGTCGGCGAGCGGTTCGAGCGTCGCGGTGTAGTTCTCGCCGCTGCCGAGGCCACGTCCACCGGACACGATGATGTTCGCGCTTGTCAGTTCCGGCCGATCGAGC
>JAQFVI010000038.1 GCA_029439495.1 Caballeronia sp. BR6202001590007
TGTGCCTGGTCGATCATGGGCCGGCTTGCAACCTCACGATCCAGAAGCGCTGCGCGCTCTTCGAGGTGAGCGACACGCTCGAGGGCCGCATTCCAGCGCGCTTCAAGCTCGCGTGCAACCAACCGCTTCGTCGGATCGACGATCTCATACCGGCGCGCGGCAAGAGATGCATCATAGTAGCGCGCTTCTTCGAGCTCACTGGCCAACGCGCGATGCACATCGTCATCTGCACGCGATGTTTGCTCTGCAACGCGAATGACCGCTGCCACCGCATGTTCCGAAACCGCTTCGAGAATGGCGGCCGCC
>JAQFVI010000039.1 GCA_029439495.1 Caballeronia sp. BR6202001590007
CGTATGCAAAAAGACAAAACGGCGCGGCTGAATTCAAAATGCCAACGATGACCAACGCGCGGGCATGCTGTCGCATCGTGGCGAGCGCTTTTCGTGGCGCACCGCGCAAGCCGAGCACCATCAGCAGAAACGCTGCGCCGATGCCTACGCGCAACGCCATCAGCGGTGCGATGCCGAAGTCGGTCACGCCGACGCGGATGAACAGGAACGATCCACCCCAAAGTGCGGCGAGGACGAGCAGTTGAGCAAGACTGGCTGGATTCATGTCGAGAGCATGCGGGAGCTGAACGGGAAGCCATCGTAAAGGCA
>JAQFVI010000040.1 GCA_029439495.1 Caballeronia sp. BR6202001590007
CATCCCCCTGGGGCGTAATGTGCTCGCGATATTGGTAGCGTCGAAAGACATAGACGCCCGCGTAAGACGGGTTCTTGATCAGCCCACCGGCGCTCCAGTGTCAGGCGCACCGGATTCTGATGCGGCGCGACGCCGCTCGTGAGGGTTTTCTCGATCGCGGCCTGCAGCTCGGCGGCGCCATACCGGTCAAGCAGCCGTAGCAGCTGCGCGGTAATGTTGCCGAGGTTGCTGTCGCGCTCGGCCGCGCGCAGCGGCAGTGTTCGGACAGCGTGCGCGGCGTGCGCGAGATGATCCAGCGCACGATGGTGAC
>JAQFVI010000041.1 GCA_029439495.1 Caballeronia sp. BR6202001590007
CCGGCCTCAGCACACAAGATTTCTGATAGGTCCTGCGCATTGTCTTTCTCATCCGTTTGTATTGCTTCGCATGCGCATAACAACTGACCTGGCTTGCCAGGCGTGGCGCCTCGCGGTTGTAGTTCTGTCGCAACCCTCAGGCCGTGACGGGCGGCAACCTTCACCAGATGTTCCCGGCAACGCTCGAGCAGGCGCGAATCGGTTGGATGCGTAATCGCCTTCTCCATCACCGTCGTATCGACGATCACCCGTTTCAGGCTCGAAGTCTTGATGACGCTGGCACGCCTGGCCGCTTCGATCGTTTCGGCCAG
>JAQFVI010000042.1 GCA_029439495.1 Caballeronia sp. BR6202001590007
AGCGCGCTCGCAGCTTTGGCATCGGTGTGCAGCGTATCGAGCCGTTCGTCGCGAAAGGACTTGTCCATCAGCAGACGGATCAGATGCGGATAGGTCGTGAAGGGCGCGCCGTTCCGATGATCGGTCGTCATCGACACGTGCCACGGGTCGTCGACGAGCAGAAAGATTTCGAGCCCGATGATCCACTGCAGTGCGTTCACATAGCTTTGCTCGCGATATCGGAACGGCACGACACCGCACCCGCATCGCATTCGATATCGCCGAGCGTCCACTTGCGCGGACCTTCGGTGCCGTAGCTATGAAACTGGATATG
>JAQFVI010000043.1 GCA_029439495.1 Caballeronia sp. BR6202001590007
TAAGCTTGTGGCCTTGGGACTTGCAAACAACACTCCGCTTTGTCAGCGGAGTTAAAGCCGCTAACAAAGCGGAACTCGGTGGTAACCGAGTTAATGCAATGCGATCCCCGGCGAATGCAGTACCGGGAAATCGCCTATGGCGATACCCAGTACTACCCTTCCGAGTATCGCTTCACTACAAATTGCCGGCCTCAAGGTGCCAGCACTATGAGCACTATGGTCAGCAGAGCAGTCAGGACCGCGACCCCAACTGATTTCCGACGGTCGATGCCCCTTGTCGTGGGGCGGCCGGACACGAGTGTACGTGTCGCAC
>JAQFVI010000044.1 GCA_029439495.1 Caballeronia sp. BR6202001590007
CTGGCTCCCTTGCTCATCGGCGTACTTTGGCTACGCAAAACGCTTCCGTAACGAGGATCACATCTGTGGATTCTGCGGCATGTTCCCAACCAGAAGTTCGTCGGGTGGCATAGAGAAGCCCGGCCAGAGACTGACAAAGAACGGTAGCGATCGCGTCAAGCGGGCGCTGTACATCGTCGCAGACGTCGCGCGCAAGATTGATCCAAATCTTGCCGCCGTGTACTGGCGTCTTATGGTGAACAAGGGGCATCACCACAAGCAGGCTATTTGCGCAGTTGCTAAGCGTTTGATCCACTGGATCTATCGCGTGCTGAA
>JAQFVI010000045.1 GCA_029439495.1 Caballeronia sp. BR6202001590007
TGTCGGGTAGCCCCCTCTCCTTGCGAAGATCGGCCCCCGAGAACTGTACGTGCGAGTTTCCCCGCATACAGCTCAAGCCTACATGAGCAAAACTCTGCTACCGCAGAGCCGGTTTAGTCACGGTCAAACCACAGGCATGCACCTGCTGGTAGCAGTGAGGATGAAGCAGTACGCGGTTCGACAGCGCGTCGGTCCCACCGTGCATCCGATACACCAGATGATGGTTGTGCGAACCGGTCTCGTCGGTCAGAACTCCGTCGCAGAGCGCACACCGCCCGTCCTGCGACATATACAAAATGACCCATTGCTTGAGATG
>JAQFVI010000046.1 GCA_029439495.1 Caballeronia sp. BR6202001590007
TACCTTCACCGGAACGCAGGCCGCCGCGATGAGCCTCGTCAACAAGAGCGTGCCGCGCGCACAATTGCGCGAGGAAACGGAGAAGCTCGCGGCGAAGCTGCTGGAGAAGAACCCCGTGGTGCTGCGTGCCGCGAAGCACGGTTTCAAGCGTTGCCGTGAACTCACCTGGGACCAGAACGAAGACTATCTGTACGCGAAGCTGGATCAGGCGCAACTGCGCGATCCCGAACATGGCCGCGAGCAGGGCCTCAGGCAGTTCCTCGATGACAAATCCATCAAGCCGGGACTGCAGGCGTACAAGCGCGGTTGATGACCGCGA
>JAQFVI010000047.1 GCA_029439495.1 Caballeronia sp. BR6202001590007
ATCGAACTGCCGACCTCTCCCTTACCAAGGGAGCGCTCTACCACTAAGCCACATGGGCACTGACAAACCCTTACTGGAGCGGGTGAAGGGAATCGAACCCTCGTCATAAGCTTGGAAGGCTTCTGCTCTACCATTGAGCTACACCCGCGAGGGTTGGATTCCCTGACCGCTTAAATTCTGGTGGAGGAGGTTGGATTCGAACCAACGTAGGCGTAAGCCAACAGATTTACAGTCTGCCCCCTTTAGCCACTCGGGCACCCCTCCGCAGAAAGCTATTAATTATGGGGTAAATAACACGCCGTTGTCAAACGATCCTTACGA
>JAQFVI010000048.1 GCA_029439495.1 Caballeronia sp. BR6202001590007
CGCGCTTCAATCAGGCGGGGCTCCGCAGTCCTTACGCAAGCCCTTTACGCTCGCGATGATCAAATGGATCCGCTTCAGGTACGGCAATTGCTCAGGCTTGACGCGTCCTGACGAATTCACCGTACAGCAACTCGCCAGTCGATTACAGGTGGCTTCTCTTCTGATCCCAAAATAGTTCCCGCTATCCGAAAATGGTGGGAACCACTTTGGCGTCTCAAATTGCGCGAATCAAGACGGCCGTGCCGCGACGCTTACCTTCGATGTACCAGTACGTCAGGCCAACGTTGACATGCCCAAGGTAGGCGGCAAGTTTCGGCAACTCCCGGC
>JAQFVI010000049.1 GCA_029439495.1 Caballeronia sp. BR6202001590007
CTCGTCCAGTTCCTTCAGCTTCACCAGTGCATCCAGCAGCATGCGCTCGTGCTTGATCTCAAGCTCGTAGCTCTGCATGTGCGGCGCTGCATCCTTGTCCGGATCGTAGCGATAAACTTCAAAGGTTCTCTTTGCCATTTCGATTCTCTTCGTTCCTGCCTTAGAAGGTCCGTGCCTTCGGCGGCACCGATTCGACCGTCAGCGGCTTCATCTGCACCGGCTTGTACTCCAGGCGATCGCCTTCGGTGAACCACAGCGCATGACGCATCCAGTTCTCGTCGTCGCGATGCTCGTAGTCGCTGTGCGCATGCGCGCCGCGGCTTTCCTTGCG
>JAQFVI010000050.1 GCA_029439495.1 Caballeronia sp. BR6202001590007
GATCACTGGCGCATTCGACATCAAATCCAACAAACCCCTATAACCTCGCGCACTCCACCCTCACTGCGCCACATACGCCTTCACCGCCGCCAGCCCATCCTTCCCATCGAACGTCTTCACCCCCGCAAGCCACTTATCCAGCGCCGCCGGATTCGCCTTCAACCACGCGCGCGCCGCCTTGTTCGCGTCTTCCTTATTCATGATCGGCGCCATAACGTGATTTTCGATATCCGTCGTGAATTGCAGATTCGACACCAGCTTCGCGACATTCGGACAACGCGTGTCGTAATCGGTCGGCGTCACCGTCAGCACTTTCGCTTCGCCGTAATTCGGCCC
>JAQFVI010000051.1 GCA_029439495.1 Caballeronia sp. BR6202001590007
CCGCCGATAGCTCTTGAGATGCCCCCGCGTATCCTCGACGAGAATCGCATCGCGCAGCCGCACATGTGCGCGTCGCATCGTGCGCCTGAGCATCGCGGCATCGGGCTTGGCACGCCAGCGATCGCCATCGCGCATGTCCTCGATCGCGATCACGCGCTCGAACAGTTGTCCAATGCCCAATTCCGCAAGCACGGCGCGCGCATAGATCGTTGGCGCGTTGGTGAACACGATCTTGCGCCCCGGCAACGCGTGAAGCATGTGCTTCAGACCGCGCTCGGCGCGCACCATCGACGGCAGATCGGCAAAGGTGTGAACGACGCGCAGAAAGTCCGCGGCA
>JAQFVI010000052.1 GCA_029439495.1 Caballeronia sp. BR6202001590007
CATTCGTCAAATAGCCGCTGAATTCCTTCTCATTGAGCGAGTGATAGCTGTGTTGCCCACATGCTCGATGCCCTTTTCCTTGAAGATGGCTTTAGCCGCCGACAGCAAGCCGTCGCCGAATACGTACTGAGGCGTAATCGTGTACCAGCGCTTGGCCTTGGGTAGGCTTTGGATGAGCAGACGCACGGTTTGTTCGATCGCTCCGAATGTCGGCACCGACCAGCGAAATGTCGCGTGGTTGCAGTCCTTGCCCGTGAGTTCGTCCGCGCCCGCCATGGTGATGAAGATATCGCCGGCTTTATCGACTTCCTTGCTCATTGCGAGCACCTCGGACGACAGG
>JAQFVI010000053.1 GCA_029439495.1 Caballeronia sp. BR6202001590007
GCCTACCGGAAAGAGGCTGACTTGATCTTGTGGGCGATAGTCGAACGCAAGTGCGCACTGTCGTCGCTCACCACCGACGATGCGATCGCGTACCAAAGTTTCCTGCGACGGCCGACACCGCGCGAACGTTGGATCGGGCCATCGCGGCCGCGGCACAGTGTCGAATGGTGGCCGTTCCTCGGTCCGCTTCCGGCCCGCTCAACGGCATACGCGCTGAACGTTTTGTCAGCAATGGTCCGCTGGCTGGTTGAGCAACGCTACGTGCTTGCGAATTCGTTCGCCGGCGTCAAAGTCAAGAGGCATACACAGCGTGTGGGACTGGACGTGTCCCGCGGTTTCTCC
>JAQFVI010000054.1 GCA_029439495.1 Caballeronia sp. BR6202001590007
TTCACGATCTGTGCCGACTTCATTCGAAGCTTGGGGTGCCGCTCGATGCGATGGAGCGTGCCGTCGCTCAGGATCCGGGCATGCTCTGGGTCTGCAGGGCATCCATTTCCACACGAATTGCGACTCCTCCGATTTCGGTCAGCTAGCCGAAACGATCGATCACATCGAAAAGCGGCTCGCGAGCACGCTCGACGGTCTCGCATGGATCAATCTGGGCGGCGGCTACATCGCGGACCACGCGCGCAACGTCGACCGGTTCCGCGCATGCGCGACACGCCTGCGTGAGCGCTTCGGCGTCGCGCTGTTCGTCGAACCGGGCGCGGCGATCGGGCGCGGGGCCGGC
>JAQFVI010000055.1 GCA_029439495.1 Caballeronia sp. BR6202001590007
GCTCGACAGGCAGATCGCCGATATCGAACTGCGCCTTCAGGCCTGGATGAAAGAAGACAAGTCGTTCAAGGCGATCGCCACGATTCCTGGCGTTGACCTGCTGACGGCGACGGCCACTGTTGCCACAATGGGTGACTCGAAGACGTTCAGGTCCGGACGGAAGTTTGCCGCGTGACTCGGGCTCGTACCAAAGCAGATCGGCACTGCGGGAAGATCCAGCTATTGGGTATCAGCAGGCGCGGCGACATATATGTGCGGACGTTGCTGATCCACCGGAGCACACAGCGTGCTCTTCCATGGCAAGCACGCCGGGTCGTGGGCGAGGGGTTGCAGAAACGGCGACC
>JAQFVI010000056.1 GCA_029439495.1 Caballeronia sp. BR6202001590007
ACCGCCCGCCGCACCATCAACTCCTTGATCTTGCCGATTGCCTTCGTCGGGTTCAGTCCCTTCGGGCACACGTCGACGCAGTTCATGATCGTGTGGCAGCGGAACAGACGATACGGATCTTCCAGATTGTCCAGCCGCTCGCCCGTCGCCTGATCGCGGCTGTCCGCGATGAAGCGGTACGCCTGCAGCAGGCCCGCCGGACCCACGAACTTGTCCGGGTTCCACCAGAAGCTCGGGCACGACGTCGAGCAGCTCGCGCACAGAATGCATTCGTACAGACCGTCGAGCTCGTCGCGCTCCTGCGGCGACTGCAGACGCTCCTTTTCTGGCGGCGGCGTGTCGTTGATCAG
>JAQFVI010000057.1 GCA_029439495.1 Caballeronia sp. BR6202001590007
GTCCAGAAGTGCGGATCGGCCAGCGGAATATCCACCGACTGAAGCTGGATCGCGTGGCCCATCTGCCGCCAGTCGGTCGCGATCATGTTGGTCGCCGTCGGTAGCCCCGTCGCGCGACGGAATTCCGCCATCACTTCGCGTCCCGAATAGCCGTTCTCCGCGCCACCCGGCACTTCGCCCACGCCCGTGTTGCCCGAACTGTCTTTCAGAATCACGATGTTGCGCGTGAAGAACGGCCCGTGCGTGCCGGACAGATTCATCAACATGCTGTCCGCGGCCCGCAACGGGCACGACGCGCAGTTCGGTGACTTTGGGAATGGTGTTCGGTTGAATCGACATGAGTGTGATCC
>JAQFVI010000058.1 GCA_029439495.1 Caballeronia sp. BR6202001590007
CATGTGCATCTCGACCGTGATTGCGGCCAGACGACAGTTAATTGGTATCGCTGCTGTTGACCGCATCATCGCACTGACCAATCGCATGAGTCTACCCGTCATCAACTCTGATTGCACGGCTGCAAATATGCAAACCGCGCTTGATGATGTGGTCAAGCATCGAGACGGACTGCAGCGTATCCCGGTTCCTACTGCGATTGGAGAGGCGACATTTCTGAATGACGTGAGCCTACAAGAGGTCATGGCGGCTTGCGAGTATCTTCAACGGCCCTTCGGAGAAGGAGCGTTAAGGTGACTATCCTTCTGACCTACGATTTGGGAGGAACCTCCCTACGGTGTGGCCTCTACAGC
>JAQFVI010000059.1 GCA_029439495.1 Caballeronia sp. BR6202001590007
CACGATCGTGGCTTTGCCGGCGCAACGATCATCCATCATCTCGAGCAAATCGTTTCGAACCATGGCGGCGAGCGGAGCCATTCCCCAATCGTCCAGCAGGAGAACATCAACGCGAGCAACCTGCAGCAACCATTTGGTGAAGCCGCCGTTGCCGTGGAGGACGCGGAGTGCCCGCGTCGGCAGGCATACTGCGCGAGGGCACAAGCGAGCCATGATTTACCGGCGCCGGTTGGGCCGTTAATCAGGAGGCTGTATCCCCGGACTCGACCCAGTCGCCGAGGGCCAGGCTCGTGAGCGAACGCGGGTCCACGTCTTGACCAGCGCGAGGGTCGAGATCTTCGATGGCGGCCTG
>JAQFVI010000060.1 GCA_029439495.1 Caballeronia sp. BR6202001590007
ACTGAGGCCAGCGATTCATCACGAGGATGTGCGATTTCATAGCTGCCACCGTTATTGGTGAGCCGCAGGCTGAAGCGGCGTGGCATAGCCGCTCGACGACTTATTCAGCGGCTTGTCGAGCACGTGCTCGCCTTGCTGAAGCGCGTAGAGGGAGTTGAACGTCTTCTCCGTGATAGGCAGCGGGTAGGTACCGGCTTCGCTCATGACAACGCTGCGCTGCTGTCCGCGCAGCAGATAGGTGCCGGCCTCGTTGTGCGTCGCGTGGGGGCCGTAGTAAATCGGCAGCGCGTCGGCGGCGCGGTAGGCCGGAATAAAGCAACGGCGATACAGGTCCGAGCGGTTTTGATCGGAGCG
>JAQFVI010000061.1 GCA_029439495.1 Caballeronia sp. BR6202001590007
GCTTACTACTCATGCAAGGTCCAGCGACATAACCAGGCGCTCATCGCATTGGCACGGCGACGCTGCGACGTCCTGTTTGCCATGCTGCGAGACGGCACCTTTTACGAACCCAAGTCAGCCCCTAACGCTTGACGAAACACATAGGGACACGTTACAGCCAAAATCCGAAGTCTCCTACATTCCCGGGGCGGTTCAGGATCGACGCTGCGTACGACTGCAACACACTTTCTAAAAGGTCCAGCGGTGCCGAAGCGCGGGCGACCACGTTGAGCATTACAAGTTGGATTAGCGTTGAGGCGCCGCGAAACGACGCCAAACATACAGCCGTCGGAACGCCCTGTCATGCTAAGCCAC
>JAQFVI010000062.1 GCA_029439495.1 Caballeronia sp. BR6202001590007
CGGCGTGACGTCCGTCCTGAACGTGCCGCGCGCTCGACAGCATGCACACGCCGATGCTTGCCGAGATGCTTACCGGCCGTTCCTGCACCGTTGTGATGGTGGAAAGCGCCGAATGGATGCTGTCCGCGATCAGCAGCACCGCGCCGCGATCGCGCACGTCCGTCATGCCATAGGCGATGGTGATTTCGCTCAGGTGCATGGTCGAGACGACGTGCTTCATCGTTTCGATCGGACACGGTGAACCCGCCATGATGCCCGTGCGCAGGCGGCTCAAATCGTATTTCGCGAAGTCGGGATGATCGAGTTCCACGATGAACATGGTCGGCACGCCATGCAGCGCGATGGCGCCCATTCCCACGCGCAGC
>JAQFVI010000063.1 GCA_029439495.1 Caballeronia sp. BR6202001590007
CGCCGAACTGGGCAGTTGACTCATACGAATCGTGTGAATCCCATGCAGCCACTTTTTCACGGCGAGCGCGTGCCGGTTGCCATGCAAAACCGGTATCGCGAAATCACGGCGCTGACTGATGCTTTTTGCGCAAAGCATCTGACCGATGAATACCGCGACCTCTGCAGGCGTCTCATTGCCACCCTATGCCGCGCGGTCATCGCCATTGGCGACCGGTCTTACACGCTCCTGGGCCTGCGGCGTGGCCTACGCGATCGGACGAGTCAACTTCCTTTTCGACAAATTCCGGAAGCCACACATGCGCGCGGATGCGCTGTGCGAGCACTTCGGATTGAGCGCTCAAACCGGTTCGGCCCGCAGAGCAATCCTC
>JAQFVI010000064.1 GCA_029439495.1 Caballeronia sp. BR6202001590007
AAGGCGCCGTCCACTGCGCGCTCCGGCGTCGGGATGTACGTGTCCAGCGCGTCGGCCAGACTCATGATCGCCACTTCGCCCAGTTCGCCCTTGTCGCCTTCCAGCGCGAGCTTGGCCGAACCCTTGACGATCGGCGTGTCGTCGCCCGGGAAGTCGTACTTCGACAGAAGTTCGCGCACTTCCATTTCGACGAGTTCGAGCAACTCGGCGTCGTCGACCATGTCGCACTTGTTCAGGAACACGATGATGTACGGCACGCCGACCTGACGGGCCAGCAGGATGTGCTCGCGAGTTTGCGGCATCGGGCCGTCAGCGGCCGAGCACACCAGGATTGCGCCGTCCATCTGCGCGGCGCCCGTGATCATATTCTTC
>JAQFVI010000065.1 GCA_029439495.1 Caballeronia sp. BR6202001590007
CCCCAATTCGGTGAAGCTCACCGGGTAGACGCGCATCACCCTGGTCGGTAAGCTTCGGGCATCAACGATCCAGTGTCACGCATGGCAACCAGGCGCGCCAAGAAAACCGATGTAGTCAGCCCTAGCTCGGCAGAATTGCGCAAGGCGGTCGAAGCCATCGCAATTCAGCCGAAGAGCGGCAAAATCACGCTGCTGACTCGCAAGCTGTTCAATGTGTTGCTTGCTGTCGCCCAACAGGCTGACGAGTCCGGCGATACCTATCGCGCGTTGTTGTCCGACATCGTCGCAAATTCGGCCTTCGATTCCAACGACACGGCACTTGTGAAGGAACATCTGCGCCGCATGGTGTCGGTTCAGGTCGAGTGGAGCACC
>JAQFVI010000066.1 GCA_029439495.1 Caballeronia sp. BR6202001590007
AGTGTGTAATGCAGGTAGATATTGGCGAGCAACGGTGAGATCACAGACCCCTATGGTGTACTCCGCGTCAATGCTACGCGGCGTCCATCCTCGACGGTGCCTGTCTTCAGCCATTTACCAATCAGGCGGATCATCCGTCGGTCGGCAATCCGGTGAGACAGGAAACGGAGCATCCACTCATGGTCGATTTCATCAAAGAACGAGCGAATGTCCGCGTCCAGTATCCAGTTCACCCTGCGACTTATGATCCCGATCGACAAGGCATCAAGCGCGTCACATCAAGCGCGTCATGTTGACCGCGTCCTTGCCTAAATCCGTATGAGAAGCCGAGGAAGTCTTGCTCGTAGATCGCGCTCAGTACCGTCGATACGGC
>JAQFVI010000067.1 GCA_029439495.1 Caballeronia sp. BR6202001590007
CTTGGGTAGTGTGGCCAGAAACGTCGTATCGAGAACGGTGGCTATGGGCGCGCAATAGCTACCGATGCGATTTTTGTGGATACCGAAGTTTACCCCGGTCTTGATTCCTATACCTGCATCCACGATCCCCAAGAGGGTGGTTGGCACGCGCACGTAAGGGACATGCCGCCTATAAATGCTCGCGGCGAAGCCGACGGCATCCATCAAGCAGCCACCGCCAATGGCGATTACCGGTTCACTTCTCCTGTTGATCCCGAATTGGGCCATCTGCTCGACCATGCGTTCGACCAGACGTAGATTTTTGGTTTTTTCAGTAGCGCTTAGGACCACGATTCGCGAGCCTTTGCCGCAGAAGAAGCGATGAATAGCTTCCGA
>JAQFVI010000068.1 GCA_029439495.1 Caballeronia sp. BR6202001590007
AATTTCCTGTGTCAATCGGAAAAAGCGCGACGCGGCGGAGGTACGTTTGAGCGCATCGGCGAAGAGCGCAGCGAGACGCTGCATTACGAGCCGTCAAGGCTCGCGGTCATCGAACACATCTGCTTCAGTATGCAGCGAAGAAGGATGGCGATGCGACCATCGTGACAGCGAGCGCTCAGCCTTCACCGCTTCCCAAGAGTAATGCGAGCGCGAGCCTGCTTGCAAACATCCGGGTCAACACGTACGTTGATCGCCTGCCATTGAATCGGCAAAAGATGCGCTATGCGCGCCGGAGTATTCACCTGCCGCGGGCCACGTTGTGCGAATGGAAGCCGCAGCAGCAGAATTGCTCGGCGTGCTTATGCCACTGCTGCGTGC
>JAQFVI010000069.1 GCA_029439495.1 Caballeronia sp. BR6202001590007
AATCCGCTGAGTTCGCGCGCGACCGCGACCACCGCGATATTCTTTTCCTTGCCGCGCCCGACGAGCTTGCGGTAACGCCGACTAGGCGTACCCCATTTACTCCACAACGAACGGAGGAGTTTCCTGAAGGCGGCGTAGCCCGGCACACGAGTAACTACGCAACGGATTGAACGCCGACTTGCGACTCTAGAAAGCGGCAGGCTCATTGGGCAGACCTCTGTAATGCGGTACCCAACCCGCGCATATCAGCGTGATCCACCGTCGAGTTTTACTGCTACGTTGCCTTGAGGAAATTCAGACACGATGTGAATGAACACCGAAAACCGATCTCGATTAACACGAGGAGTCATATCAGCGCCCTGGGCCTGGTTGTAAAAGCGGCTTTCT
>JAQFVI010000070.1 GCA_029439495.1 Caballeronia sp. BR6202001590007
AGTGCTCGCATCGAGAGCACACGGCTCTGGCACGTACTGCGCCGGTTCTTCTTGCTGGCGGCCGACGCCATCCAGGACGAACAGCCGGCGATCGCGAAGAAGCTGCGTCGTGCAAGCCCACATTGGATGCGGCACACTCACGCGTCGCACGCACTCGCGCGCGGTATGGTGCGGGACAATCTGAGGCACACGTCGATCTCGACGACGTCGACCTATCTGCATAGCGACGAAGCGCAGCGAGCCCGGCAGTTCGACCACGCATTTCGTTCTCGACATCTCAAGCGGTAGGTGCGAAGGAATCTCTCACGGCATAGCGTCCCGATCTTTCGAAATATTCACGCTCACTAACACCCGCCGAGCCCGAGCGATTTCAGCAAAATGCGCTAA
>JAQFVI010000071.1 GCA_029439495.1 Caballeronia sp. BR6202001590007
ATGATTCCGCTACCTTGGCGGAACTGTCGGAGATATCGCGCATTGTCTCCACTACTCGCCCGACTACCTCGCCACCACGTTGGGCGATTCCCGACGCCGTATGGGCTAACATCGTCGCCTGCTTCGCGTTATCCGCATTCTGACGGACCGCGCTGGTCAAGTCTTCCATGCTCGCCGCAGTTTCCTCCAGCGAAGCAGCCTGCTCCTCTGTGCGCTGCGATAGATCGGTGTTGCCTTGCGCAATTTCGCCGGTGGCCACCGCAATCGACTCGCTGGACGTCTTGATATTGCGCGCGATATGGGTAAGCTGGGATTTCATAGCGTCGAGCGAGAATATCAGACTTGCGCGGTCGCCGGATTTCAACCGCACCGCAACGCGCAGATTGCCTGC
>JAQFVI010000072.1 GCA_029439495.1 Caballeronia sp. BR6202001590007
CAAAATGCTCCATTCCTTCATCGGCTTGGAGGGCCTTCGGTCTTACGAGCCCGTCCGTCGACGACGGCAGTGCGTTGCGTCGTCCTTCTAAACACATATGCCCAGCATAAACCGGATGTTCCAGGATCTGGACCACCGTGTGATATGCAGGCCGGCTCCATTCGATCCGGATGTCCGCGAGCCGTGCCGCGTTACGGGCAGCTTGACGTCCGTATGGTCCATAGCAGCACCTGACGGGCACTGCCGAGTTCGCGAAAATTACGGAAGAGCGCCCGGATGGCCTCAGAGACCCGCTCGTCTGGATCCATCTCGATCTGCCCCAGCTCGTTCCAGCAGTAGCCGAGAGGTAGCGCGAGGCGTAACTCCCCACGCCGGGCCTTTGAATCACGGGC
>JAQFVI010000073.1 GCA_029439495.1 Caballeronia sp. BR6202001590007
CGATCGCGCTGACGTGACGATCCCACAATCGCAAATGTTCGACCTCCTGTGCCACCTCGAATTGCAGTGCAACGAAATCGACGCTATCCCCATGGAGCTTAATGGTCTCCTCGGCAGCTGGCTTAAGTTTTTCGACCAGGGAAGTGATAAAGGGCCGCTCTTGGGATAATTGCCTGAGGCGTGTCGCGACAGAAATCGGGCGAGCACATCGCGCCGCATGGCGACAATCTTGCGCGGATCGAACACGGCACGATGCTCGCGCGCCTGAACCGGACGCCGCAAAAGCCGTTGCAACAGGCTTACCAGCGTGGTCTGGAAGCCATTGACCGTTGGCAACGCAACACCATCCGAGCATTGCCGGGCGGGCTCGTGAGCAGAAAGCGGATATTTTCTTC
>JAQFVI010000074.1 GCA_029439495.1 Caballeronia sp. BR6202001590007
GCGCCGCGCACACATCTTTGTGGCCGCCATGGGCGCATCGAGCTATACATTTGCATGCGCCACGCCGGCCGAGACGATGGAGGACTGGCTGAGTGGTATCGCCCGCGCGCTGACCTTCTACGGCGAAGCATATTTTCAGCCGTGCCTGCCGACGAAACACAGTTGCCCAAGTGCCGGCGGCAAGAGACTGCCGCCGGCACTCTTAAGTAGTCGGACCTGAATAATCCAGCGAGGCATGAGTAGTAAGGCTGTGAAGCAAAAATGGTGTTGTTGGATTTGCAGGAAGCGGACATATTGATGTGCGAATCCTGCAATTTCTGACGAGGTGTAGATGGGTCCGAAGACGCCGGTGCCAGAGGGAGATTTCTTTTGCCAACCGCTGCGCGAGCAGATTAA
>JAQFVI010000075.1 GCA_029439495.1 Caballeronia sp. BR6202001590007
GACACGTCGTCGTTGGGCCGTCGGGGGTGTGATGCGTCGGGAACGTGGTAAGCCCGTATGGTCGCCAGCGCTGTACGGCTGGCAGACGGACCGTAAGGAACGTTGTTGATCATGCGGGTATGGGAGGACGGAGAAAGCGAAAGCCGGGCTGTAATGGTCCGGATAGGAGTTGCAACATCACTCCACGCGAAAGCGGGCAGACTTCCGTCTGGTTTACCGTCGCAAGACAGCTGACTAACCCTCTGGTACTTGGTTAGATGCGGGTGCATGCACCTATGTTGAGTTTTGTTGTTCCCCAGCGGGGTGTATCTGCCCCGCTGGGGGAGATGCGCCTTCTGCCTGGGGACTTTTTCCAAGTAGGAGAGCAGCATGAAAGTATCTGGTCGAAAGACCGGATC
>JAQFVI010000076.1 GCA_029439495.1 Caballeronia sp. BR6202001590007
TGAATCCTAAACCGACACGGTCGGCCATCCAGCCGACTGGAAATTGCAGCGTCATACTGCTCAGGCCGAGGCATGACAGCAGCACGGTTGCCGGTGTCGCTCATCCACGCGCACCGGCATACAGTGGGAAGAGAACATATAGCGTGCCATCGATGATTCCACCAACTCCCACGACTAGCCAGTGATACAGTGGGGAAGTCGTAAAGCGCCAACATGCTCTCGCGATCCTTCTTCAGCCCCTCTCGGTTGGTTTCGCCGAATGGATCGACACGACACGATCGAAAGCGGCGTACACGCGTCGGCTTGCGTGGTGGCCATCCAGATCGTCTGCATGTCAGCCTTTGCGCGCGCTTGTTACGCCTTGGGTAGTGCATTGGGCACGTTTCTCGCCCCGCAGCCC
>JAQFVI010000077.1 GCA_029439495.1 Caballeronia sp. BR6202001590007
CGCAGTTGTCGACGATCGCGTCAAGGTCGCGCTCGCTTAGCGCCGGTGTCGTGAGATGGACTGAGCCCGCCCGGCCGAGGAGCGTGCGCAAAAACGCAGCCTCGAACGGCGAAGCCGTCGACATTCGGCGCGATGCATTCGAGCTCGTCCGCTTGCGAAAACGGCTTCAGCGGATACAGCAGGCGGCAGCCGGTATCGCCAAGCAGCGCGCGATCGCTCCGTCGGGTGGGCGTCGAGCGTAGCGCGTGACTGGCAGCGTGCGCCGCAGCAGATGCTGGAAATCCGCGACGCTCACTTCCATGTCGTTGAATACACTGCGCCGATCATAACTGCGCGTCGATGCCGCGATTTGGCTTCGATAGTTGAGCTGGATGTCTTCCTCGACGAGCTCGATCTGCAATTGC
>JAQFVI010000078.1 GCA_029439495.1 Caballeronia sp. BR6202001590007
CCATCCCGCGATTTTCAGTACTTCGCCTAATACTACTGTGTTATGGAGTAACATAGTAAAATAAGCATTTTACAGTCGCCTGGAGATGTGTGCAGCAACCCACATCAGCTAATACCACTCCATTCGGGGCGCCGCTTTGGCTTGTCTCAAGCAACTGCGCGATAGTGATCTGCGGCTTGATTGCGACCCAATTTCCTCCGGCACCCCGGCCAAATGATCTCGTACCGACTGTCAACGAAATTCGCGACTTCGAAGCGAGGCTCTACGCCGGTTCTCGCATAGGCTGATTGCGGCGAGACTGGCGAACCTCGAGCGGCGCTTTGAATTGCGCAGCAATGATACGTTGCCCTCTTGAACGGTAATCGCGTTACCGTCCTGATCTCGAAGCACGTACAGCTCGCCGGTCTTC
>JAQFVI010000079.1 GCA_029439495.1 Caballeronia sp. BR6202001590007
CTTGCCGAACGACGCTATCAGGAATGCGATCCTGCCAACCGTCTGGTTGCGGGCACCCTCGAGTGGCGTTGGAACGACACGTTGCTTCGCGTCGAGTCGATCAGGACGGAAGCCGCTCAATTCCAGAGCCAGAAAGCGCGCGTTGTCACGTCGGAGCAGAGGGCCCAGATCCTTGCGCTGGTCTGTGATCTGCCGCGTCTGTGTGGGGCGCACCAACGACCGCTGCAAGGGAACGCAAGCGAATGCTGCGATTGCTCATCCGCGACATCACTGTAGAGGAATTGTCGGGGCAACGGCAGTTCGTTCTACATGTGCGTTGGCAAGGCGGCGTCTACACCGACGTCACCGTCAATCTGCCCAGGCCACGCCCCGAAGCGATACGCTATCCGGCGGAGACCGTCGAGCAGGTC
>JAQFVI010000080.1 GCA_029439495.1 Caballeronia sp. BR6202001590007
CGAGATCCACAGTTTCAGAGTTGTGTGGATCACCGGTATGCGCAGATAAAGCCCACGATCCGATCACGCGCTAAGACTAGCACTAAAGCCGACAGCGTCATGAAACAGACTCCGAGCACGAACGTGGCGAAGCCTGCTCGTCGAGCAGCTAGAGGATAACCAGACGGTGAAAGTCGTCGCGGTCGCCGGTCCGAGGAAACCCATGCGGGGCAGCCCCCACATACCGTGAATCAGTCCGTAGCTCAGGAAACCATTGATAAAGCTCCCCGAGCGCCACCCACAACAACCACTTTGCAGCACCAATCGCGGGAAGAAACGAGCGCATCAATCCGGTTGCGATTAGGCTACCGGCAGTGGCCCAACGCAACACGCCCGTATATTCGACGATGTCCTGCACAAGTAGCGTGGGCGTA
>JAQFVI010000081.1 GCA_029439495.1 Caballeronia sp. BR6202001590007
AAGGATCGGACGGCGCCGCACACGGTATTGATCTCTGTTTCGCTCATATCCGGACGGATGGGCAGACATAAAGTAGTAGCAGACAAGTCCTCAGCTACTGGAAACTGTCCCCGGTTCCACCCCTGCGTTTTGAAGGCCGGTTGTAGGTGAATCGGTTGAGGGTAGCGGACAACTGCATCTATCCCTGCCCGGATTAAGTGATCGAGCAAATCATCCCGCACGTCGGCCTTAATCTGGAAGAGATGATAAACATGCGTGGATCCAGAAGGCGTCTCCTGAAAAACCAAGGGCAATCCGGCGAGTTGCTCCCTGTAGTTCGCAGCGATCTGCTGACGGCTCTCGTTCCAAGCATCGAGCAGAGCGAGTTTCCAAGTCAGGATAGTGGCCTGAATCGAGTCCAGCTTGCTGTTAAGTCCT
>JAQFVI010000082.1 GCA_029439495.1 Caballeronia sp. BR6202001590007
ATCCTGATAACAGCAAATGATGGCAGCCGTTCTTGCCCGCGGCCTCCACCTTCATGCACGCCGTCCGAGGACGGCCTGTTCAGCGCTCAAGCCGGTGTATCACCTTGTCAAGGAAGAAAAGCATTGTGCGCCTGCGCGTAGAGCCACCTCGACGCCATGCCGGCTGCGCTCTGATGAAACGGCCGCAGACTAACCGGCAAACTTGCCAGCAGAGAACACCGGCTCGTGACAGGCCCGGTGAGTTTACCGGCAACCGTCGAGTCCAGCCTTGAAGACGTCTGCGGGCAATTGCTTGCCGATGAACACGATCTTCGTTTCGCGCAGTTGGTTCTGGCGCCATGGTGCACCAAGGTCCGCACCGAAGATCATGTGGACGCCCTGGAAAACGAGGCGCCGATCGAGTCCCGTGACGTTCAGCACG
>JAQFVI010000083.1 GCA_029439495.1 Caballeronia sp. BR6202001590007
CCACTCCCAATAGGAATATTGACCGCAACGGAAACTTTCGTTGAGCTGGATCTGGCTTTATAGGTTGCCCGGCGCAAGTAACGTAGTGATTTGAGCGGTGTTCTTCGCCAGTGTCCCGGTATCGCGTCTTCATGTAGCCAACCTGTCGCTTGAGGATTCGGAAAGGATGCTCAGCCTTCGTACGAATGCCAGCCTTCAGTCGTTCGATTTGGTCGTATATCGTATCGACACGGTTCTTCAAGTTCAGCTGTCTTCGCTTGCGCTACGTCGCATTGCAACATCCCATCAAGCCGAGGCCATTTGCTCACGCTTTTCGATTCCCTGGTATCCGGCGTCGGCATAACCACTTATTTCCCTCCCGTGCGCTGGCTGTGATGAGAATCTAATGAAATGCTTGACCATGCACACCTGTCCAAATGGACAGGTGATCAACA
>JAQFVI010000084.1 GCA_029439495.1 Caballeronia sp. BR6202001590007
AGGGTCAAGTCCGGTGGCATGGCCTGTCAGAGAATCCGTACATCCTGCGCGATGAGACAGGCAGGAGGTCGGTGACGTCGGCACCCGGCGCGCACTGAGGCAGTTCGGTGAGCACATGCAGGAGATACGTGTAGGGTTCGACATTGCAGGCCCGACACGTGAGCACCCGGCTGTACACCATTGCGCTTGCCGTCGCACCGGCAACGGTATCGCTAAACAGCCAAGAGGACCTGCCAATACAAAATGGCCTGATGTCGCGTTCGATGACGTTATGCCGACTCCCGGATTATGCTGCGTCACAAATCCCCAGCCACAACGGCTGGGCGGATCCCTGTTCCAAGGTGCTCGGATTATCGGCATTATCAGAGAGCCTCGAGGAAGACGAGCAACGGATCGGGAGGTTTGTAGCGTGTCGGCGCGATGCCGCTAGCCGTGGC
>JAQFVI010000085.1 GCA_029439495.1 Caballeronia sp. BR6202001590007
GATCTGTCCAAAAACATTCACGCCCTCCAGGATGACAGGCTTGAGAACAGCATCACGCGTGACGAAGCGGATGCTGTCCGTCGGCAATTCCGAGGCGAAGCCGGGGCTATGCGTCGTTAAAAGGACCTGGCAACCCGGCTCGGCAGCCAAGGCTTTGAAGGACTCGATTAGGATGCGCTGATTGTTCGGATGCTGCGCGGTCTCCGGCTTCTCGATCGCGTAAATGATGGTGCGGCTGACACTTGTTCGAAGCCGGCTCCCCGCTTCGGCCTTGAAGAAGCTGACCAGCACAAGGCGTCGCACACCGCTGCCTCGCTTGTTGAGTGGGATGCCGTCGTCCGTATCCATGCCGACCGAAAACAACCCGTCCATTTGCTCGCCGACAGTGGCGTGAACTGTGGCGTCAGCTCTTTGGCGAGGTTCGGATCGATCGTCTTCAGCGC
>JAQFVI010000086.1 GCA_029439495.1 Caballeronia sp. BR6202001590007
GTCAGAACGCCAGGCGCGTGATCTTCAGCGGAACCTTCACGGCAGGCGGCGATGACGATGCAAACGCAACGCTTCAGACGATCCGGTCCGGAGGTCGACGAACGGCCTTCTTCGAAGCGGATATCGCGGACATCGACCGACACGACGCGTTGCTCGACAAGGTGCAGACGTCTCTGGGCGAGGTGACATGTCTCGTGAATAACGCCGGAATCAGCGTGGAAACGCGGGGCGATTTGCTGGACGTGACGCCAGCGAACTTCGACAGACTCATCGATGTCAATCTTCGCGGAACGTTCTTCCTGTCGCAGAAGCTGGCTCGCCGTTTCGTTGCCGAGCATTCGTCGCGGCAGTGCTTCGCTCGATCATCAACATTTCCTCGGCGAATGCGTTTCTGATCGCAACCAACAGAGCCGAATACTGCATATCGAAATCCGCGATCACGAC
>JAQFVI010000087.1 GCA_029439495.1 Caballeronia sp. BR6202001590007
CCAGTTTCGGAAATATCGACTGCATGGAAACTCCGGCTTACGTTCGATTTGGTCGTATATCGCATCAACACGGTTCTTCAAGTTCGGCTGTCTTTGCTTGCTCGGTCGCGGCGCAACATGCCATCGAGCCGAGGCCGTTTGCTCGCGTTTTTCGATTCCCTGGTATCCGGCGTCGGCATAAACACTTGTTCCTCCCTGTGCGCTGACTGTGATGAGAATCTAATGAAATGCTCGACCGCGCACACCTGTCCGAATGGACAGTTGATCAACATCCAGAAGTCCGTAGGATGGGTGCTGACGAGCAGTTTCTGTTCGTTAATGCAATTTAAAAATGTCACTATTTTCTCCAAAGTAGAAATATCACTTCGGTTGAAAATCCTTCGTTAAAAATAAATTGATTCGGTCAAATTAATTAAGCAAAGGAAGCCAGCTATGTCTATGAGAA
>JAQFVI010000088.1 GCA_029439495.1 Caballeronia sp. BR6202001590007
TTCGAAATTTGGGGTGCGGAGCCGACCGGTATCTCAACGAGAAATAGAAGAATGGCGCCAGTCGACTCCATATGCTTCTCACATGAAAGACAAAACCATCAATATGAAATACTACCGAAGCAGGCTAATCAAGCACGTGTGGGGGATCCGTCTGTCTAGGGTGAGTCAGTCGAAAGCGATTTATAAAATCGCCCAGATCTTGCCGGCCGCGGCGCAAGAGTATGCCAATTATCAGGCAAACGAAATGCCGAATGACAAGCTTTATATTCGCGATTGCGAACCGAGCGGTGTTTCGCCGGAAAAAATCACGAATACTGAGCCGTATCTATCGATTAAGCTGTTCGAAGGTTATTTCTATTACACGCTTGAGCACGAGCACCCGATGGCGCCGGTCGTCTGGAATTATCTGGTCGAATACACGCAGCCCAAACTGCAGCCAGACATCGC
>JAQFVI010000089.1 GCA_029439495.1 Caballeronia sp. BR6202001590007
GACTGTGGCATTGAATGCAGTTGGCTCGTTCGAGGCCTTCTTCGCCTGTGTGACCGGCGCCAACAGTGCCGCCCATATAGCGCAACGATGCCTATGACGGGCCGTTTGCCGAGTTGATTTGTGCTCATGCTTATGCGGTCCGCTCAAGGCGGAAGAACGAGATGTAGATGCTGAACGGATTTTCGGTCAAGGCTTGATCGGCACTAGGCGCGACGATCTGATAGCGCAGCGTCAGCGCGAACTGCTTGATCTCGGGCTTTCCGACCGAGCCAGCTTGTGAAGTCGTTGTCGTGAACTCGACCAGCACGGTGGAATCTTCGAGCAGCGCGATGTTGCGCACGTCCACTTCGCGAATGAGCTTGGGATTGGCCGTAATGGCCTGGAACGGTACGTCGTTCTTTATTCTTTAACTAGTCGCGGAATTGCCCGGTTGCCGCGCCAATCATCTGCGCC
>JAQFVI010000090.1 GCA_029439495.1 Caballeronia sp. BR6202001590007
GACGTCAAGTCCAGGAAGCTGGCCGGCCCGCGCCTTGGGTGGCTGCGACGGACAAGCGTGTATCGCAGCGTCAGGCTTGCTGTGCGCTGGCCCGTGTACCTTTAGCCGGGACCAACAACTCAGTGTGACCGGGTGCAGGGGTATCTGGCACTGTTTGCCAGAGATAGCGCTGGGGATTGCGACGCGGCGGTTCCATGCCGCGCGCACCAGCCAGTGCACGCCCTCAGGCCGCTGGGCCGCGAACAGTTCATAGACATCGCTCTCACGATCGCCTACGCCAAGTTGGGTGTGCGCGCAATGAGCCTTCAGCGCCGACAGGTGCTCAAGCCCCTCGATTCATTTGACGCTTTCCTTCTCGTGTATTGGTCGAGATTTGCGCTGCGCGGCACTGCCCCGGGCTACTTCGGTTCGCGCCCACATCTTCATGCCCAACACGCCCAGCGGCAGCCCGTC
>JAQFVI010000091.1 GCA_029439495.1 Caballeronia sp. BR6202001590007
AACAGCCAGTCACCTTCGGCTGAAATATGCAGCAACATCGTCGACCGCCTGAAGGACATGCTGATTCGCGGTGGCGAGAACATCTATCCGCGCGAGATCGAGGAGTTTCTCTTGCGGCATCCGAAGATTCAGTCAGTGCAGGTTTTCGACGTGCCCGACGAGAAGTATGGCGAAGAAGTGTGCGCGTGGGTCGTCGCGAGGCCGGGCGAGTCGCTGACCAAAGAGGACGTCCGCGCGTTTTGCCAAGGACAAATCGCCCATTACAAGATTCCGCGCTACGTGCGCTTCGTCGACGAACTGAAGCTCGCGGAAGCCCGAACGGCTTGATGCACGAAACCGCTATGCCAACGAAGAAGGAATCGCCAGTGCGCTCCCTTTTTGTCACTGCCATAAAATAAAACGTTCGGACACAAAACTCGCATCTCGCGCAAACGTTTGTCCAGACGAAAAAAAGC
>JAQFVI010000092.1 GCA_029439495.1 Caballeronia sp. BR6202001590007
ATCACGCCTGTTCAACACGCTCGTTTTTTGCCTCGCGCTCGCAGTAGATTGCGTCGCCATTGACCCACGTCGATGAAACAAGGCCGCTCTCTGTTAGCTCTTTGCAGGTCTCCTTTGTCTGCTTTTCCACTTCGCCGGGCGTTCGCTGTCCGAGCCGCATATCAAGCGGAACATTTCGAGCTTGAGCGGATAGGGCTCCCTGTGTGACGCAAGGTAATCGAACAACCGGCGGGTAATGGGCCTGAGCTTGCGGTACTTACTCCAGACGAACTTGGAATAATGCTCGCCGGCGAAGAGGTAGATGATCTTTTGGTCGATTTCCACTCGGCACATGGCCTTCTTCGTGCCGCGATTGACGATCTTGAACTTGTCGATCAAAGACACTGAATCCAGCGTGCCGAAGCACGGCGACGTGATCTGCATCGCGTTGGCTTGCAACCGCGTCAGCGAGGCCTCGGCCTTGTCGTAGTAAGAC
>JAQFVI010000093.1 GCA_029439495.1 Caballeronia sp. BR6202001590007
CCCGAAGCGTTGACAGGGGAAACCCATTGAGCCGTGAAATAATTACTTCGGATGCCAACGTTTTTAAGCGAAGCGGAAGGCAATACAGTACACAACGCTAATCGCAAGCCGTGTGCTGATCCCGCGCGGTCGGGCCGGGACGGAACTGGGAAGGTCAAGGTCAATGACCGTAAGCCAATCATCGACGCCGGTGAGAAGTCGGATACGCCCATACTACCGGAGAAGTTGCCGAACAAAGGAGATGATCCGGCGGAGGCAATGGAGGGAAGGGCGTAACCAGAGGGAACGCCGACCGGAACCCCGCGTGCCGGACACAGAGCCGGGATAAACGCGCGTCGATGGGACTCGAGGGCGTACGGGAAGCCGCGAGACGAAACCGGAAGTTGCGTTTCACGGCGTTGTTGCATCACGTCACGCCGTCGCCTGGTGGAGAGTTTCCATGCACTGCGCAAGCGGGCAGCGGCTGGCGTGGAAGGCG
>JAQFVI010000094.1 GCA_029439495.1 Caballeronia sp. BR6202001590007
CGCACCGCTCATGACGCGTGATGGTCGTTGCCAAGGTATTGCTCATCGGTCACTCTGTCGAGCCATTCGACGTTCTTTCCATCGAGTACCTCCTGAATGGCGATATGCGTCATTGCCGTTGTAGCGGTCGCACCATGCCAGTGTTTATGACCAGGCGAACACCAGATCACATCCCCTGCGCGAATCTCAACACGCGGCTCTTCTTCGCATTGGGTCCATCCGCATCCGGCAGTCACGATCAAGGTCTGGCCAAGCGGATGGGTATGCCAGTTGGTTCGTGCGCCCGGTTCGAAGGTGACGCTCGCGCAGGAAACCCTTGCCGATGGTGGAGGCGAGTTTAACGGGTCGAGTCGCACGGTGCCCGTGAACCATTCTTCCGGTCCCTTATTCGATGGCTGTGAGCCTGCGCGTTTCAATTCCATGTTGAACCTCGATGATTAGCGTTCAAGGCGATATGCCGATTAGCCTAATGTACCCGCTAGCCATTCATGCGAC
>JAQFVI010000095.1 GCA_029439495.1 Caballeronia sp. BR6202001590007
AGCGTTTGTCATCTGGCAGTATTTCGGTGAACCAGAAGGCAAATCCGAAACCAGCTACCAGAAAAGCGCACAAAATCAGATTGGTGCCCGTTCCTTCAAACATTATAGTCCTCCTTGGGAAAGTCCTCCATCAAGCCCAGCATTTCAAACACCAGCCCTATTACCGCGAAGGGCCACATGCCGACCTTGCCATTGACGAACGGTTCCGTTAAACCGAGGCCGATCAATACCAGTCCAACCTTGCGAAACTCTTCTTTCCAGATTTTCTTGCCATCGAGCCGGCACCGCAGCCGTTCATGAAACGATTTAAGGGCCATATATGGCTTCTGCATTTTCATATGGGCGTACTCCAGTCAGAATCGGTGAACGCCTGAGCCGAGGGATCTCCTGCAGCGCAGAGGGTTCTTCCGGCATCAAAAAGATGCGTTCTTATTCTAGCACCGTGCCAGCGGCCCGCTTGGGCGCTAGGACGTGGTCCATATTGACTTCGCGGATTCCC
>JAQFVI010000096.1 GCA_029439495.1 Caballeronia sp. BR6202001590007
CCGGCCGAGATCGTTCCATAGCTCCCGAAGTGAATCGATCAGCATGGCCGGTAATCTTTCTGCCAGCCTCGCTAGCATCCCGGGAATCGCTTTATCCAACGCGGCGCGACTCTTGGCCATCACCTCGCCGTATTCTCGTATTCTGTCAGCAAGCCTTGCAGACTGTTCATCTGCATTGTGCGGAACTTGATCTTCTGTTGCCGCAACCGACGCAGCGCCAATACAGCCTGCTGGGCTTCGGTCTTCACAGCGACGGGCTTGCTTGGCATCTGCGTGGCCACCCGATCGCGCGTGCATCGGCAGGATCGTTCTTGTTGCCGATATTGAAGCCTTGACGAACTTCGCCGGCATCAGCTTGACCTGATGGCCCATCTCCATCAACCGCCGCGCCCAATGTTGGGTAATGCCGCAGGCCTCCATTCCGATTAAGCAAGGCTCGCGATTCGCAAAATGCTTGAGGAATAAGCACGCTTCAGTTGCTTGTTCACAATCTCGCCGGTGCTGGC
>JAQFVI010000097.1 GCA_029439495.1 Caballeronia sp. BR6202001590007
ATTCATTGTCCGCTCAATGCGCTGCTCGACTGGCCGACAGTGATGCCATCGGGCTACGCGCTCTTTCGCGATCCGGCGTTCAACGCGCACCTCAAGCGCGTCCTGAACGTATGGTCCGGTTTCCTGAGCGGGCCGCACTCGCGCATGCATCTGAACGATTCTCCGCCCAATGGATGGTTCAGCCGCGAAGCTGACCAGCGCATCGGACTGTCGCAGTTTCTATGCGATCCGCACAAGCCTTTCTGGGGCTTCGCGTCGTGGAATCATTTCTTCACGCGGGAGTTCAAACCGGGCGCTCGGCCCGTCGCCGATCCCGACGATCCGAAGGTCATCGTCAGCGCGTGCGAAGCGTCGCCTTATAACCTTCAGCACGATGTCGCGCTGCGCGATTCGTTCTGGATCAATCGCAGCCTTACTCGCTGACGGAAATTTTCACCACCAAGGAAGAAGCGTTGGCTGAGCGTTTTATCGGCGGGACGATCTATCAGGCGTATCTCAGCGCCTTTTACTACCACCGTTGGCATGCGCCGG
>JAQFVI010000098.1 GCA_029439495.1 Caballeronia sp. BR6202001590007
AGCGGCGCGTCGCCGCAGTCCCATCAAAGTGAACGTCCAGATGTCCGATCTGAAAGTCGATAGAAACGCCAAAACGCTCCGTGAACTCACGCTCGAAAAGCTTCGCGAAGCCATCGTTCAGGGTTACTTCCGTCCGGGCGCGCGGCTCGTCGAACGCATGCTCTGCGACGAACTCGGCGTAAGCCGCACCGTGGTGCGCGAAGTGTTGCGTCACCTCGAAACCGAAGGCCTGGTGGAAATCGTGGCGCGGCAAGGTCCGATCGTCGCGCGGCTCGATCCGACGCAGGTCGCCGAGATCTACGAATTAATGGAGGGCAACCGGGTGCGGCCGAACGCCCGAAGGCACGCCCATCCGCCGGCATGCGGAAATTCAGGCGGCTGGGGAACCTCTTTCCACCGTTGACCTTCGTGGCCATCATCGCGATCTGGGCGGCGGCGGTGCGTGTCTTCGATATCCCCGCGTACGTGATGTCTGGTCCCGGGTTGGTCTTCTCACGGCTCGTCGAGGAATGTCCGCAGCTCTGGAAGCTCTGGAGCAACTCGATCGTTACGGTGACGGAGATCGTCTGGGGCTTCGGATTGAC
>JAQFVI010000099.1 GCA_029439495.1 Caballeronia sp. BR6202001590007
ACGTGGGCATGGGCCGCGCAGGCATCGTCATGGGCCTGGAGGTGTCACGCCTGGCCCGAAACAATGCTGACGGGCATCGGCTCCTGGGAATCTGCGCGCTCGCTGATACGCTGATTCTCGACGATGACGGGATATACGATCCAGCAAGCTTCAATGACCGGCTCCTGCCTGGTCTCAAGGGAACAATGAGTGAAGCCGAACTCCATGTTCTCGAAGCGCCGACTACGAGGGGGGAATTCTAAACAAGGTCAAGCGAGGCGAGTATCGGTGCCTGCTACCGACCGACTTCGTGTACGACGACCTTGGTAACGTAGTGCTTGACCCAGATTCCCAAGTCAGGGAGACCTTCATCGCCAACACCGGCATCGTGGCCGTAGTCGCAACCACGGAGGAGACGAAACGGGAATGGGCGCACTTGTTCGCGTGCGGCCTGACCATGGTGGTTCAAACTTCGACCTTCCGTACGGTTCAACTGATCAAGCCGGTTGTGCACTGACGTGCCGCTGGTTGTATGGCGTGCCATGTGCGAGAACTGCCCAGATTGTTCGGGCCATTTTGTTGACAAGTGCTACGGGTCCACGTTGGATGG
>JAQFVI010000100.1 GCA_029439495.1 Caballeronia sp. BR6202001590007
CTTCAAAGGTCGCGTCGAGACGATTGCCGACCTGATGCTCATGATGAGTGATCTCGATGTAGTCGCCGCGCGTCACGTTACGCGTCGACGGATCGAACTCGTAGGCCTCGCTGTCGCGGAAGTGGCGATGCGTGTTGAGGTAATAGAGCTGATCGCGAATGGTGATGCCGTCCGTCACGCGATACACGCCGGACAGACGCACGGACTGGTCAAGATACTCGATTCGCGAATTGCCGACGTTGTAGTTCTTGTAGCGCATAGACGTATCGAGCGATCCGTTGCTCAGCGGCACGCTGAAGTACATCGAGGGAAGCTGCCGCCCATAGTCGTAATCAAGCGTGAATGAAAGGCGCGGCGAGACGTCAAGTTTGAGCGCGCCGCCCACGGTGATCATGTGATAGCGGCCACGATCCACCCAACCGTCGCCTCGATTGTCGCTCACGTAGAACCGGTAGGACAGCATGGGGCCGAGTGCGCCCGTCGTATCAAGCGCCACGCGTTTCTCGCCCTCGGTACCGATGCCGAACTGGACGGTAGTCGAGTATTCTCGTTGCGGGCGCTTGGGCACGATGTTGACGACACCACCGATTGCCCCTTC
>JAQFVI010000101.1 GCA_029439495.1 Caballeronia sp. BR6202001590007
CAGGTTTGTCCCACTCCGAATTACCAGCGCAGTGGCACACGGCAAAGCGTGCTGCTTGACCAGGTGATCGATGCGATGCGCCATGCTGCCCTTGCGCTGATAGCCCAGAGCGGACACCGGCCGGAAGCCGTTGTGGCAGGGGTACCAGGTCCCGTGAACGCGGAGGGGTTTCTCCTGGAAGCCCCCACCATCTTGGGTGAGCAACTTTCGGGACCTTTTCCTTTCAAAGCGCGGCTAAGTGCTGCTGTGGGCCTTCCCACGACAGTGATGAACGACATCACTGCAGCGGGGTATCGATACGCTTGCGATGGCAAGGAAGATTTCTGCTTGGTATCCATAGGATCGGGAATAGGCACCAAGCTCTTCCTCAATAGCGTTCCTGTCCTCGGCGTCAGCTTCGATGCGGGCGAGTTGGGGCATGTGAAATGGAGTTCGCTTTCCGATGCGCCAATGTGCGACTGCGGAGAAATTGGTCACATAGGGGCTTATGCCTCTGGGCGCGGCGTCGCGAGCTTAATCCAGACACAGGCGAACAAGGATTCTCTGGGTTTCGCGGCGTCACGATTGGCCGGTACGGCAATGCACACCATGGATATCGCACAGG
>JAQFVI010000102.1 GCA_029439495.1 Caballeronia sp. BR6202001590007
AACCGGACGGGACGCCAACCTTCTTGCCCACGAGGTCCTTGATCGAATTAATGTTCGTCTTCTTCAACGCCGAGACTTCGTTCGAGTTGGATTGATAGACCGTCGAGATGACCTTCATCGGCGCGCCCTTCGCGATGAGTTGACTCACCGCGACGGCATCGGCGTAGGCGAGTTGCGCGGTCGTGCCCGAGCCATTGCTTCGACGATCGTGACGTCCAGACCCGCTCCTTGTAATAACCTTCGCCGAGTGCGGCGGCGAATCCCGCATTCGAGCCTCCCTCGACCCAGTTGAGCTGGAACGTGACGGGCGTCGCTGCGACGGCGACGCCGCTCGTTCCAAGAACCAACGCCGACGACACAGCGCTTGCGGCCAGCGCACGGCTGATAAAACGAAGCACCTTTTTAGTCTCCAAAGGTGTGGATGTTGGCCACGGCGACATCGGGCCAATCGCTCTCTAGTGCTCGACCTCAGTTCTTATTGCGCTGCCAAGGCGTCATCGCCCATTCGGCGAATTCGACGATGTAGTTGATGGCAATGCCGATGAAGGTCAGCACGGCAATCACCGCGAAGGTCAGACCGATGTCCATCGTGCTGGTCCCTCGCAGCAGCACATAGCCCAATCC
>JAQFVI010000103.1 GCA_029439495.1 Caballeronia sp. BR6202001590007
GGTTCAAGACGTTTGAGACGTGGGACGGAAAAGCACTTCGTTGATGTCGACGTCGTCTGGCTGGCTGATTGCAAAGGCCATGACGCGCGCAAACGAACTGGCGGGGATCGCTTTCTCGTACGTCTTGGCCATACCAGCGGCAACATCCTGGTCGGTAATAGTGTCGATGAGCTCCGTTGCAACCGCTCCTGGCGACACGATGGTCGTGCGGACCAGGGTTTGACCTCCTGGCGCAGCCCTTCTGAAATCGCATGGACCGCCCACTTGGTGCCCGCGTACACCGCACCTCCGGGGCCAACCTTATGACCGGCGACGGAGGAGACGTTGATGATTTGGCCGGCTCGTTGCGACTGCATATGAGGCAGTGCAGCGGCGATGCCGTACAGCACGTCCTTGACATTGACGTCGATCATCCGGTCCCACTCGTCAATCTTCAGTTTGTCGAGCATCGAGCTCGGCATCAGACCGGCGTTATTGAGCAGGACATCAATTCGACCGTGTAACTCCACCGCGCGGTCAACGAGCGCCTTGACTTGATTGCGAGCGGTGACGTCGGTCTGCAAAATCGCTCTCGCGTCGAGATTCAATTCGTTTGCGAGCGTCTCCAGCCGATCGAGGCGCCGCGCGCCC
>JAQFVI010000104.1 GCA_029439495.1 Caballeronia sp. BR6202001590007
CACGTTCGAGCAACACGGGCAGATACACATTCGGCTCATGCAGTGTCTTCTGCAGTTCCGTGCTAATCGTGTTCCAGTGACGTATGAGCAACCCGATAATTTCAGTGGCCTGTCTATCACTTTCAAACGAGAAATCGTCCCCCATATCTGGGCAGATATTCGCTGGGCAACACGATGTCTGGTCCGCAAATCAACGCGGCGAAATAGCCGTCGAGCGTTTCGATGTTCATCGCAGCATCACCGATAGTGTCGAGAAACGCGGTAAGACGGGCGAATTCGTCATCGGCAAGCGGCTGGTTGGACGTCAGGCTATTCACGGCGGGTTTTCTCTTTGCAAGGTCGAAATGACTATAGTTGTTGGGTTGTTGGCGATTATACGGTGTCGAGCGCGCCGGATATGGCGCCAGAATCGGTCCTGCGGCAGGTCACGATGGGCACCGTATTTGGGGCTATATGACAGGCACCAGCCGCAGCGCCCTGAATTTGCCGGCCCCAAATTTCCGGTCCCGCTGCCACACGTAGTCGCCCGTCAGATTGATGTGCTCCCAGGCCCAGCGGTGAGAGACGGCAGCAACGTGGAGTCAGTCGGCACACCCCGCGCGTATGGCCTCGATCGCCCGCTCGAGATAGAC
>JAQFVI010000105.1 GCA_029439495.1 Caballeronia sp. BR6202001590007
AGGGCTGCACGTCGTAATCGAAGAAGTGATTACGAAGAGAGAACCAACAAAATGACCAGCTTCATCGCCCGTTCGAGGGCGCCTCTGCGACTGGGGCTCGCAGGCGGTGGCACCGATGTGTCGCCATATTCGGATCGCTTCGGCGGTCTTGCGCTCAACGTCACCATCGACAAGTTCGCTTACGCATCGATTACGCCTCGCGAAGACGCGCGCATCGAGCTCGTCGCGGCCGATACCAACGTGTGATGGAGCGGGCCGGTCGAACCTCAACTGGAAACGCGCGATGGTCTTGCGCTGCATGTCGGCATCTATAACCGCATCGTGTGAGATTTCAACGGCGGTCATCCGCTCGTCGTCACCATCACGACGTGTTCGGAAGCGCCGCCCGGATCTGGGCTCGGTTCGTCTTCCACCATCGTCGTAGCGCTGGTTCAGGCCTTTTGCGAGTTGCTGTCGCTTCCGCTTGGCGAGTACGACGTCGCCGCTTGCGCACGACATCGAGCGCGTCGACCTCAATCTGGCGGGCGGCAAGCAGGATCAATATGCGGCGACTTTCGGCGGCCTGAACTTCATGGAGTTCTACGGCGATCGCATGATCGTCAATCCGCTGCGGATCAAGCAGAAGACCAAGGCCGAAATC
>JAQFVI010000106.1 GCA_029439495.1 Caballeronia sp. BR6202001590007
AAACTAACATTCCGCATAAAACAGAGCACAAGTCGGAAACGGCTGGAAATCAAGTCGATGAAAATTATGCCTGTAAAAACACAGATGACAAAAGAAGGCTGTAAAATTTTTGAAATAAATAACGGAGCCAAATATTTTTGGTATCGGTTTTTTTAAAGGTTTAAGTTGATCATTTTTTATTTTTATATTGATCGGAAGTGCATGATCTTGAATCAATGTCAAAGCCATTCTCAAATGTCCGCCTCTCGGCCAAGTTGAAATATCCGGGTTTACGGGCTTAAAGATTTGCTTCTCATGGGTTAGAGATCCGCAGTGTCGAAGAGCTGATTCTGAATGGGCAGAGCGCTTACGCCTGTTCCACTGTCTCGTGCAGACCGACGGTCAGGTTTGCGGAGGTTGCTGTTGAGCCTATCTGGCCTCTGACCAAGATCCGGCCGATTTGCTATCGTAAACATTTGGCCGGGATTCGCTAGAAAAATCCGCTACATCCGGCCTAAGCTTCTGATTCGAATGTGAAATCGATGGTCGGATCAAGTGCCGGAACGGAGCGTTGCAGATCCAGCAGATAGTCCCCGAGCCGATTGATATGCTCCCGCCGGTACGGTAACAGCACCTTGAACACCTCGGCGTCAACCGGATGCCCC
>JAQFVI010000107.1 GCA_029439495.1 Caballeronia sp. BR6202001590007
GCTCGAAGAACTCGCGCGGCTCGTGCATTTGTCGCAGCGGCATCTGCGGCGCATGTTCAAGATGTTCCTGAGCGTGTCGCCGACGCATTACTACCTGACCTTGCGTTTGCGCCGCGCGCGAGTTGCTGCGCAACACCGATGCATCGATTGCGCGCGTCACGAGCGTGTGCAGTTTCCACTTATCGCGCGCAGTTCGGCCACGCGCCGAGTGTCGAGCGGCGTCTGTCGGCTTGATTATTTCGGTCTGAATTTCAATGGCGTTTCGATGCGCGCGGGCTCGCGGCGAGCCCTGCGCGTGAGCCTTGTTGTGCCTTCGAAAAACGATACGGAGAGGAGAACATGAAACGCTTGCTGATCGCGGTGATCTCGTTATCGGTGACCTGCATCGTCACGGCGGCGGAACCTTCCGCCTGCAAGAACGTGCGTTTCGCGGATGTCGGCTGGACCGATATCGCGGCGACGACGGGGCTTGCATCGGCCGTGCTGCATGGAACCCGACCAAGACCATCGTCTCGGTGCCGATTGCCTTCGCGAGCGTGAAGAGCAAACAGATCGACGTGTTCCTCGGCTATTGGTCGCCGACGATGGATCCGATTATCGATCCGTTCAAGAAGAATAATCAGGTCAAGGTGTTGGCGACGCCGAATC
>JAQFVI010000108.1 GCA_029439495.1 Caballeronia sp. BR6202001590007
AACCAGACCCGCACGCTCGGCTTCATTCGCGTCCATCATGCGTGCCGTCAGGCACATGTCCATCGCCTTTGCTTTCGAAACGGCGCGCGGCAAGCGCTGCGTGCCGCCCGCGCCCGGAATCACGCCGAGCTTGATTTCCGGCTGACCGAATTTGGCCGTACCGACTGCGATCAGGATGTCGCACATCATTGCCAGTTCGCAGCCACCTCCGAGCGCGAAGCCCGCGACTGCACCAATGATCGGCTTGCGGATCGAGCGGATCGTCTCCCAGTTCCGGGTGATGCAGTCGCCCTTGTAGGCATCCATATAGGAATACTTGGCCATCGTGCCGATGTCCGCGCCCGCCGCGAATGCCTTTTCGCTGCCCGTCAGCACGATCGCGCCAATGTCGTCGTCAGCATCGAACGCCTTGAGAGCCGCGCCGAGTTCGTCCATCAGCGCATCGTTCAGCGCGTTGAGCGCCTTCGGACGATTGAGCGTGATGATTCCAACCCGTCC
The DNA here is from genome assembly GCA_029439495.1 of Caballeronia sp. BR6202001590007. Lineage (GTDB taxonomy): Bacteria > Pseudomonadota > Gammaproteobacteria > Burkholderiales > Burkholderiaceae > Caballeronia. The sequence goes on from JAQFVI010000108.1 coordinate 499, forward strand.
GCGCGTCTCGACCAGCAGATTCTCGTAAGCCATTCATTCCTCCTGGGTTCTCAAGGTAAGTCCTAGTGAAAAGTCTTCGTCACCACATCTCGTTGATGCTACCATCACCAACCAACCGGTTGGTTAATGTGGTCGGTTAATGTGGTCGGTTAAT
>JAQFVI010000109.1 GCA_029439495.1 Caballeronia sp. BR6202001590007
ATGGGTTTCCCCTGTCAACGCTTCGGCCTGCACCTCGCGGTGCAGGCTGCATGACTTGGGGCCAGAGTGATTCGCCACATCTTCCCCGTATTGAACTTTCATCAACTATCTTTCATCTGCTTCGAAGCCGCACTAAGCGATATTCCTGGGCCGCCTCGCTGTCCGGTTCACGACGCAGGACTTGGCTGTTCGCAGACACTATTACCGGTGCGCAGGCCAGTGCCAACCTGTATTCGCTGATCGAAACGTGTAAGGCGAACAGCGTCGGACCGTATTCCTCTCTCGTTCGGCTGTTCCAGCGCCTACTACACGCGCAGACGGTTACGATTACGCCACGCTCTTGCCATGGAGCATGCTCGCAAGAGCGGCAAACTGAACGGACAGGATCGAGATTAACCATGAGCCGAAAAATCAGCTTACGCGCAGCGGTACCTGATGACATACCGATTCTCTTGAGCTTTCGCAAGCTCACGATGACCAAGCATTTGCAATGGGCTGGAGTGCCCACGAACGATGAGACACATTACCGACGTATCTCATCGAACCTCGGGGACGCGAAGTTCATATACGAGAGGAATGTCAGTATCGGGCTCTTCAAATTGAGTCGAACGCGTGACGAGTGGCAGCTACACCAATCGATCCAGATAATACCCTCTCGTCAAG
>JAQFVI010000110.1 GCA_029439495.1 Caballeronia sp. BR6202001590007
CTGGCGTGACGTCGCTGAGGATCGCCGCCTGCTCCAGCGCTTCAGCCAGCGTGTGGCCGTCATGGGTTACCCGGCATTGAGCGCATCCCCACTACGAGCCCTTCCTTGTGAGTCGTCGTGATCGACACCTTCACGCCGAATTCGTACAGCGTGCGCGTCTTGCCCTTGGCCAGACACTCAACTTCCGGCGCGTGCAGTGCAAACAGCTTGTTTCTGTCCTTCGGCTTCTGCGACAGAATCCGCTTCGTGCGGCCAATCAACTCCTGCAATCCCGTGCGGCTGCAATCGACTACCGCGCCGAGTTGCCGCTCGACATCGCGCATCACCCGCCCCACACGCGAGCACAACGTGCGCAGTGTCTCTCTCATCCGTTTGTATTGCTTCGCATGCGCATAGCGACTGATCTGGCTTGCCAGGCGTGACACCTCGCAGTTGTAGTTCTGTCACAACCTTCAGGCCGCGTCTCGCGGCTGCCTTCACCAGATGTTCACGACACCGCTCCAGCAGACATGAATCGGTCGGATGCACAATTGCCTTCTCCATGACCGTCGTGTCGACAATTACACGCTTCAGGCTCACACGCTTCAGGCTCGAAGTCTTGATGACGTTGGCACGCCTGGCTGCTTCGATCGTCTCGGCCAGCAATTCTTCAACCCCGGCTTC
>JAQFVI010000111.1 GCA_029439495.1 Caballeronia sp. BR6202001590007
TGCAAGATCACCGAGGATCTCGTTTTCACCTTTCCTTTCGAGGATCATCCGTCGAACGTCTATAGCGCCGCGTTGCCGGCTTCCGCGCTCGATCGCCTGAGGACGCACGAGCCCTTGCGGCTCGCTGCCGCCGACATGAAGTGGGCGTTCATGAATCACGCGGAAACGCTCCTGCACGGCGATCTGCATACGGGATCGATCATGGTCGACCGAGCGCGAGACCTTCGTCATCGATTCGGAGTTCGCGTTCTACGGTCCGATGGGCTTCGATATCGGCGCGCTCGTCGCTAACCTGCTGCTTACGTATTTCTCGCGCGATTATCACGGCCGTATCGAGGGTAACCACGAGGGCGGCGATCCGCGCGCCTATCAGCAATGGCTGCTCGATCAGGTCGTGCGGATATGGGACGGCTTCAGCGCACGGTTCGTCGCGCTGTGGCGCGAGCACGAAAGCCGCAGCGGCAGGCGCTTCGTCGGCGGACCGGCGGATGCCCGAGCGGTGGAGGCGCATCGCGCGCACTTCATGCGGCGGCTGCTCGCCGATACGCTCGGTTTCGCGGGCTGCAAGATCGTGCTCTGGATGGCGCTGTTTTTGCAGAAGCCGCGCGACTCCAGTTCGGTGAACGCGCTGGCCCGGCATCCCGGCAGCTTCTGAAACGGGCGCTCG
>JAQFVI010000112.1 GCA_029439495.1 Caballeronia sp. BR6202001590007
CGAACGCGATCTGTTCGGAAGTCGGCAGCGTGTCCGGCGAATACTGGCCGGTCATCGACACGGTCGTACCGATTTTGAACGGCCACTCGTTGATCTGCGTGTAAGTCGCGCCGCCCTTGAAGAAGGTCAGCGAGATCGGATTCGGACCGGCGAGGCCGGGCACGTTCGATTCCGTCGTCTGCGACGCGCCGAGTATGTTCGCCGCCTTCGCGACGAACACGTTCGCGCGGCGCGTCGTGCCGGTCGAAATGCCCGTGTAGTCGAGCGACAGTTGCGCGACGCGGATCTGCGAGCGCGAGGTGAGGAACACGGCATCGACTCGACCGAGGTGTTCTTCAGGCGGTCTTCGTCGTGCGTCGCATAGACCTGCGCGGTCGCGAGCAGGCTGCGCGCGTTGCTGAGGATGAACGGATAGATCGCCGAGATCGCCAGCTTGTCGTTGACCACGGTCCGCTCGGGGCGAGCGTCGATGCGGTGATCGATTCGCCGAGGCCGAGATTGCCGTTTTCGGTCGCGCTGAAGATGCCTTGCAGCCCCGGATGGTTCATGTCGATGCCGCTCGACAGATTGAACCGTTTGCGTGTCACGTTGAGTTCGAGCGTGGTGGCGCCGTCGGTGTTCTGCGGCGGCGCGACGTTCGCGTCGATCTTCGCGCCCGGGATCATGCCGAGCA
>JAQFVI010000113.1 GCA_029439495.1 Caballeronia sp. BR6202001590007
AGATTGCACGCGAGCGATTCGCTGAACCGGGTCGATCTCAAGAATCTGATTCATGTGCCGCGACAGATCGACCACCAGACCGTTCGTCAGCGACTGCCCGTTAGTGCCCGTACCGCCCCCTCGCGGCGTCACTTTGACTTCCTTCCAGGCCGATGCTGCCGCTAAAGCCAACAGCCGTACAACGTCATCGTGATGTTTGGGAAAGGCCACGCACTGCGGCGTGACCTGGAAAATCGAGTTATCGGTCGAGAAAACGGTCCGATCACCAGCGGAAGTCGATACTTCGCCCTCGAAGCCGCTTTTCGCCAGCGTCTCAACAAAGCTGAGGTAGAGAGGTGCCGGCGTCCCGCCTGCGTTCAGGCGGGGAATAGCGCGATTGATAGAGCGAAGCATCGTTGTTTCCTTCCCTTAGACCATCACGTCCACGAGCGACGCCATGTCGTTGACCCACAGGTCCGGCTGATACGGCGTGCCGCCAAACGGGCGCTTGCGGCGGTCGATGAAGGCCGAATGCATACTTGCTGCCTTCGTGCCGAGACAATCGAACGCGTGGTTTGCGACGAACAGCACTTCGTTCATCTTCACGCCCATGATCTCAGCGGCCTTCGTGTAGGTCGCCACGTGTGGCTTGAACGACTCTGCTTCCTTGACCGAGATGACCCGGTCGAACGGAA
>JAQFVI010000114.1 GCA_029439495.1 Caballeronia sp. BR6202001590007
AGCGGCGCGAGGCCGTCGCGCAGAACCGTCCAGAACTTGAACCCCGGCAACTTCATCTGCATGGCGGGAAGGTGGTACTCGGCTCCGACCAATTCGGTATGCGCCGGAATAACATCCAAACCATCCCAATACGTCGACTGCACTTTGGCCAGCAAACCGCCGTCAACCTTCTGATCATAGATGAATGGCAACACGGTGTCTTCCGGAAAGACTTCCTTCTCGGCATAGAGACCGCAGAGTTCCGAAAGCGACGCCTGCGGATCGAGATCGATCACCAGCACTTTCCGTCCGCGCAGGCTCAGACCTTGTGCGAGGCACATCGTCGTCGTGGTCTTCGCGGAGCCTCCTTTAAGCTGCGACGTAATGATGACCTTGCCCTCGAAGTCGTCGCTAGGTCCCTCAACGAGAGGCGTTTGATAAATCTCGGACACTCGCTGAATCCAGGTCCGCGTTTCGGCGAGGGTAAACATCCGACTGCGACTACGGCCGGTTCCGGTAGACTGACCCTCTGGCAAAACGCCGTCGCTCTTGGCGACAAGATAGTGCACCCGCTGGCGCGTCAAGCCGCAAAGCTCGGCGATCTCGCCGGTGGTAAACATCGGCGCGCTTTTCCGAGGACGCGGTGCAAGGATCTGGTCTCGAAGTTCTGTCGCATAGTCCGTGACGACATCGGCA
>JAQFVI010000115.1 GCA_029439495.1 Caballeronia sp. BR6202001590007
CGCAGGGCGCGTATCGGCAGTGGCTCGATCCGTTTGAAGTGCCAGCGTCGTCGGTTATGAGTTCGGGCGCACTGGCTTTTACGACGGTATTCGACATTGCGAGTACGCATAGCCAGGCGAAATCGCTGGCGCGTGTTCGCCAGCCGCTGGTCGACTATTGTCGGTGGGTGGATGATCAATTTGTTAAACAATGGAGACCGGCGCAATGAGCAACATTCGGGAACAACTGCTCGCGAAAACGGCAGGCATCAAGGCCACAGACGCACGAAAGCCCGACGCCGCTCGTCGCGCAAGTCGCACAGAAACGGCGCCGGGAATGGCTGGGGCATTGGCGGCGGCTCAATTGCGTGTCCAGGAACTCGAGGCGAACAGTTCGGCATCGGAACTTGACGTTGCCGATTTGACGCCGAATCCATGGCAGCCGCGGCGAGTTTTCAACGAGGCCAAGCTAACCGAATTGGCAGAGTCGATTCGCGAGGTCGGGTTAGTGCAGCCGATCGTGGTTCGACGGGCAGGCGCAAGTTATCAAATCATTGCAGGTGAGCGTCGGTGGCGCGCTCACAAAATTCTTGGCTTGGACAAGATCCGCGCTGTGGTGATCGAATGCACCGATCAGGACATGGCGGTGCTTGCGCTCGTCGAAAACGTCAGCCGCGACGATCTCAGCGATTATGA
>JAQFVI010000116.1 GCA_029439495.1 Caballeronia sp. BR6202001590007
GTACAGACGCGCGTGCTGCCTATCGATGACACGCTTTTGCTCCGCACGGTGATAGAGGTTGTTGACCGATGCGAACACCGAGCTGAGCAGCAGTTCGGTTAGCGAACTGAGCGTGTGGACGAGCACCGGATTGTGCGAGGCCTCGCAGATCGCGAGATGGAAGTTGTAGTCGAGCCGCGCGCGCACCGATTCGCCGACTTCGCTTTCGTTGGCGGCGAGCATTTCCAGCATTTCCTCGTAGCGACGCGTCAGCAGCGCGTAATCGGCCTGCGTGCCGTGCAGCGCGGCCAGATGCGCCGACTCGGCTTCGAGCATCGCGCGCACTTCGAAGATGTCGAACAACGTGCGCGGCTGCGAGCCGAGCAGATGCATCATCGGCGTGAGTGCGAGCTGCGACGTCAGCGCGGCGACGAAGGAGCCGCGCCCGTGCGAGGTCTCGATGATGCCGCGTTCGCGCAGCACCTTGAGGCCCTCGCGCAGCACCGATCGCGACACGCCGAGCTTGACGACGAGCCGCCACTCCGACGGCAGCGCCCGTCCCGGCTTCAGCACGCCATCGACGATCAAGCTTTCGATGCGCTCCGCGACGACATCCGCGACTTGCAGCGCATAGTCCAGGCTCTCTTCCGATTTGTGTTCGCGCATGGCGAGCCTCTACTGGTCCGACCACTTATTCTCGCGCGATTGATGACCAGATCGAATGCGGATTT
>JAQFVI010000117.1 GCA_029439495.1 Caballeronia sp. BR6202001590007
TGACTTCCCGGCCTGGACCATCTTGGGCGTTGCATCGCTCGCGCGGCCCGAACTCATCATCGAAATCAAAGTGGTCGCCGCAGCGCGCAAGTAAGCGTCACCTTCACGCGCGCCGCTTCGAGGCGCAAGCCAAACCTTCCTAAGACGCTGTTTGCCCGCCCGCGATGCCGTGACGATAGTTGCGCTTGCCGGGTGAGCTTCCGCTCGTCTTTCTAAACACGGGAATTAGCCAAAATGGGCAAAGCATTCGCATCTCATGGCGACCTTGAGGACAAGATCGTATCGTTCGAGAAACTCTCCAATAACGCCTACGCATATATCGCTGAGGGCGACCCGAACACGGGCGTCATCATCGGCGACGATGCGGTGATGGTCATCGACCCGCAAGCAACGCCGGTGATGGCCCAGGACGTGATTCGCCGCATTCGGGAGGTCACGGATAAGCCCATCAAGTACGTGCTGCTGTCGCACTATCACGCGGTTCGCGTGTTCGGCGCGTCGGCGTATGAAGCACAAGAAATTCTTGCTAGCCGTGACACGTATGACCTCATTGTCGAGCGCGGTGAGCAAAACAAGGCCAGCGAGATTGGCCGTTTCCCGCGTCTGTTCCGTAACGCCGAGTCGATTCCTCCGGGCCTCGTCTGGCCAACGATGACGTTCAAGGGCGAGATGACGGTCAACTTGGGAAATCTTGAAGTTAAGATTCTTCAGGTC
>JAQFVI010000118.1 GCA_029439495.1 Caballeronia sp. BR6202001590007
CAACCCGAAGGCCTTCTTCACACACGCGGCATTGCTAGATCAGGGTTGCCCCCATTGTCCAAAATTCCCCACTGCTGCCTCCCGTAGGAGTCTGGGCCGTGTCTCAGTCCCAGTGTGGCTGGTCGTCCTCTCAGACCAGCTACAGATCGTCGCCTTGGTAGGCCTTTACCCCACCAACTAGCTAATCTGCCATCGGCCGCCCCTATAGCACGAGGTCCGAAGATCCCCCGCTTTCTCCCTTAGGTCGTATGCGGTATTAATCCGGCTTTCGCCGGGCTATCCCCCACTACAGGACACGTTCCGATGTATTACTCACCCGTTCGCCACTCGCCGCCAAACCGAAGTCCGCGCTGCCGTTCGACTTGCATGTGTAAGGCATGCCGCCAGCGTTCAATCTGAGCCAGGATCAAACTCTTCAGTTCAATTCCTGTTACTGTTTTCGGGTTCTAAGAACCCAGTCGCTCACTCAACGTACTAACGATGATTAAATCCGTCCAAAGACAGATAAAACCTTCCTCTGATACTTCGTGTGAGACTCTTGATTACTTTTGCTGTTGCCTCAGCCCCGAAAGACTGAAACCGCACTTGCCATCAAGCGCCCACACTTATCGGCTGTTAGTTTTTAAAGAGCACTTCGCAGCACAGAGCTAACCATCACTTCCGTCTTGCGTCGCTGCATCAGCAGCGAAACAAAATTTTGAACAACGTTTTGGAATCTGTCAACA
>JAQFVI010000119.1 GCA_029439495.1 Caballeronia sp. BR6202001590007
TTGAACGTCTCGAGCGTCTTGCCCATCGCGAAGCCGGCACGGGCAAGCCGAGCGCCGAGCTTCTTCGTGTCGCGCCGAGCGATTTCGTCGTGCAGCAACATGGCGAGAAACTCAGTGTAGGCAAGCTGTCCGTCAATGGCTTCGCGGTTTCGCTGTTCGAGCGAGTCGAGGATGCCTGAGAGGCGCAGTTGCTTGAGAATGGAGTTCAGTTCCGGACTTGGATTCATGGTCGCCTTAACGGATCAGAAGGGATTGGAGGTCGCGGCCGAAGCGGCCACCGTTTCGTGCGGTACTGTGGACTAGAGAACGCGAGCGCGCGTTCACACGCGGGCATTCAGGCGCTCGTCACCAACCTTCTCACGCAGGCGTACGATGCCCTGCGCGCCGCGCAGATTCTCAAGCACCGTGTTGTTGAACATCGCGAGGATGACGGCGTGGCAAGCCGGGCCGATATCCTTCGCGCGCGCCAGGCACCATTGAGGATCGTGCTCCAGCCAGGCCTGCGCCTCGGGCGGCTGGTGGTCGCGCACGGTGTGCCGGTCCCCGGGCTTGCGCAGCCTCGGATGGGTCGCAACGAGCTCGTGCCGGTGGAACGCCTGCACGACCGTGTCGGTGGCCTTGAGCCACAGTTAGCTTGCCCACCAGCGTAAAGGGCACCGAGTACAGTGCCTTCTTGTAGACGACGTGCCCGTCCGTGTGCACCTTGACCTCGGATCACACGGCCAGTACAGGCGGCAC
>JAQFVI010000120.1 GCA_029439495.1 Caballeronia sp. BR6202001590007
CCACCTTGAACGAAGATGTGCGTGACGGCCTTGGGATCCGGCAACTGGTTCATTGCTTCATCCACGAGCACCATGTATGTATTCATCACGTCGCGCGGGGAGCCAGATGCGTAGTTGTCCCATGAGGTGCTGGAAACAAAATACCATCCGTTGTTTTTCGCGTCGCCCCGCGAGCGCGCAACCGAGGCTTCGTACTCTCCCTGGATACGGATGACGATGACGCCAAGAGCCTCCATGGCTTCCTTGCGACCGTGACTCACGTGTTCATGGGTAGACCACGCAACGGCACCCGAAGTGCTTTGCTGCGTACGCCAACCCGTGCCCCTGGTTTCCGTCGGTGGCAACGGTGACGGTCACGCGCTCCGTGATTGACCGAAGCTTCCCGCTGCGAAGATCATCAGAGGTTGGACGCTGGCCGGTCGCCTTTTCGACTGCGTCTGCGAGGACGCAGAAAACCGCGTACGGTGCGCCCAACGCCTTGAAGCTTCCCATTCCGAGACCGAAGCGCTGGCTTTCGTCCTTGTAGTAGATCTTCTTGACACCGACCTGCGTGACCAGGTTGTCCAGCAAATGCAGGGGCTGGGCTTCATACTCAGGCCAGCCGTGGATCTCGTTGACTGCAAGACGCCATTCGCCAAGGTTGTTAACGGCGGGGAATGCACGATCAGTCTTTGCGGCGTCGAACCATGCGGCGTTCTTACAATGCTGGTATTCGAGGTTCGTACAAGTTCCTTGCTAAG
>JAQFVI010000121.1 GCA_029439495.1 Caballeronia sp. BR6202001590007
CGGTCTGGGCTTCGAAAGCGGCCTGTCGGTGGTGTTGCTGGCGATCATTCTGGACCGCATCACGGAAAGCTTCGGCCGCGCGTCGGGCGCCGCTGTTCTCCGGCATCAAGAGCGTGATGAAAGTGCGCCGCGCACCGGCGGCGCAACAAAGCTAACGAGGTTCTCGCATGAAGCGCGACGCGATCGTTCCGGTCGTCACCGATTCACCGCTGTCGAATCTCGCGCACTTCGGCTTTCTCATCTTGCCGAACTTCTCGATGATCGCGTTCACGAGCAACGGCATCACCATCAAGCCGATGACGACGCTCGACGAGGCCGGCCCGGACGTGCTGATCGTCTGCGCGGGCGGAATGTGAGCGACTACGTCAACGACAAGGTGATCGAAGTGCTGCAGAAGGCGCATGCGGCGGGCATTCCACTGGGCGGCATCTGCACCGGCGCGTATGCGCTCTTGGCCGCGAAGCTGCTCGACGGCTATCGCCGCACGCTGCACTGGGAAGACATGTCGCCGGTGAACTAGTGTTTTCCGCATGTGCGTTTCGCGGATGAACTGTTCGTCATCGATCGCGATCGCGTGGCGTGCACGGGCGGCACCGCGCCGCTCGACCTGATGCTCAATCTGGTCGGCATGCGGCTCGGGCAGAAGCATGCGGCGCAGGTGTCCGAGCAGTTCATCGTCGAGCGGATTCGCGGATCGACGGATTATCAGCACATTCCGGTCGATGCGCGCGTCGGCTTTTCGCGGGCCGAACTCGTCGAAGTCGTGCGGCTGATGGAAGCGAATATC
>JAQFVI010000122.1 GCA_029439495.1 Caballeronia sp. BR6202001590007
CATAACTGCATGAGCGGTCACGGTCCAGATGCGGGTACCTTCGAGAAAGCATCGAAATCAGATACATCTATCCCACAAAAGGTCGACTCGACGATGGCGTTCATGTTTGAGACGCGCACGCTCATCAAGCCGACTCACTTTGCGCTTGAGACATCTCAGTTGCAGGCCACGTACTTCGAATGTTAGCAGAACCTCCGCAAAAACTTCAAATCAGAGTATCAGCAATGAATAGAGAAATGAATATCGCGCTCGGTCGCACAACCAGCGCCGAACTCAAGAGTTGGGTCGACTCTGCCAACTCGAGCGCAACCGATTTTCCTATTCAAAACTTGCCGTTCGGGTGTTCACCGACAAGAGTAACAACGAGCGTCACGTTGGTGTTGCAATCGGCGAACTGGTCCTCGACCTGGCTGCTCTGGAGGCAGGCGGCCTACTCTCAGTGTCGTCTGGCAGTGAAGACTTTGCTAACACGACCAGCGCTTTTGCTAGCGGACGACTGAACGACTTTGTGGCGCTTGGTCCGACCGCGTGGCGCTCCGCACGCATACAGATTTCATTCCTTCTTGAGGCGGCATCGGCGTCGCTGCGGGACAACGCCAGAATGCGTGCGAAGGCGCTAATTCCGCAGAGCGAGGTTGTTATGCATCTGCCCTTCGACATTCCGGGCTACACGGACTTTTACTCATCACGCGAACACGCAACCAACGTTGGCAGCATGTTCCGTGACCCGAAGAATGCCTTGATGCCAAATTGGTTGGAGATTCCGATTGGGTACAACGGACGAGCCTCG
>JAQFVI010000123.1 GCA_029439495.1 Caballeronia sp. BR6202001590007
CGCAGGTGTCGTGGCTAAGATTATCGAGTAAGAGCCAGAAATCTTCTCGGTAGTTAGTAGTTAGTGGTTTCGGGGTCGGCGAAAGTCGCTGACCTCAAATGGTTTAGGGGTATAGCTCAACCGGCAGAGCGTCGGTCTCCAAAACCGAAGGTTGGGGGTTCGATTCCCTCTGCCCCTGCCAAATTCTCGCGTCAATTGGCGCTGTTTAAGGTGTTATGGCGAATCCTTCCGTCGAAACTGTAAATACATCCGGCGATAAGTTGATATTGGTGGCGGGCGTATTGTTGGTCTTGGCCGGGTTCGTAGGTTTCTTCTGGCTATCTGGCCAAGAGTGGTACGTCTGCGGCGCAGCCCTTGCTGTCGGTGTCATCGCGGGTGTCGCAGTCGGTCTTCTCTCTGCGCCGGGCAAGTCGTTCGTTGCCTTTGCCAAAGACTCGTACAAGGAAGTCTGCAAAGTCGTCTGGCCGACCCGCAAAGAGGCCACGCAGACGACCCTCGTGGTCTTCGCCTTTGTTCTGCTCATGGCCATCTTCCTTTGGCTTAGCGATAAGTCAATCGAGTGGGTGATTTTCTCGGCGATTCTGGGGTGGAAATAATATGAGCAATACTCCAACATCCCCGAGTGGAAAGCGTTGGTATGTGGTGCACGCCTACTCCGGTATGGAGAAGAGCGTGCAACGCGCGCTTCAGGAGCACATCGAGCGCGCTGGAATGCAGGATCAATTCGGTCAGATTCTCGTCCCGACCGAAGAAGTGGTTGAAGTCAAAGGTGGTCACAAGTCGGTCACCGAGCGTCG
>JAQFVI010000124.1 GCA_029439495.1 Caballeronia sp. BR6202001590007
GCGCTACTATCACTTTCACGCCATATCGGATCACGCTTTTTTCGAAGTGCTGCACGAACTCGGCATTGAAGAAAAGATGCAATGGCGCGAAACGAAAATGGGGTATTTCTTTCAGGGACGGGTTCAGCCCTAGAGTAATCCCGTCGCGTTACTGAAGTTCAAAGGGCTCAGCTTCGCGGCGAAATTCCGCTATGGCCTGCACGCCTTCCTGTCGACAAAGCACAACGACTGGAAGCCGCTCGATCATGTGGAGGCGACCGGCTGGATTCGTCGGTGGATCGGAGAAGAAGCCTGGGAAATTCTATGGCGCCGGCTGTTCGACTACAAGTTCTACGACTACGCCTATAACCTTTCCGCTGCATGGATCTGGAGCCGGATCCGTCGAATCGGCCGATCCCGCTATAACCTCTTCAAGGAAAAGCTGGGCTATCTGGACGGCAGCTCCGACACCTTGCTCGAAGGCATGCGTCGCTACATCGAAGCGAACGGCGGCGAGTTCAGGCTCGGTACGCCGGCCCAACGTTTCGTCATCGAGAACGGCAAGGTGACGGGAGTCCAGGCTGGGGGACAGGTCATTGCCTTCGACAAGGTGATCAGCACTATCCCACTGCCCTACGTGCCCCGCGTCATGCCGGATCTCCCTCAAGAGATTCTGGACAAGTTCAGCAGCGTCAAGAACGTCGCCGTCGTATGCGTGATCGCGAAGCTAAAAAAGGCTGTGACGGAAAACTTCTGGCTGAACACGAATGATCCGGAAATGGACATCCCCAGCATCGTCGAGTACACGAACCTCCGTCCACTCGATCA
>JAQFVI010000125.1 GCA_029439495.1 Caballeronia sp. BR6202001590007
ATGACGTCTCCATCGTTGCGGCGTTTTCTTCACGCGCCACCGGATACGGCGACACGCGTGCGTTGCTGCGGATGCAATGACGTGAGCGGCGTCGGCCTTCGTGACGGCGCTCGGAAGGAAGGTGGCGGTCCGATGAAAGTCCGGACCGACAGGCTCGCCGATTCATATGACCGGCGCAAGACATCGGAAGACAGTCGCGCGACGCCCGAAGTTCACGACAATCGATGGTCGATGCAATGTCCCGTTGTAGCAATAAACGTAGAACGTAACGTAGCAATAAACGGGCACGCTCCGATGTCCACCGCGCAGCACCCGCTGAAAAGCCGTGGCAGGCACCAGATAGAATGCGCGGCGATGCCTTTTCTTACGACCTCGACCGGCGTTTTCGATGAATCAGCATGACCTTGGACGCGGCATTGCGCTGTTGGTGTCCGCTTCCCTGCTTTTTGCACTCATGTCCGGCTATTCGACCGTCCGGCTATTCGACCTGGCTCGCGCCGCTGGATGGGCTGGATATATTCGCGTGGCGCATCGTCTGGACGCTGCCGGGAGCGCTCGCGCTCGTCGCGCTGCGCGGCCGCTGGACGCCGCTGTGCGCGCTGCTACGGCAGATCGCGACGGAGCCGCGTCAGCTCGCGGCGTTCGTGCTCGTGTCGGCGTTTCTCGGTCTGCAGTTGTGGATCTTCCTTTGGGCGCCGCTGCATGGACGCGCGCTCGACGTGTCGCTCGGCTATTTCCTGCTGCCGCTCGCGATGGTGCTGATCGGGCGTTTCTATTATCGCGAGCCGCTCGATGCGTTTCAGTGGGCGGGCG
>JAQFVI010000126.1 GCA_029439495.1 Caballeronia sp. BR6202001590007
CCGCTGCTGGCACCCGTGATAAACGATGACTTTGCCGCTAATATTTTCGTTCATGACTTTCCTTGTAAGTTGCGCCCAGCTATTGTCGTATTGTTGCGCTTGAAGCGTGTGCGATCGCAACCGCGAGCTTCTACAGATTCGGAGGGAGGGTTGGGCAACCGACGACTCGGTACTACGCTTAAGTCGCCCGCTTCTCAAAAACGTCCTTGAACACGGGCATCGCCGAGAAGACATTCGGCCAGCCTGCATAGAAGGCGAGCTGAGTCAGAACTTCAGACGCTTCATCCTTCGCAGCCCGTTATCCATGGCACGATTGAGGTGATACGGAATCTGGGCCACCTGCCCATTTGCGACGAGGGCGCTCACGGTAACCAGACTTCGGTCGCGAGGTGCGAGTCCCGGGCACAGCCAGAGGTCACGAAAAAGCGTGTCCGTCGTGTATTGGACAACACCAGGCGCGACCGCGCTGAAATTTTTCATGACCATCGTCGCCCGTTGGGTCTCTGCTGCTTCGTCCAGCGGCAAAGGCGCTGCATCGGACGCCAACGCCCGGCCCTGATCAATGCCGCGTTCGTCGAAGATACGCTTGGCAATCGCGCAAGCCGCGGTGGCGTTTGACCAGCCCGAGTAAAACGCGAGATGCGCGATCATCTCTGACAGTTCGGTAGGCTTCACCGAATTGTCGAGCGCCGTCGCGAAATAGAATGGCATGTCGATGGCCTGATTGCGCGCGATAAGCACCGAAAGCGTCACGATGCTACGGTCGCGCAGGGATAGCTGTGGCCGCTTCCAGAGATCACCCATCAGCGTTTTGCTGGTGTAGTGTTCGAACGCTGGAGAAAC
>JAQFVI010000128.1 GCA_029439495.1 Caballeronia sp. BR6202001590007
AAACAAACGCCAGCTTCTGACGTGGTGCCTCGCGGTGGCCGAAGCGTTGAAAGGGCAAGGAGTCGAGCCGACCGACGAAGAGATTACTGTAGAAGACGTTTAGAGTAATCGGAAACGCGAAGTCGTGAATCGCTTCTGAGCTTGCACTTGTGGGATTTGCTAGTTAGCTTTTGAAGAGCGCGCGGCCGGTGGGCACTTCGAAAGAATCAGGCTGGCCGTCATGCTCCACTTGCACAATTGCCTTCTTGATCTTGTCCGGGTCCGCTTCCTTGACGGCCTTCCCTTTGGCTTCGTTGCTGCCCTCATCGGCAGGGCCAGGCGGCTCGCCGGCATCGTCGGCCTCAGAGTCGATCTTGCCGCTAAACGCGTCCACGGTGTTCGGATCGCGCGCTTTGTCGTCCAGAAACTCGCGCAGCAGCTTCACCGATCCGCGCGTGATTTCCTGCTCGTTGTCAGCGAGCCAGCTCTCGACGTCCTGCGGCTTCTTTTTGAAAGCCGTAACCAGTTCGTTCACCACAGTCACGTCGCGCACGCGGCCGGCGTTAAACGCCTCGGCAATCGTCTCGGGCAAGTCCAACAAAGTGACGTGCTGCGTGATGAAAGCTGGCGACTTGCCGATTTCCTTAGCAATCTCGCTTTTTTCTTGTTTTTTTGCCAGTTCGCGGCCGATGAAATCCGCGATTTCGCGCGGCGTCAGTTCGTTACGTTGCAGGTTCTCGATGACCTGATCGGCCTCGTTGTAGTCATTGTCGATGAAAGCCGGAATCGCGGTTTTCTCGGCCCAAATCGAAGCGCGGAAACGGCGCGCGCCGTGGTTGATGATGTAGCGCCCTTCGGTGTCCAGGTTGTCGCG
>JAQFVI010000129.1 GCA_029439495.1 Caballeronia sp. BR6202001590007
ATTTTTCCATCTTCTGCTCTGTAAACATACCTTACATTTAAAAATAATTGGGTTACATACAGATTCAGCTTGCACCTGCGACGTGTAAAAGATGGTTTCTTATATACGATAGATTTATTAACCTTACCTTAAATCATATTCTGCACCGTCCTCTTCGTTTGCGTATTCATTCGAGCTCTTGTCATTCACCGGCCTGTCTTTCGCATAGACGCTACGTCATGGGTGTGGTAAGGGGGCGCGGTAAGGACGATGGTTACCCATCCCTTCACACGGATCCGTATGTGCAGAACTACTGCATACGGCTCTTACCAAAGGTATTGACGCGAAACCGCTCGGTCGCGTGGAGATGGACGATTCGGCACGGGAACAGTATTTCCGAAGCAGCCCTCGGAAGCGCGACCACGGCATGCGTCTGCGCTGACTTCGGTAGCAATGACGCCATGCACGACTGACTTTCTGCGGAAATCTAGCCAGCCGCCGCATGTTGTCAGGCACCGCATGATAATTCAAATACCCCTGCAGCACTCGCCGCAGCGACCGACCTACCATGGGCACTCGTTCATGCTGACGTCGCGTTAGCGTTTCCCGGAATTGCTACCAGCGTCGCACGCATCCGCTTTTTGATCGTCAACCGAACGATCAAAAAATCGCCATTCAAAAAGTCGCCATCACTGCGTCGCCTGCTACAGCAGTGTGTGAAGCCCAGAAAGTCAAAGGTCTCCAGCTTCCGGATTCCACGTTCCCGGCATTGCTGCGCGGCGAATCGCCCGAAGCGAATCAGCCGCGTTTTTTCCGGGTGAAGCTCTAGTCCGAACTTGACCAGCCGTTTCCCGCATTGCTGCCAGAAATTGTCGTGCCTCGC
>JAQFVI010000130.1 GCA_029439495.1 Caballeronia sp. BR6202001590007
CATGCAAAGCCTTTCGGCTTGTTTTGTTGCATGAGCACCGTCGTGCCTTTGAGCGGCACCTTCTCGCGCGTGAGGATGGTCGCGACCGCTTTGACCGATCCCCCTCCACCGGATGAGTACGGATACGTATGCTTCTTCTCATCGGACTCGGCCATGTATCTTGCTCCCTTTGACGGCTCGCTGGTTGATGCCTTTTTTTTAGCAAAACCCGTACCAAAGCGCGCGGCACGGCCGTTGCTCGACATTCCAATAAGGCGATTTCTCAAGGAGATGTTCGACATGAAGCTCTATTACGCACCCGGTCACGCACCCGGCGCATGCAGTCTCGCCAATCACATCGCGATGCACGAAGCCGGTCTCTCATTCGATCGCGTGAAGGTCGATCTGAAGAACAAAGTGACGGAGACGGCAAGCAGTTCGACGACATCAATCCGAAGAGCTATGTGCCCGTCGTCGAACTCGACGATGGCCCGCGTCTCACCGATGGCCCGCGTCTCACGGAAAACATCGCGATTCTCCGCTGGGTCGCCAAGCAGACGCCTTCGCTCGCGCCGTCGAACGACAGCGACGGTCTGCGTCTGCTGGAAATGCTCGCCTTCATCTCGACCGAGATTCACAAGCAGTTTGGCCGCGTGTTCCGTCCGTCGTCAAATGCGAAAGCCGCTGCGACGAAAGAGAAGATCGGCCAGCATTTCGCGCTCGTCGAGAAGATAATGCAGGGCGACTATCTGTTCGGCAACTCGATGACGGTCGCGGATGCGTATCTGTTCACCATGCTCACCTGGACGAGGAAGATGGGCGTCGATGTTCCGTCCAGGCTCGCCGCCTATTACAATCGCGTGCGGGAACGTCCCGCTGTCAAGCTCACGTTCGA
>JAQFVI010000131.1 GCA_029439495.1 Caballeronia sp. BR6202001590007
AACTTTCGCTTCGCGGACTACGGCGTTCCGACGGTCAGCACGTCGATCTTCGCGAATAACACTTACCTCAAGGACAACAACGACGTCGTCAAGAAGTTCGTTGCCGCAAGCCTGAAAGGGTGAAGCTTCGCGCTCGCCAACCCGGCCAAGACCATCAAGGATCTGAAGGCGGTGTTCCCGAATTTGTCGGAGAAGACAGCAACGGCAGAACTCGCCGCCATCACGCCGCTCTTCTGCAGCGGCAGCGCGAAGTACGTCAGCAAGGCAGAGGACGCGCAATGGGTGAAAAGGCAGGATTTGTTGTCGCAGGTCGGGCTCTTACCCACCGGTCGCGACCCGAAGTCGTATTACACGAACGACTTCCTTCCGCCGGCCTCGGCCATGTGTGCGTGCAAGTAACAAGGGATCGACATGACTGAACCTCGAAACATGGGCCTGCGCTACTCGGATCTCGAAGTCGGTTTGAAATTCCGTAGCCCCGGAAGAACGATCACCAATGCAGACCTGGTTGGATTCGCAGGCCTCACGGGTGACTTCTCCGAACTTCATACCAGCGATGTGTACGCGAAGGCCAGCCAGTTCGGTCGCCGTGTCGCGCACGGCATGCTCGGGCTGGCCTATGCGCACGGCCTGATGTGGGCGCGCACGGGCGAGTTGCGTGAAACGGCGATCGCGTTTCTCGGGATAAACGAATGGAAGTTCCTCAATCCCATCTTTGTGGGCGACACCATCTTCGTCGACTACGAGATCAGCGAGCTTCGCGATAGCAAGTCGAGGCCGACGCAAGCCATCGCGACTTTCGATGTCTCGGTCGTGGATCAGGACAATCGAGTCGTTCAGAGAGGCAAGAAGGCATTGCTGGTATCCAAAGTTCCCCTTTCTGCTGTCGCAGCAAGTAGTGCGTCGGC
>JAQFVI010000132.1 GCA_029439495.1 Caballeronia sp. BR6202001590007
CGCTTGGCCTGGGGTTTCGTCGGCACGACGCACGGGCGTTTCGCGTCGTGGTTTCCGACGCCGTCCCGTCTGCGCGACTATCTGCGCTCGCTCGCCGCCGGCAGGCCGCTGCATCACGTATCGCACAATCCGCTCGGCGGCGCGATGGCGCTGCTGCTGTGGTTCCTCATTCTCGCGCTCGACGTTTCCGGCTGGCTGATGCGCACCGATGCCTTCTGGAGCGAAGACTGGTCGCAATCGCTTCACACCTGGCTTTCGATTGCGATCGAAGTCTGCGTGTGCGTGCATATCGCCGCGGCCGTGCTGATAAGCGCGTGGACGCGGGAGAATCTCATCGGCGCGATGATCAGCGGGAGGAAGAAGAAAAAAGCGTCACGGGGCTGCATGTCTGCGGATCGATCGCTGTCGCACCTGCGTCGAAGGCAACCTTCGTCTTTCACCGCCCGACACCCGCCACCCATTCGTCGCACAGCTTTTTGAACGATCGACTATTCTGGTAAGCCATGTCGAGGTTGAACGCATACGCGAATTTCGGCTGGTCCGTCGTTTCGTGAGGTCCGTCGTTTCGTGATATCCGGCGCCACCCATTCGCTCCGCGAGGCGTCCTTGGCATTTCGAACAGTCTCGCTATTGCTCGGTGCATCGATCGCCTCGGTCCAGCTGAACCCGCGGCATCCGTCGAGCGACTTCGCTGCGGCCAGAAACCATCCGCCAGCGCATGGAGCAGCTCGTCAACGAAACTGTGATGGGCGAACTCTCGTCGATGCGCGGCATGATGGAAGAACACTTCGCCGGCCTGCTGTGGAGCGATCGCCAGCGCCGCAGCCCGATCAACGGCACGCTGACCAAGCATCTGTTCGCCGCCGGCTTCTCGGCGCAGATGGTGCGCATGATCATTGCCACCCATTAGCGGGACCGGTGTCA
>JAQFVI010000133.1 GCA_029439495.1 Caballeronia sp. BR6202001590007
CCATCCACGCGTCGGCGACTGACTCCGTTCACATCTCGCAAGAACGTTCCCTTGACAATGTCATACCTTACTGTCGACGACTCGTTAGCGATCGCCGCGCGATATTCGTTTCAAGTCGCGTCATGGTCCAAGGTGATTGGTGATGATTTATAGCGTCGGCCTACGACAACATTCCGAACGAGCGCGAACAGAACTTGGCCGGACATCTTCCGTTCGGTGACCAAGGCGGGTTCGGAAACCACGGTTTGAGCAATCCTGCTGTGTTCGTTTCTCTCGAGCGATTCAATCACTCGCTGGACTATGCTTCAACACGCGAAACGCTCGCTTGTCACGCCTACAGACTCGACCACGCGAGCTATGCTCGCCGGCTTTTGCCGGAGAGAGCATGCCCGCGCACCGGATGATCATGCGCATGAACATGCGCATGATCAAGGACGTTTTACGACTCAAAACGCTGGTGACAAGCCAGATTCCGGTTGAAAACTGGCACGCCGCACTTGGCGATCCGATGCTCGCCGACGCCATCCTCGATCGGCTCGTGCACAACACTTATCGCATCAATCTCAGTGGTGAATCGATGCGCAAACGCAAAAAGAGTTTGACCACCCATCTACTGTCAGAGTAAAAAGCGAAAATCCC
The DNA here is from genome assembly GCA_029439495.1 of Caballeronia sp. BR6202001590007. Classification (GTDB taxonomy): domain Bacteria; phylum Pseudomonadota; class Gammaproteobacteria; order Burkholderiales; family Burkholderiaceae; genus Caballeronia. The sequence continues at coordinate 640 of JAQFVI010000133.1, forward strand.
GCGTCGCTGCGCTCCGACTGTCCAGCTTCGTGCGAATCCGCTGTCCACCTTCACGCGAACCGCGTGTCCAGCTTCCGCGAATTACGCACCTATTGATGTAGCGGCTACGGATTGGCGACCGGAGACGACACGGCAGACTGGGCGAGCGAGGAATTCGCGCGAGCGAATCTGGGAAACGCTCGTCTGTCGCGACGCCTGGTTGCTTTGGCACGCCAACTGGCGAGTAGTCCACACACGTCGCTGCCGCAAGCACTGTCTCCCGCTGAACTGAAGGCGACCTATCGATTCTTCGACAACGATCTGGTC
>JAQFVI010000134.1 GCA_029439495.1 Caballeronia sp. BR6202001590007
GAAGGCGAATGAACTGTTAAAAAAAGCCTGGGCGTCGACCTGCAACTCTTGAGCAACCGGGAAAAGACGATGCTGGTTGACGCCATGAAACAAAGCTACGCGCTGCCTGAGTTGTTAGCCTTATTGGGGCTTGCTCGCAGTTCCTACTTCTATCATCGTGCACGTTTGCTCATCGCTGACAAACATGCTGATGCGCGTCGCGTCATCGCCGAAATCTTTGAACTCAATCACCGGTTGCTACGGCTATCGTCGAATCCACGCGGCACTGGGCAGGCTGGAGGTCTTCCTCTCGGAGAAAGTGGTGCGACGTTTGATGAAGCAGAAAGGTCTGGCCGCTGCCACAACTAGGCGACGTCGCTACGGCTCCTATCGAGGCGAAATAGGTCCTGCGCCGGAGAACCTCACCAATCGTGACTTCTGTGCAGCAGCCCCGAATGAAAAGTGGCTCACCGACATTACCGAATTCCAGATCCCGGCCGGCAAGTTCTATCTGTCGCCGTTGATCGACTGCTTCGACGGGCTCGTTGTAAGCTGGTCAATCGTACGCGGCCGGACGCCGAACTCGTGAATACCATGCTGGATGCGGCCATTGTGACGGTGGTCAACAACGATGTTCGGCTCGTGGTTCACTCTGATCGCGGTGCGCACTATCGTTGGCCGGGATGGCTCTCACGGATGCGTGATGCCAAGCTAGTTCGCTCGATGTCACGCAAAGGATGCTCGCCCGATAATGCCGCCTGTGAAGGTTTCTTCGGGCGGCTCAAGACGGAGCTGTTCTATCCTCGTGATTGGCGAGCCACGACCGTTGAGCAATTCATTGAGGCATCGACTCTTACCATCCGTTGGTACAACGCAAAGCGGATTAAGATCTCGCTCGGCTCTCTCAGCCCGCTCGAATACCGGGAAAGTCTTCGAATCGCGGCATAAACCAGTCCAAGATTCTAGCCGCACCCCC
>JAQFVI010000135.1 GCA_029439495.1 Caballeronia sp. BR6202001590007
AGCTTCAAGCCCTCTTTGGGGCTGACTTCCCGCATATCGAAGATATCGTGCGGCGAAGCTCGGTGGAGACCCATTCGTGTACTCCGATGTTCTTTTAAGGGATGGACACAACGCACTTGCGGGTCTGCCGTGGTCTGTCGGCATGAATTATGCATATCATAATATAAAACCACAGCATATAAACGGAATCTGTTGCTTAACCAACATGACGCTTTGAGTCGCGCGTTTTACTCTCTCGCCATTCGTCTTTGGACTTAAGTTTCAAACGCTCGCTTTATGACCTCTTTCAAAAGAACCGTCCTTGCCAGTCTGCTTTCCTTGAGCGTCTCGACATCGTTTGCGAACGACGCGGGTCGGTCACATCCTTGAGCGCACCGAATACGTCCGGCAGCGTGCGTTTCAAAGGATCGTCGAACGGCAATCTGCCCGGCACAAACTCCATCTCCAAGGTCCATGTCCATAGCATGCTCTACCCCGGAAGCATGACCCGTGTGCTGGCGCACTATCTGCCCTGGTGGAGTCCGGATCCGCGCGGGCTCGATGTCGGCTATCGATCCGACGATCCGCCTCAGGCGCGCCGCACCTTCGCCGATATGCGTTCGCATGGCGTGGATGGGCTGATCGTCGACTGGTACGGTGAAGGCCATTTCGTCGACAAGGCATGGAAGGCATCGATGCCCGTGCTTGCCGAATATCCCGCGCTGACGTTCTCGATCATGATCGACAGCGGCACCTTCAAGTTCAACGCATGCAAGGACTGCGACCTCACGCAAACGATCCTGCATCACCTCGACTACGCCGTTGAACACTACCTGTCGTCTCGCCAATACCTGCGCTACAACGGCCGGCCCGTCGTTTTCGAGTTCGGCATGGAAGCAGTCGGCACGGCCGACTGAGCGCGCATCCAGGCCGCGCATCCGGAGATCGCCTGGGTTCACCATTCATGCGCACGGACTGAATCTGCCCGCTAGCCAGGGCGCGTTCGTATGGATTGAAGC
>JAQFVI010000136.1 GCA_029439495.1 Caballeronia sp. BR6202001590007
TAATGCGCCTTGTACCGCTTGATTCTCTACGGCGTGTAGCTGGGCGGCCACTTTGAACGAAACCCGGAGCTTGGCTACGCGATCAATCAAATTCAGGTTACGGATGATTGTGGCGTTAAAGCGGGCGGCAATGTCGCGGGCTTGCATTGCGGTAGCTTGCAGCGACTATGGCCATTTTGGATACAGCCGCCTGAAAATTGAGTAACCCGCTCAAATCGCCATCGCCAATATCGCGCCGTGCGAGGCTACCTAACCTAACCTAAAAATAGGCTTGTGCTTTGACGAGCTCATCTACGGCATCTAAGTAGACCTCCCGCCGCATGGCGGTAAGGCGTTCTCTGTGTGCTTCGTCCGCTGAGTGCCGACGATCAGCGGTGGCTTGCTACTGAGTGGGCGCGATCATCGGCGGCAAGCTTGCGTGTGTTTTGAAGGGAGAGCTTGACGCCCCGATAGGTGAGGCTCCACCGTGGATAGTCACGCTCCCGGCTACGAGGGCGGCGACAACTACCGGCACACCTTTGAGCCAAACGTAGCCGTGGGAAAGGAACCAATCTAGCCAGTGTGGAAGTTTCACGACGCCCATAGCTTTTTTCTGTCTTGTTCCCGGCGTACCTCGCCTCGCCTAGCTTGGAAAAACTGTGCGGGGTTTGTGGGGGCTAGGTCGCCACCCTCCGAAAAACGAAAAAGACTTAGCCCCATACAGAGCTAAGTCCTTACTAAGTCCTTATTTTCCTTGGTCGGGGCGAGAGGATTTGAACCTCCGACCACCTGCACCCCATGCAGGTACGCTACCAGGCTGCGCTACGCCCCGAAAAAAATGAAAGTATACCAGAGCGAAACCAAAAGTAGAACTCCTAGAACGCAGAATTCGCGATTCATCGCAGAATTCACTCGTCGCGCGCCTCATGCGGCGCTTCCGATTGCGCGACCTCCATCGCCGCCTTCTGTCGTTGGCGAAACCGCATCGCCACCACCAGCGACATCGCACAAGGAATCAGATACCC
>JAQFVI010000137.1 GCA_029439495.1 Caballeronia sp. BR6202001590007
ATCTCCGAGGCGGCATCGCGTCCTTCAATGCGGTTCGTTACGCCGAAGACCGAATCACAGCAAACGCTATCGGCCTTGTATCGCGTGCGCGAATCGCTGATCCGGGATCACACGAAGACGACTAACCAGATGCACGGTTTCCTGCTGGAATTTGGTATCAGCCTACCGGTTGGCCAAGCCGTTATCGCCCGCCTGCCGGCAGTGCTTGTCGAGCATTCGTTGCCTGTACGCCTAATCTCGATTCTCCAGAGGCTGCATGCTCACTTCAAGTATCTCAGCGAACAGATCGGTGAGATCGACAAGGAGATGACCCGGCAACTCGCCGACGATGACCTCGGTCAGCGTCTGCTGTCGATTCCCGGTGTCGGTCCCGTCACGGCAGCGTGCTCGCGGCAGAGATGGACGATGGTAAGCAGTACAGCAACAGCCGGGACTTTTCTGCCTCTCTCGGGCTGGTGCCTCGCCAATACAGTACTGGCGGCAGGTCCAACCTGCTGGGCATTAGCAAGCGCGGCGACAAGAACATAGTGCAGTGCGCTCGAGCCTACATGCAGCGGCTTGAGCGGCAATCCGGCTGCCTGGCCGAATGGGTTCGAGCCATGCTTGCGCGCCGACATTCCAACGTGGTGGCTTGCGCGTTGGCCAACAAGTTGGCCAACGGCCTGGGCGCTCGCTACGCGCCACACCATGTTCAATGCGGGAGCGGATGTAATGTCGAGCTGAGCGTCCAAAACTCTGGTTGAGTTCTACCGAAGCGCCCCCTGGTTTTGCGACCGCTGAAATCTGATGACATGAACGGCACACCGGCCTGACGGACAACCTGAACACAGAACTGGCTTTCGAGGCCGAAGATTTTTTCAGGATCATCAGGCGCGACTCTCATCGTGGCGCGGAGAGCTATCTCCACAACGACGCCGGATAGATTTACGCAAGCCTTCACTACATCGAAAATCAGCCTTGCAAAAACGGGAGTGGTCATAGATTCTGTGTGCTGAGGTCATGAGACGATAACGGG
>JAQFVI010000138.1 GCA_029439495.1 Caballeronia sp. BR6202001590007
TTGCCTTCGATGTATTTGTATGACGAAGTCGGTTCCGCGCTGTTTGAAGTCGTCACCGCCTTGCCGGAGTACGGCGTCACGCGCGCGGAAGAGCGCGTATTGAAGGCTCATGCCGCCGATATCGTCGCGGCGATGCCGGGCGAAGTGAAGGTTGCGGAATTGGGCAGCGGCAGCGGCCGCAAGACGCGGCTCATTCTCGAGGCGCTGTGTAAAAAGCAGCCCACCGCTTATCATCCGATTGAAATTTCTCGCACCGCGCTGCAGTTATGCCGCCGCGAACTAGGCGATATCGAACGCGTCTCGATCATCGGTCACGAGCGCGACTACCTGGCGGGCCTGCAAGAAGTGAACGCGAAGCGCGAGGACGGCGAGCGACTGCTCGTGCTTTTTCTCGGCAGCACTATCGGCAATTTCGCGCGCCTTGCGGCCACCAAATTTCTGCGCTCCATCCGCGGCATGCTGCGTCCTGGCGACGGCCTTCTGCTGGGCACCGACCTCATCAAGCCGCTGGACCGGTTGATCGCCGCCTATGACGATCCGATCGGCGTAACGGCCGCATTCAACCTGAACATGCTTGCCCGCATCAACCGCGAGCTGTGCAGCGACATTCCGATCGACGCATTCGAGCATGTCGCGCGCTTCAACCCTGACGTCCGCAGCATCGAGATGCACTTGCGTGCGAAGCGTGCCCTGACCGTGCACGTCCGCGATGCCAACTTGCGCGTCGACTTCCGCGAGGGCGAGACCATCTGGACCGAGAGCAGCCACAAGTATTCCGCGGAGGAAATTATCCCGATCGCGACGGATGCGGGCTTCGATTGCACCCATCAATGGCGAGACGAAGAATGGCAGTTTGCGGAAAGCCTGCTGATCGCGCGATAAGAAACACGCCTTGGCGTGCTCACGCCAAGGCGCACCGCGCCCGTGCTGTCAAAGCAAAACAAGGTACGGCCGAATAACGTAAAAGCGATGAAGCCGGAGCCTTTCTTTCTAGTGGTGGGCTTGCACGCTTTGTGTTTCC
>JAQFVI010000139.1 GCA_029439495.1 Caballeronia sp. BR6202001590007
TTGTGGCTTGTGGCTTGTGGCTTGTGGCTTGTGCTGGGCCGTCGGCGTGCCTTTATGCGCATAAAGCGGCGCGCTCAACGGATCACGCCGAGCGATCAACCGACGCGTGCGAACGCATCGACAGCGCGATCGATTTGCTTGGGAGTATGGGCCGCGCTCATCTGCGTGCGAATGCGCGCGCGACCTTTCGGCACGACTGGATAAGAAAAGCCGATGACGTACACGCCTTCGTCGAGCAAGGCATCCGCCATCTTCGACGCGAGCTGGGCATCGCCGAGCATGACAGGGATGATCGGATGCTCGCCGGGGACGAGGTCGAAGCCGAGCGCCGTCATCGCCAGTCGGAAGTGCGCACCGTTTTCCCGGACACGTCGACGAAGCGTTGCGCCTTCTTCGCTATCGAGCAACTCGAGCACTTTCAACGATGCCGTCGCGATACTCGGAGCGAGCGTGTTCGAGAAGAGATATGGTCGGCTGCGCTGCCGCAACAGCTCGATGATTTTTCTATGCGCCGCCACATAGCCACCGGAAGCGTCACCGAGCGGCCTTCCCAAGCGTGCCGGTGATGATGTCTACGCGGTCGAGCATGTCGCAGTGTTCGGGCGTTCCGCGTCCCGCTTCGCCGATGAAGCCGACCGCGTGCGAGTCGTCGACCATCACGAGCGCGCCGTAGCGATCCGCGAGATCGCAGATGCCCGCGAGGTTGGCAATGATGCCGTCCATCGAAAAGACGCCATCGGTGGCAATCAACTTAAAGCGTGCGCCAGCGGCAGCGGCTTCCTTCAGCCACGCACGCTTCGAGATCGCCGAGGTCATTGTTTTTGTACCGAAGGCGGCGCGCTTTCGAGAGTCGGACGCCATCGATGATGCTGGCGTGATTCAGTTCATCGCTGATGATGGCGTTGTCTTCGGTCAGCAAGGTTTCGAAGAGTCTGCCGTTCGCGTCGAAGCAACTCGAATACAGAATCGCGTCGTCGGTGTGCAGGAATTGGGAAATGGATGCTTCGAGCGAATGCTTCGAGCGCTTT
>JAQFVI010000140.1 GCA_029439495.1 Caballeronia sp. BR6202001590007
TCCGAATCAAAAATTGTCCTTACCGGCGCTTCCGGACTGATCGGATTTGCTATCGCCGAACATTTGCTGAATCTGGTGCGCAACTTGTTGCTGCAGGAATAGACAAGCAAAAATTGAAGGCTCTTACCTCCAATTCCGCGTTGGACCACGCTCTTCATGTTTGGAGCGGTGATCTTGCTAGTGAAGAAGCGTGTCGCCAACTGATCGATTTTTCGGTAACTGCCATGGATGGCATCGACGTGCTGATCAACAACGCCGGCGCTTTTAATTTTTGCACATTAGAGAGCGTTGATCATAGAAAGCTCGCTGAGATCATGTGCATTAACAGGTGCCAGCGTACCTGACCCATCTTACTTTGCCATATTTTAAGTTTTAAGGCAACCTCGAACGCCGTGGTACTCAATATTTCCTCGATTGCTGGACTTGGCAACCCCCGTGGGGGCTATGCAGCCTCTAAGTGGGCAATCCAGGGCTTTTCGCACAGCATTCATGAAGAACTGCGTGAGATGCCGGTGCACGTTTGCACTATCGCACCCTGCAGTCGAGGTACTCAGGCCGTAACCCGAGAGCGGTGTCCGTACCATCTCGCTCGAAACCATGGCTAACGCGGTCGCCTTGGTCCTCAAGTATGCGCATACATCATCGGCATCGGTCGATCTTGTTCTGCACTGAGGGATGTCGCGTGATTATCGACAAAAAAACTACGATCGACTCTTGTCAATCTCAGTTACGGCGCACTGTTTTTCTCTCGAGCTGCCGTAGCTGAGCCATCGTTGCCTTGCCACGCCGCCGACACTGCCCTCCTTGCCATCGCTCAGCTATCGCAGGAGAGGCATAACCGATGCACTATTGCTCGGCTCGCTTGGCTCTGGTGCTCTTGCAGCGGGTGGTCTCGGCGCGAATCTATTTTTCACTGTGGTTTCGTTGCTGCAGGGAGTACTGACTTCGGTCAGCGTAAGCGTTTCCCATGCGCGTGGCGCCCAAGATGAACGGCGCGTACCTGATATCTACTGGACCGGCTTCCTGTTGTCGTTATTGCTATCGATATCGGCGTTC
>JAQFVI010000141.1 GCA_029439495.1 Caballeronia sp. BR6202001590007
ATGAGCGGCCGGTCGGTCCGCATCCGATGTGGTCGTACCAACTTGGGTTCGCCAGCGAAAGCCTCACGACGATGCTCGAATGGCTTGCGTTGAATCACGGCGGGCTGGATGTGTTCACGCATCCGAACATGGGCGATGCGTTGAAAAATCATCGCGATGCGGCTGTGTGGATCGGCCGGTCGCATGCATTGAACCTGACATCGCTGATGTAGCGCGAAAACAAAAAAGCGGACCTCGAAGTCCGCTTTAGCGCGTGATCGTACCGCTTACTTCTTGCTGCTGGCCGTCCTCGGCGAAACGACCAGCACCGTTGCCTGACCTGCCGAGCCGGCATCGTTCTGCGCGGCTTCGACGACTTGCTGAGCCGCCTTTCGCGCGGCTTCATAAGCGGTGTTGGCGGACTCCGTTGCCGCATCGATGGCCGACTTCCACGCGTTCACGACGACTTCGCTGCCGGCGGGTGCATGGCTCGCGATGCTGTCGACGAGCGCCTGTGCATTGCGCTGCGACTTTTCGAGTTGCTCCTGAGCGGCTTCGACATAGACGCCGCGCACGTCCGACGCGATCTCGAACACTTCCTGCCAGTAAGCCTGGATACGCTGGGCGCCGAGTTGGGCGCGCTGATTCTGCAGCGAGAACAAGTCCTTGGCGTCCCGCACAGAATAAAACTTCGCGATGAAATCCTGTTGCTCGGCAAGCGCCGCATGCAAGGTACGGGTGTTCAGATCGACGAGCTTTTCGAAACCCTCGAAGGCCCGCGACGCGAGTCCGAAACTCGCGTCCAATCCGGCCTTTTGCGATGCAATCAGATTTTCAGGCGCAAGACTGCTCATACTCGACTCCATGAAAAGTAAATGACTGATGCGATCGTTTGTGCGTCGCAGCAAACGGCTCATTCTAGAGAATGCGCGGCGTGTGTCAATTACGTTTTTTCTGCTTGAGTTCAATTAAAGATAGCTCTAAAAATCGGCGCTAAAAAAGCAGCAATCTTTATGGACGCAGCGTCCATTCGCACGATCATTTGATTTTTAACATTGTTCAGGCCACGAATATTTATTCAACAATT
>JAQFVI010000142.1 GCA_029439495.1 Caballeronia sp. BR6202001590007
AGTTGTTCGACAGCCAGCTAAAACGTGCTGTAGAGCGAGATTTCGGCAGGGAGCCACTTGATGCATTCTTTAGGGAAACAAGTCAGTGGGGAGGCCTGTATGGGCCATTTGGGTGGCAAGAAGTTGCCCGCACATTACGCCCTGTAAGTTCCCGGGTTGTGAGCCAAAATGCTACCCCTTCCATTGTTATGTCGCAGGATTTTATTAACGATAGTTCTGTCCCTACGACATTCAACGCAGCGATCTCCCAGAGTGTTGAAAATACGGTTACCACTGGGTGGTCTACAGGAGGAACATTATCTGTCGGCGGATCCATTGAAGTGGGCGTTCGGTTTTTAGGCATTGGTGGAACTGCTACTGCGTCTATTTCATATGAGCAGTCATGGGGAATAAGTGGTGAGAGAGCAACCAGCGTCGTTCTCGGTTCAGAGTCAGGTCTTGAGGTCACACTTGAGCCGGGGCAGGCGGTAACCGCCGAACTTGTTGCAACCCGTGGAACAATGAGAGTTGAAGTCGAGTATGTGGGCTCACTTTCAGGTCAGTGTGCAGTTAATTATAATCCCCGTTATCAAGGGCATCATTTCTGGGCGTTACCCATTACCCGTGTAATGGGTAATTCCGGGATTAACAATGCTATTGTGAGCACTCAGAGGCTGGACATCGGATTTTATGCGAACTCCAGAATTATTGTCAGAGATAAACGCACCCGCGCTATTATCCAGCAATTTGACTGCGATAATCGTTTTGGCAATTAATGTAACCACCCCGGCTATCTTTGGTGGTGCCGGGGTAGTATTGAGAGCGAATAGCCTCAAAACGCGCCTGCGCATCTGATAGGAAAGGGTGGCCAAATTTGAAGGTCAGTGTGCCATCAGGATAATCAAAGAACAGTTTCTCCTGCGATATGGGAATTTTCTTCCGTTAGTTCAATATATCTATGACTCTAGGCTGGTCAACGATCGCCTCCTGCTTGGACTCAAAGGCACGATGTCAGAGTACGAACTCAGTCTGCTGCGGCAGAGCGGCATTGCCGCCCGTGATTCAAAGGCCCACCATCGTGAACTGGCCGTTTTCGAAG
>JAQFVI010000143.1 GCA_029439495.1 Caballeronia sp. BR6202001590007
GAGAATTCAATGGAACAAACAGAGATTCACAGACTATCGAGTTCTGAAACCGTCTCGAGAAACTACTCGTCTGAGCGAGCACCATTCTCTGCGCACCCTCATGGGTATCAGAGTGGTTTTGCGAACGAGTTTGCGACTGAAGCGATGCCCGGCGTGTTGCCTGTTGGCCGCAACTCACCGCAAAGGGTGGCGCACGGCCTATATGCCGAGCAACTACGCGGAACCGCGTTCTCACAATCACCGCTCATGGCTGTACCGAATCCGGCCAGCAGCAGTTCACCAACCGTTTTCTCCTATGAAAGCCTCGAGTCTGGTCGCAGACTTTCCGCTACACTACCCACTCCGCCAAACCAGCTTCGTTGGGACCCACTTCCGATTCCTTCAGAGCCAACAGACTTCATCGATGGCCTAGTGACGATGGCAGGAAATGGGTCCGCCGAAGCGATGTCGGGCTGCGCGGTTCACCTTTATGCAGCAAACAGGTCGATGGGGGCGTGTTACTTCTACAGCGCTGACGGTGAACTGCTTATCGTTCCGCAGCAGGGACGCCTCTCAATTGCGACCGAACTCGGCGTGCTCGAGGTGGAGCCCCAGGAGATTACGGTCATCCCGCGAGGGGTGCGCTTCCAAGTCAAACTGCCGGACGGTTCGGCACGCGGCTACATATGCGAGAATTTTGGCGCGCTGCTCCAAACTGCCAGACCTGGGTCCCATTGGGTCGAACGGTCTTGCGAACCCGCGAGACTTCCTCACGCCGCACGCCTGGTACGAGGATAAAGAGGGTGATTTCGAGCTGGTCGCAAAGTTGAACGGCAACCTGTGGCGTGCTGCCATCGACCACTCGCCTCTCGACGTGGTGGCGTGGCACGGCAATTACGCACCGTACAAGTACGACTTGCGTCGATTCAATACCATAGGCTCCATCAGCTTTGACCACCCAGACCCCTCTATCTTCTTGGTGCTTCAGTCGCCAACTGACACGCCGGGTGTCGATGCCATCGATTTCGTCATCTTTCCGCCGCGTTGGCTCGCGGCCGAAAACACATTCCGGCCGTCATGGTTCCATCGCAACGTGGCAAGC
>JAQFVI010000144.1 GCA_029439495.1 Caballeronia sp. BR6202001590007
GCAAATGCGTCATGTTGTACCCGTGCATGATACCGGTTACATTGGTGCACTCGTCGCAGCGGATATAAGGTGGAGAGTATGCAATCTGAAGTTGTCAGGCCTTCCGGCTCGGGCACGCCGTGGTATCGGGACATCACGGCGTCGCAATGGCGAGTGCTGGTGGCCGCTTGGGGTGTGTGGGTGAACGACGCGCTGGATTTTCTGGCGATCACGTTCGTCCTCGGCGATATCGCGCGCGCATTCGGCGTCTCTCTCGATACGGCTTCGTTGTTGCTCCTTGCGACGTATGGCGTTCGCTGGATCGGAGGTCTCGCTTTCGGCGGACTGAGCAGCGACAGGATCGGACGCAAGATACCGCTGCTGATCACGCTGACCTGGTTCACGGCCCGGGCGGTCGCTACCGGCATGTCGTGGAACTTCCTGTCGTTGGCCGTCTTTCGCCTGCTGCTTGGCTTCGGAATGGCGCCCGGCTTTTCGCTGGGCGCTGCCATGGTTGCGGAATCCTGGCCCGAACGGCATCGCGCGATCGGAATCGGGATTCTCGATACCGGCTGGGGGCGTCGGTGCAATTGGCGCGGCGCTCGCGTATGAATTCATCTATCTGACTTTCGGCTGGCGCGGGATGTTCTTCGTGGGCTTGCCTCCGGCGCTGTTGCTCGGGCTTTTTCGTGCCGGAGTCTGCCGCGTGCAAGGAAGGCCGGGCATCATCGAACACGCTTGCATCGAATCCGGTTCGACAGTTGTTCAAACGCTATCCGGGCCGCGTCGCCTATCTGTCGATGCTGATGTTAGTGCTCTGCTTTGGCTCATGGCCGTTTCAGGCACTGTTGCCGACCTACCTCAAGACGCTCGACCTGTCCGCGTTGGTTGTCAGCATGATTGCGATGGCTTCCGCAGCCGGGCAGATTTTCGGCTTCGTCGCGTCTGGCTTCATCGCAGAACGCCTGGGGCGACGCCTGGCGATCTCGCTCATGATCGGAGTCGGATCCGCCTGCGTGACGGGTGTCGTCCTGACCGCGCACAGTCCGGCCATCGCGCTTAGTTTTGCGTTCCTTAGCGGCTTCTTCCTCGTTGGATCGTCGGGT
>JAQFVI010000145.1 GCA_029439495.1 Caballeronia sp. BR6202001590007
AACGAACGCTCCGCGAGTTGTGCGTTAGAGGCGTGACTCCGAGCTTCGAGCACCGAGAGTGCCGTGAATTGCGCCAGTGTAATTCCGATAGGCGAAAGGGTCTCAGTCATCTTCCTTCGTAGAATACGGTCCAGACTCCCTATAAGGTAGGTGAGACGTGGCTTGGCAGAATTTTTACCCATGTTTGCCTGCGATCGCACCGCAAGACTCCATCGACGGCTTGGATTTGTCCGCCGCTGTTGTGAACACCTGCTCGCGACCAAATCAATCGAAAGTTCAATGGTACCCTTGGTCCGCTTCGTGCAGAAGAGCCTTTCATGTCATTTCGAATGAAATGAAGGGTAGATAACAAGTGCGTCTGGGGTCTCGGATTTGTAGAGTCTTTCGACCGCTTCCGCCCGACAGGCCAATACAGCCGCTTGATTGATCGAACCTTTGTCGGTGATCTCTCCTTGATCGATCGATGGAGCATTTTCAAGTAGAAGCATGCACGTGATAGTGGTCGCGCCTCCTGTTGCATCTCGATTTAGACGCGCAAGCAATGCGGCGAAAAACTCGCGCACCGCACGGGCTTCGACAATCCGCTCGACACTGGCCGTAGACGGCAAGCCCGCCAACCTGCGGCATTCATCCATTCGCGGGAAGACAAGCGCACCTACCTCGTCTCGGTTGATTCCCGTTATGACCGCATCATTAACATACGGCGCGCCTTCCGAGGTAATCCGCTCTCGCATCGGGCCGACACTGACGAACGTGCCGGAGCTGAGCTTGAAGTCCTCCGCGATGCGCCCGTCGAACATCAGGCCAATTTCTGGGTGCGCAAAATCGACGAATCGTACCGCATCGCCGCTGCAGTAGAAGCCTTCTTCATCGAACGATACCGCCACGTCATGCGAGTCCATACGCCAGTACCCGGACATGACGTGCGGCCCGCGAAAGCGCGCTTCGAGCTTCCCGGCGACCGGCACAAGCTTGACCTGGCAGCCTGGCGCCGGCACGCCGATGTACCCCGCGCGCATGACCGGCCCGGTCGTGAAGAGGCACGACGGCGACGTTTCCGTCATGCCGAGTCCCGCCATGATACG
>JAQFVI010000146.1 GCA_029439495.1 Caballeronia sp. BR6202001590007
ATCATCGCGTCGCCGCAAGGCTATTGGGATGCCGTTTAGAAAGTGCTCAGGAAGCACGACATTCTGCTGATCTCCGATGAAGGTGTGTGCGGCTTCGGCCGTCTTGGCTCGAAAATGGGCGCTCAGCACTTCGGCATCGAGCCGGATCTCATCACGGTCGCCAAGGGGTTGACGAGCGCGTATGTGCTGCTGTCGGGCGTGATCGTCAGCGAGAAGGTGTGGGAGGTCATCGACAAGGGTTCGCGCGAGCATGGACCGATGGGGCATGGCTGGACCTATTCGGGCCATCCCATTTGCGCGGTGGCGGCCATCGCGAATCTCGACATTCTGGAACGCGAGAACCTCACGCAACATGCCGCCGATGTCGGTGCGTACGATGTCGGTGCGTATCTTCAGCAGCAAATGCACGCCGCGTTCGATGCGCATCCGCTCGTCGGCGAAGTGCGCGGCACGGGCATGCTCGCAGCGCTTGAATTCATGGCCGACAAGGAAGGCTGCAAGCCCTTCGACGCCACGCTCAAGGTTGGTCCGAAGGTGTCGGCGGCGGCGCTCGAACGCGGCGTGATTGCGCGAGCGATGCCACACGGCGATATCCTCGGTTTCGCGCCGCCGCTGGTGACGACGCGTGCGGAGGTCGACGAAATCGTCGGCGTCGTGAAGCAGGCTGTGGATGCGGTTGCCAATCAGGTGATCGGTTCGGCGGTCGCGGGATAAAGCTACCCGCGCGATGCTTCTGGTATGCGCGTTGCTAGCGTCTTCGATCATGAATCTTTGAACCGGAGACCAGACATGAGCAACGACGAACAGAAGAGCACGGACAAGCCCTTGGGCGATGCGGGCAGTGGCGCAACGGGCGGTGGCGCATGCGCGCCGATCCCGAGCGCATCGGCATTGCGGGACACGATGCAGGCGGCAATCTCGCGACTTGTGTTGCCGCCATCGCTCGTGATCGAGGCGAGATCAGCATCGCCGCGCAGGCCTTGCTCGCGTCCTTGCTCGATCCGAGCATGACGCGTCTCGCCGACGATCGCAAAGTCCTGTGCCCCGATTTCGAGCTGCGTATTTCGGCGAACGTGACCGCCGATT
>JAQFVI010000147.1 GCA_029439495.1 Caballeronia sp. BR6202001590007
CGCTCAACCACGGCAGGCAATCTGGTTTGATTCAACGTGTTTCATTGCCCGGCGTCGATGTACTCCGGGCTATAATGTGAGTCCTTCTGCATTTGACGATGCTCTGCGCGAATCCGTGGCCAGGTCATACACTGTATATACGCTTCACGCGCAACTGCGGGATATCGAACCACCCGTGTGATGGCGCATCAGGATCGACGGCAACATCACGTTGCGAAAGCTGCATCACATTCTGCAAGCAGCCTTCGGATGGACCGATGCGCATCTGCACGACTTCGAGGTAGATGGGCGAACGTACGCAATGGGCGACAACCACGATATGCTCGAGCTGTTCGCTGAAGATGCTGAAATGCTGGATGACCGCAAACCACGGTTACACAGACTCACCTACCAGGGGGGCATCGTTTCCTCTATCGATACGACTTCGGCGACGACTGGCATCATGACATTCGTATCGAAGAAGTCGCGCGTACTGATCGCGAACCTCACAGCGAAGCATGGATTATTGCCGGAGAACGTGCGTGCCCACCGGAGGATGTGGGTGGCACGCATCGATATGAAGAGATGCTGCGAGTCCTGCGTCGGGAACCGGACAGCGAGGAAGCTAAGGAGTATCGAATATGGGCAGGCGACGACTTCGATCCTGAACTGTTCGACCGACGAGCAGCAAACGCAGCGCTCTTGCGTATGGCGTGGAATAACTGGGGCAAAAAGTAACCGCATTAAACATGAATGCAGCCTAGCACCGATCCGGTGTGCTCAAATTAGCGCTTACAGCTAGTGTTCCGTCCCAGAAATAACTTTACATAACCGAGCCGCTTTCTGAAGAATCGACTCGGCGGTTGCGGTCCAAACAAATGGCCGGCCGTGTTGGTTGTACTGCTCGATATACCGCTCGATGCTGGTCACGAGTTGGCGTACATTCTTGAACGAGCCTCGATGAATTGCCTACTGCGTGATCAGGCCAAACCAGCATTCCACCTAATTCAGCCAGCTTGAGTATGTCGGTGTGAAGTGCATGTGGACGCGTATGCCTGGCCAGCCATGCCTTGACCTTCAGATGCTTATGGGTCGCGTAGTTGAAAATCATCTAGCGGGCCTTCCACC
>JAQFVI010000148.1 GCA_029439495.1 Caballeronia sp. BR6202001590007
TTGGCAAACACGGAGAATAGATCAGAGGTTTTCAGTTTCAAGCCATCGACTGAGCTGATCTCGTTAAGATATTTCAGCTTTACAACAAAGTCATTTTGGTTAATTAGTGTCATTAGTCGATGCAAATCTTCATCGGTATCATTTAAATCTCGCAGAAGTAAGTAATTGAATATCACACGCGCTACAGAAGCGATCGGCATGATCAATCACATCGGCAATACGATACTTCGCGCCACCAGGTATCAGCCGCCCTCTTTTCTCGTCCGTTGTGGCATGCAAGGAAATAGATAGCGTATCGAGTGGTATTTCATAAAGCTCCTTAAATTTGGAGACGATGCATATCGTGGTCATTGTGACACGATTCGCCATTTCCCTCGCTTTAATATCAATGGTCGCCTTTTTAATCCCTGGCAGATTGAGCATTGGTTCTCCCATGCCTGCAAATAAGACTGTATTGATTTTACGTATTTCGCCCTTCGTCTCTTGCTCAAGATCATTTAAGCAAACTTTTACCTGCCGGATGATCTGATCCGAATTCAAATTTCCCAGAGGCTTTGGGAGACCGGTTTCGCAGAAAATGCAACCGATTGCAAATCATATCTGGCACGACACACATAGAGATACGGAAGTCGCTGTTCATCCAAATAGAACAAAGTCGACTCAACAGTTTTCGTTAAATCTCCAGTGGATAGCAAGTATTTACATCCACCATCAGCTGATTTTATTCTCTCTACAATTTCCATGCTCTGTCCTATTTTGATTTTCGAATAGCCATCTATTGACACACAACATAATGACATCGCCAAATGAATACGAAATTGACCAACAATTTCAATCGACGGAAGCGATCCATCCGCGCGGCGACGAGGGGAAGCGGCTGACCAGGAGACTTGATCGTCAGTTTGCTTCGGTCCAGCCTGACCATCGCGCAATGCCACCGGAACTACCAATGTTTGCCGTGCAGGTGATGGACGGAGCATGCCCTAACAGAACGGCAATGGTCGGTCGACAGCGTGTTCATGGCACGCTCCGCGCGCGCACGGACGGCGGATAAACAGCCGGTCTTTGGAGAAGCTCTTGGTATGCCCGTTCACGTACCTTCTTCAGTGCATACGCCCGAC
>JAQFVI010000149.1 GCA_029439495.1 Caballeronia sp. BR6202001590007
AGCTACTGAATAAGAGCCAAGACACGAGAAGCGCTTTGCATGACAACAAGTACCCCACCGGTGACACAAAGCGCATCACCCCCCTCCGCCCGGGAAGGGCAATTAGGCCAACCTCTCCTCCGTCCGAGGATCAAACAACACAGCCTTAGAAACATCAAAAAGCAGAGTCATCCGAGCCTGAGGCTGAGGCTGCGCCGCCGGGTGCACCCGCGAAACGACACGCTTCCCATTGACCTGAGCGAACACGAGCGTATCTGGCCCGGTAGGCTCGATCACATCGACCATCACATCGACAGGCTGCAAGCTGGCATCAGCGACGTCATGTGCGCTGCGCGAATCGGTGATGCGCTCCGGGCGCAGCCCGAGAACCACATCTTGTCCGACCTTGCCGCGCAGCCGTGCGGCATCGAACGGCAGCTTGAGCACCTGACGGGTCACGCCCGTATCGAGTTCGAGCCCGACGCCCGAGCCGGCCTCGACCAGCTTGCCGTTGATGAAGTTCATCGGCGGCGCGCCGATGAAGCCCGCCACGAAGAGATTGGCCGGGGAATCATAGATCTCCTGCGGCACGCCGAACTGCTGCACGATGCCGTCCTTCATCACCGCGATACGGTCGCCGAGCGTCATCGCCTCGATCTGATCGTGCGTCACGTAGACGATGGTCGTCCCCAGACGCTGATGCAGCAGCTTGATCTCCGAACGCATCTCGATACGCAGCTTCGCATCGAGATTGGACAGCGGTTCGTCGAACAGGAACATCACCGGATCGCGTGCGAGCGCACGGCCCATCGCGACGCGCTGACGCTGGCCGCCCGACAGTTGCCCCGGCTTGCGATCCAGCAAATGGCCGATCTGCAAGGTCTCCGATACGCGATCGACGATCTTCTTCTGCTCGTCCTTCGGCACCTTGCGGATGTTCAGCCCGAACGAAATGTTGTCGCGCACGCTCATCGACGGATACAGCGCATACGACTGGAACACCATCGCGATGTCGCGATCCTTCGGCGACAGGTTGTTCACCGTCTTGCCGTCGATCATGATGTCGCCGCGCGTCACGGTCTCGAGACCCGCGATCATGTTCAGCAAGGTCGATTTGCCGCAGCCCGAGCCGCCGACCAGAATCAGGAACTGGC
>JAQFVI010000150.1 GCA_029439495.1 Caballeronia sp. BR6202001590007
TGCGAATAACGACGCACCTTGTCCTTGTAAGTGCTATGGCCATCGAAGAGACCGCCCAGCTGTTGACATAGTCCCTCGCTTACAAGCCGGCTACGGGTTCCACAATGACCAGCAAGTCAGCATCGAATTCGTCTCCCGGAAGCGGCTTAATGATGGTTCCGTGAGCCCACGAGCCGCGCTGCGAAGCCCAAAATCTTTGGGCCCCAGTCAAAGCCCCTGATAGCCGTCTTCACCGCGTCAACGCTGGTGATAAGCAGGGCAAAACGCGTCTGGTTAAGATTGACTTTGCCATCGAGAAAGTTATTGAATTGGTCTATGAGCTTCATGCTTTCGCACCCCCTCGAGCGCTTTCTTCGCCATCTCGACCATGTCTTCTGCGGCGTGGCGCGCCTGATCTTCATTCGCTGCTCTCAAGCAGTAGTACACCCAATCGAAGATGAGAGGGCTTCCTTCCCGGTGCTGGTAGATGGCATCTTGAAGGTCGCGCGAGTCATTCTTGACGTCAGCTTCGCTGGCCCCGTCCAGCGCACACGCCCAGATCTTCTCCCATTCGGCCCCAAGGCTCGTCGGCGACAAGGCTGTATTTGAATGTTGCAGACGCTCCTTAAGTGCCCACGTCAAAACCGGCATGAATGGCACGAGCAAAGTCATCACGAGGTCAGAGAATTTCGGGTTCGTGCTCAACCCGGTGAACAAAAGCCCGACTCCAAAGATCAACGTTACGATCAACAGAGCGTCGCCGTACTTTCGCCGTAGCCGGGCGTCGTAGCTGATGTTGGTGCGCTGACACACGAGGCGCGCGAGATGCAGAGGGAGGCGTCTGACACATGGTTCATACCAAACTTCAAAGTGCTTCTCGCGGTCCGCGGCGAGTGCTGCCCGATAATTGCGGTGACGAGCCCGCAGGAGCTTCTTGTTCCCGTCTCGTGATTGTTGGCCGTGGTATCGTTCTTGTTCTTCACCAATTGGCCAATCTCCTTTATCGTTAATGGCGCCGGTAGCTATGGCCACCTCCGCGGTTTTCAAGGGGCTGTTTTCTTACATAACATAAGGCAGTAGGTGCTCGTCGGCGCGTCCTCGTTTGCCTTTTGCTACGGTGGAAACGAAAGCCTAGTGACCTGGCGCCGTAGTAACGACCGCACAATTTTCTCTCTGCGGGCGGCAGTAACGGG
>JAQFVI010000151.1 GCA_029439495.1 Caballeronia sp. BR6202001590007
AAAACGCCGCGTATGACGACGTTCGCCGGCGTATCGGTGGCAAGCCTGGTCAGCGATATCAATACGACCGTTTCCTTGGACGCGAGCGGTTCGCCATGTCCGCTCATCGCCACGGACGGGTGCATTTCCATGACGTTCGCTTGCGACCGATCGATGGCGCTTTGAATTTCCGTTTCCACGCCCTTGCGAATGACGACGACATTGTCCGGTTCGCCTGTCGAGACGAGCGTCTTCTTGAGACCTGCGTCGAGCATCAGGACGGTGGCGAACACGAACACGACGAGCGCGAGGCCGCTCGCCGTCAGCAACGTCGTCAGTCACCTTGCTCACAGATTGCGCGCGACATAGGTAACGGGAATCGCCATCGTGCGCCCTCAGTCGATTGCCCGCAGGCCTTCGACGATCCGCACGCAGCTCGCCTGCACCGCAGGCACGATCGCCGCCGCAAGCGCGACGACCAACGCGCATCCGGCTTGCAGGAACATGGTGTTGCTCGACATCCTGAAGACGGGAAAGACATCGCCGGTCGCATACTTGAAGAACTCGGCGGCAGACGGCGTCAGCATCATGCCGATGGCACCGCCGATCGTGCAGATCGCAAGCGATTCGCCAAAGACCAGCACGCTAAGAAACGACGGGCCGAAGCCTAAAGCTTTGAGCGTCGCATATTCGACAGTGCGCTCGCGCGCACTCATGGCCATCGCATTCGCCATGACAGCCATGATGATCAGAATGACGACATAGGACACGACACAAATGGCCACGATGATCTGATTCGACATTGCGACAAAACCGAGTTGGAACGCCTGCTCCGTCTCCGTCAGGGTTTCCGCGAGCGAGTTCTTGAACACCTCGTCGATGTTGCGCGAAACGATGGCCACGTCGTCGGGCGACGACATAGACGCCCACCTGATCGACATTGCGCTTGGTCGTCTTGCGCACGGTCTCGTTCAGATAGTCCCAGTGCAGGATCATTTGCCGCGTGATGGTCGATTCGTCGCGGCCCTCCATGATGCCGCGCACAACGAAGTCCCATGTACCCGGATAGATCGTGCCCTTGAGCGGAATGACGTCGCCGACCTTGAAACCGAATTGCGTCGCAAGCTGACGCCCGACCAGACAGCCCTTGCGATCGCGTTCAAAACTCGCGCGCGCCTCCGGCGACACGATGAATTCCGGGTAAAGGTCCAGATAA
>JAQFVI010000152.1 GCA_029439495.1 Caballeronia sp. BR6202001590007
TGCAGCGCGATGGCGCCCATTCCCACGCGCAGCGTGGCCTGTTCGCGCTCCGGATGCCGGTGTCGGCTCAACACGAAGCCGAGCGGCCGGCGCGCTGCTTGATGCGCCTGCTCCATGGCACCCCCCCGGGTGAAGGTCTCTTCTCTTATTTTGCTTTTGATTCGCTTACGCTCGGCTCGTGTACGGTGTCCCCATCGCGCCGCGTATTTGTGCGAACCTGTATTTTGCAACTTTTTGCGAAAGCGCTCCAAATCGGGTAAGAACGAAGGTTTTACGACGGTGAACGGCAATGCGCGACGATCATCCTCTCGCCGGCGAATGGCTGCCGGTCTGCAATAGCGCCGCCGTGCCGGACGGCAAGGCGCGCGGTTTCGTCGTCGCGGACGAGCGGATCGTCGTGTGGCGCGACTGGTGCGCGCAGCTCTCGCTCGGACATGTGACGGGCGATCAGATCGTCTGCCCGTATCACGGCTAGCGCTACGACATCGAGGGACAGTGCCTGCATATCCCGTCGAATCCGGCGTTTCGTCCGGGCAAGCGCGCGTGCGCGACGACCTTCGCGTGCGCGCAGGCGTACGGCGTCGTGTGGATGTGCTCCGGCGAGCCGGCGCATGCGCTCGATTTCTTCCCGGAGGCGTCGGCCGAAGACGGGCGGCGGATCAATCTCGCGCCGCAGGTCGTGCGGTCGTCGGGGCCGCACGTCGTCGAGAACTTCCTCGACACGGCGCACTTTTCGTTCGTGCATCGCGGCATTCTGGGCGTCGAGGCGCACGCAGAGGTGCCGGATTACGAGGTCGCAGCGCTGCCTCAGGGCGGGCTGGCTGGAGGCGCGGTAGTGCCGCTACTGGCAGCCGGCGGGCATTCCCGGACAAGCGGGCACGATGTTCGAGTATGTGTATCGCGTCAAGCGGCCGCTGATCGCGACGGTGACGAAGATGGCCGCGGGCGGGCAGGGCGCACTGCACATCATGCTGGCGGTATCCCCGGTGACGCAGACGAAGACGCGCGCCTGGCTTGTGTCGATCCACGAGGACGATGCGGTGCATTCCGATCGCGAGCTGTAAAAAATGCGACGGCGCAAGAAGTCCGGTCGGTTTGGTTCTAAGGCAGGATAGACTTCCGCCGGCATTCCTGCGCACTGTAATGTGGCGAACGATACGCGCCTGTGCATGTTTCTCTTACTTAGGCCGGCATGGAA
>JAQFVI010000153.1 GCA_029439495.1 Caballeronia sp. BR6202001590007
GAACTGGTCGTTCGGCCAGTCGACGCTGTTCCTCGACTTCCTCGCGGGCAATCAAACGTATCAGTGCACGCCGTGGGGCAACCTGGCGCGCACGGTGTTCGGCTGGCAGAAGCCGTGCTATCTGGTCGGCGAAGGTTACGTGAAGACCTTCAAGGAACTGATGGAAACCACCGAGTGGGACAAATACGGCACGGGCAAGTACGAGAAGTGCGCGGACTGTATGGTCCACTGCGGCTTCGAGGCGACAGCCTTGATGGACACGGTGGCGCATCCGCTGAAGGCCGCGAAGATCGCGCTGTCGGGCCCGCGCACGACCGGCGCATTCGCGCAGGAACTGCCGATCGACAAGCAGCGTCCGGCCGAGTACGTGTTCTCGAAGCACGTCGAGATCAAGCTGGAAGAGATCGGCCGCATGCAGAAGAACAAGGGATCAAAGACGGCGGCCGTGGCGAACTGAGCGCACGCGAAGCCGCTGGCCGGAGCACGATGAAGGGCGGACGACTCGGGTCGTCCGCCCTTTTTGTTTGGCGGGTTACCAAATGGTTTTGACGTGTTCGTAGCGTCGAATCTGACTGTCCTTGGTGACGAGCGGCGCGGACAAGGAACGCGCCGTCGCGACGATCATGCGATCCGCCGGGTCCTGATGAAACTCGCCCGGCAAGTCGACGGCCGCGACCGCGATCCTGCGATCGATCGGCGCAAAGCGCACGCAGTCGATAGTGCCGACCTTGTCCTAGCCATCCGCCGACATCCATCGCGAGACCCAGCCGTCCCTTTCTGACGAGCGGCATTACTTCCTAGGCGCTCATGGCGGAAACGACGATTTCGCCCTGCTGTTCCAGTTCGCTATCGATCGCGGCGCGTGCGTGCTTGGATCGCGGCGCGTACGTGCTTGCTCAAGCCCGCACCTTCGATCCACCAGAGCAAGGCATGCGTGTCGAGCACGATCATGGAAGGACCTTCCAGTCTTCAAGCCCGACAGGCTCCAACGGATCTTCATAAAACAACACACTCCCCCGCAACTCCTCCAGCGGCGTCAACGACGCATCGTCGTAGCGACGGATTTCGAGTACGGGCTTGCCATGGTCTGTCACGATCATATGTTCTCCAGTCGATTCCACGAGCCGAAAGTATTCGAGCGCCTTCGCCTTGAACTCGGATTTCGATACTCGCCTGACAGCCATGATAGCGCCCCTGGTCACATGAAAGTGG
>JAQFVI010000154.1 GCA_029439495.1 Caballeronia sp. BR6202001590007
CCAAACACCGCTTCGTCAGCGGCGATCGCGAGATCGCACGCGACGAGCGGCGAAAAGCCGCCGCCGAAGCACCAGCCGTTTACCATCGCAATGGTCGGCTTCGAGTACATGCGCAGCAGCTTCCATTGCCACTGGCAGGCGTCGCGGCGAATCTTTTCCTGAAGAATTTCCGGACCCGCATCGACCTCGTGGAAGTATTCCTTCAGGTCCATGCCAGCGGTCCACGCGTCGCCCGCGCCCGTCAGCACGAGCACCTTCGCGTCGGCGTCTAGTTCGAGCATTTCCAGCACCTGAATCATGTCACTGTTGAGCGTGGGGCTCATCGCGTTGCGCTTTTCCGGGCGGTTGAACATCACCCACGCGATGCTCGCTTCCACTTTTACGTCGACGGTTGTCCAGCGACCCTCATAGCTTGCCATGCCTGTTTCTCCCGCGCCGTGCGGCGCATATGTCGATATGTCCCGATGGTGTCTAGAGCGGCTGCACTAGACGCTTCATATATCAGGTAGCCTGATATATGAAGTCTATTATCAAGTAACCTGATAGACAAGTGTGCTGTTCCCCGTGAAAACCCTCGCCTCTCGCGAAGCAGGCATCCTTGCAGGAATTGCGCGCAGCCTAGGGTATGTACCGAAAGCGTGGTGCTTGTGTTCATCAGGTAACCTGATATCAAATACTCTTTACCGGAGACAAGGAACGAGCCAGCAGGCGGCCATGTGCGGGGCGTCGCGAACGCACGCACGCATTCGAAATGTCCATTTTTTGCGGCCTGTATATCAGGCTACCTGATTTTAGCGGAGATTGGAGAACCGATATGAAAATTACTAGAACCGCATTGTCGGGAGACAGCGCCGTCACGCGCCGCGCCACAACGAATGGAGCCGTCGCGACCTTGAGCCTGTGTTTCGCGATCGCCCTGCTCGAAGGGCTCGATCTGCAATCGGTCAGCGTCGCCGCCCCACGCATGGCGCGCGAATTTCATTTGTCCGTCGCCCAGATGGGCCTCGCGTTCAGCGCCGGAACCTTCGGCTTGCTGCCCGGCGCGATGTTCGGCGGGCGGCTGGCCGACCGCATCGGCCGCAAGCAGGTGCTGACCCTGTCGGCCTGCATCTTCGGACTGCTCTCCATCGCGACGGCCTTCGTCACGCGCTTCGACATGCTCGTCGTCGTGCGCATGCTGACAGGGATCGGGCTCGGCGGCGCATTGCCGAACTTGATTGCGCTGTCGTCCGAAGC
>JAQFVI010000155.1 GCA_029439495.1 Caballeronia sp. BR6202001590007
TGACGTTTCCCTTCGCGTCGACTTCCGCGAAGGACAGAACGGCGAGGTCGAGGCCGCCGTCGTAGAAATTGAACTGCGATGTCTGTTCGATCATGGCGGCGAAGTTCTGGGCGCCGCCTGAGTCACGGTCCGTGATGGGCGCGCCGCCGATCAAGCCTTGCTCATTCGTGAGCACGACGGCGTCGAGCAGACCTTCTTCGGAGGCGACGGTCGACAGGCCCGTCGAGATTCCGGCTCCGAGATTGCAGATGGCGGACGGATACAGCTCCATCGCCGCCCGTCTCACGATGACTTTGCGGGGAGCCGAACGGCAAAGGTCTGATGCCTTCGACCGGAATACGCAATTCACCGGAGTAGCTCGGATCGTCGGAGTAGCTCGGATCGTAGTAGGTGGCGTCTGACGCTGTTCCGGCTCGACCACGACGAAATCCACCAGAATGACGGGATTTTGACCTGCTTGGGCGGTAACGTGCGCTGCGTGCCATTCGTTTGACCTGCACGACGACCACGCCGCCTGCCCGTCGAGTCGCCTGCGCCATGGCGAGCATCCGCCCAGAACCGCTTCCTGTTCCATCGTGATGTTGCCGTCTTCGTCGGCGGTCGTGCCGCGAAGAAACGCGATATCGATGCGAAGCGGTTTGAAGCGAAACCACCCTTCTCCGTCGAGATGGATGAGTTCGACGAGTTGTTCTTCCGTTCTCGGGCTTTGCCGGCCACCGCGCTGACGTGGATCAATGAAGGTATGCAGCCCTGTCTTCGTGATCAGTCCCGGCCGTCCCCCCCCGCCATCTCGCGCATGAGCTGCGACAGGACACCCTGCGGCAGCGTGTAGGCCTCGATCTGATCGCTTGCGGCCATCTTCAAGAGGCCAGGCGAATCGATGAGCGCACCCGATATTGCGCGTTTGATCAGCCCGGCCTGTGCGAGATGATCGGCGCCCAGCGAGATGCGGTCGCCGATTCCGACGACGCTGATCGACGTGAGCTCGCGCGGTTGCCGTTCGTTCCGGAACCGCTGCCCGACTGCGGCAAGCAATGCCTCGGTACGGCATGCCCAGCGCCCGATCCGCTGATCAGGACGGCGTCGCCCATTCGCACGAGGCTCGCTGGCTTGGTCAGGGGTGATTCGTTGCATGAAGGTCTTGGGTATCTGGCGGAGGGCGAAGCACAGCGTCGCGGCATTGATGTAACCAGTGTCATTATCGTCTGGCTATAGGCGGTGCTCCATCGGGGTTATCTCTT
>JAQFVI010000156.1 GCA_029439495.1 Caballeronia sp. BR6202001590007
AGCTATTTCCAAGTTTGTTTAGCCTTTCACCCCTATCCACAGCTCATCCCCTAACTTTTCAACGTTAGTGGGTTCGGTCCTCCAGTACGTGTTACCGCACCTTCAACCTGGCCATGGATAGATCACTTGGTTTCGGGTCTACGCTCAGCAACTGATCGCCCTATTCGGACTCGCTTTCGCTACGCCTGCCTTAATCAGTTAAGCTCGCTACTGAACGTAAGTCGCTGACCCATTATACAAAAGGTACGCCGTCACCCCTTACGAGGCTCCGACTGTTTGTATGCATGCGGTTTCAGGATCTATTTCACTCCCCTCCCGAGGTTCTTTTCGCCTTTCCCTCACGGTACTGGTTCACTATCGGTCGATCACGAGTATTTAGCCTTGGAGGATGGTCCCCCCATCTTTAGACAGGATTTCACGTGTCCCGCCCTACTTGTCGTACACCTAGTTCTTTCATCCTATTTTCGCTTACAGGGCTATCACCTGCTATGGCCGCACTTTCCAGAGCGTTCAGCTAATAAGACAAATAAAGAGTACAGGCTCTTCCCATTTCGCTCGCCACTACTTTGGGAATCTCGGTTGATTTCTTTTCCTGCGGTTACTTAGATGTTTCAGTTCACCGCGTTCGCCCCACATGACCTATGGATTCAGTCAAGGGTACTCCATTCGGAGTGGGTTTCCCCATTCGGATATCGATGGATCAAAGCTCGTTTGCCAGCTCCCCATCGCTTTTCGCAGGCTACCGCGTCCTTCATCGCCTGTGATCGCCAAGGCATCCACCACATGCACTTGTTCGCTTGACCCTATAACGAGTGTGTCTATCGACACCCAAGTCATAGGCTAAGTATTCGCGTTGTGCCGTATTCCAAGTCATCATTAAGATCACTTTTCATACTTGATACAATCACTACCCTGAACCGTTACTCACGCCCATCTCTAAGCGCTTTCGCGGTTCTCTTTACTACTTCTTCCAGATTGTTAAAGAACGTTTAGCCGATAAGCTCTCTAAAGCTTGCTTACAACATCAACTGGCTTTTAGTCGCCAATGCTTAAGGTTCACGTTGAACAAGGTTCAAATCGAACACTAAGCATTGAGGACTTGGTGGAGGATGACGGGATCGAACCGACGACCCCCTGCTTGCAAAGCAGGTGCTCTCCCAGCTGAGCTAATCCCCCGCGTCTATGCTTGACACATGGTGGGTCTGGTTGGATTCGAACCGACGACCCCCGCCTTATCAAGACGGTGCTCTAACCGACTGAGCTACAGACCCAAAGCCTGTCTTAAACCACAGCCGATAAGCGTGAGCA
>JAQFVI010000157.1 GCA_029439495.1 Caballeronia sp. BR6202001590007
CAAGGCGAAGCTGGCGTGATGGACATCACCGGCGATCCCAAAGGGCAGCCGACCAAAGTAGGGACGTCGATCGCCGACATGATCTCGGGACTTTTCACTGTGCAAGGGATTCTGTCGGCACTCTACGAACGAAGCCAAACGGGTTTCGCCCGCACGGTCGAAATCTCGATGTTGGATGCTCTTTCCTCACTGCTTACGTTCAACGCCGGTATCTACTTCACAACGGGAGCCTCGCCGACCCGAAGAGGCAACGAACACCCGACCATCTGCCCGTACGAAACTTTCCCGGTGGCGAACGGCTGGATCAACCTGGGCGTTGCCAACGACAAATTTTGGCGACTGTTCTGCGAAGTCACGGGTGCAAAGGATCTCTTTGAAGACAAGCGATTCTCTTCAGCGCCAGAGCGGGTGAGTCATCGGCGCGAACTCACGCTCCTGGTCGCTGCGATCCTTCGCGACCATACTCGCGAGTACTGGGTGGAAAAGTTGGGGAATGCTGGCATCCCTTGCGGGCTGATTCGCACTGTTGCCGAAGTCTGCGAAGCGCCCCAGTTGACGCAACGCGGAATGATACTGTCGATGAAACACCCGACCGCGGGCAACGTTAAAAACATTTCGAACCCTGTTCGACTGGACGACGAACCGCTGCGCCAAGCAGCCCCGCCACCGATGCTCGGACAGCATACGCACGAAATTCTCAGTTCCTTGTTGGGGTTCTCCCCTGCCCAGGTTGCAGAACTTTCCCAGCGTGGCGTCGTGCGTGACCTCTCGGAGCGCATCGAACAACAGACAGTTGCCAACTAAATATGAACGAATCACAAGCTCGATCCGCGTTCGAAGAAGCACTGCGGACATATCACCAGGATTTCAATACCTTCTTCCTGGCTCGCCTGTTTGGTATGAAAGTCGAATACGGTGAGGACTCTTGCATCGTAGCGATGCCCGTCAAGGACTTCATGTTCAACCCTCAAGGCTCGCTGCATGGGAGAGTGACGACAACGGTTCTCGACATCTCGATGGGGCACCTGCTCAAGCAGCACGTCGGCGCCGGTGCGACCCTGGAGATAAATATCCAGTACATTCGCGCCGCGCGCGAGGGAACACTCACCGCCCGGAGCGGTTTCATCAGGAAGGGAAGGCAGATCTGCTTCCTCCGCTCGGAAGCGACGGACGACAGTGGATCCATCGTCGCGAGTGCCACGTCGACCTGGAAAGTGCTTTAAGTACCGTCATCAAGGGCAACCATGTCAACCCCAATCGACCATTCAGATACGACGGCGGTACGAGATGGACGAACATTGCTGGAAACG
>JAQFVI010000158.1 GCA_029439495.1 Caballeronia sp. BR6202001590007
CCGCACGGCGATTGATTTGGCGATGAAGCGCGAGATCGCAGGCATCTGCACTGCGCCGATCCACAAGGAAGCACTGGCTGCCGCGCACGTCCCTTATCCGGGTCACACGAAAATGCTTGCAGATCTTTCGGATATGCGAGACTACGCAATGATGCTCGTGAACCCCACGTTGCGAACGATCCTCGTTAGGGTTCACTGCTCGATGCGTGATGCGATCGCTAAGCTATCAATCGAAGGGGAGCTGCGCGTCATCCGACTTGCCCATCAAGCGATGACAGAGCTCGGTATCGAGAACCCGCGTGTGCCGTAGCGGGTCTTAATCCCCATGCGGGTGAGGGTGGCCTGTTCGGCCGAGAACGACATTATCGCGCCGGCCATTCAGCGTGCCCTGGCGGAAGGCATCGATGCAAGCGGCCCGCGGCCTGGCGACACCGCGTTCATGAATGCGCGCCGTGACTACTTCGACATTGTGGTGGCGCAGTACCACGACCAAGGTCTTATCCCGGTCAAGCTTGCTGGGGTCGAGGACGGCGTGAATATTACCGTTGGCCTACCGTTCGTCCGGACAAGCCCGGACTACAGCACGGCGCTTGATATCGCTGGCAAGGGTATCGCGGGCCCAGCTAGCCTGCAAGTCGTACTCCGAACAACCCATTAATTAACCCATTTTCGAGCAGAAGTCATTCATCGATGTGACAACCGCCGAGCAAATAATCGACACTGATATCAAGCGCGGTCTGAATCGATTCGAGTTCGCTTTCGCGACCGTGAGGCTGACCGCGCCGAACAATTTCTACGGCAATGCTTGCTGCATGCACTGGGCATCGACGTTTGTCGTGGTCATAGCTTCTGTTGCCTTGAACGACCGGAGGCTCCGAGAGTGGTCTTCCAGGCTTGCCGCTTATGGGCAGGAAACTTCGATCAGTGCCCGAAGTTGAGTGGCATCATTGCGGTTGGCACCGGTCAGTATCACCGTGAGCGGGATACCCTGCGCTTCGGTGATGAGGTGATGCTTTGAACTGGGTCGCGCTCGGTCTGTGGGATTCGGTTCGGTTTTTGACCTGAGCCCACAGCGCGGGATTGAAGAGAAGTCGACGATGGCGCGAGACCAGTCGATTTGGTCGGCGGCGCGTAGCCGCGCAAGCAGCAGCTCGTGCAACAGGTCCCAGATGCTTGCCTCCTGCCAGTCACGCAAGTGGCGCGAGTTAGGCCTTTTGATTAGCGTTGCCCCGGTATCCCGACAACCGGACCACGCTGTGACGCAGCGGTTTTACAGGGGCGAAAAGATGCGACACGTGATCGGTCCGGGGCCGGTTTTGCG
>JAQFVI010000159.1 GCA_029439495.1 Caballeronia sp. BR6202001590007
GACATGCCGTTGCGCAGCAGGCTGAAGATGGAATAGCGGCTCATGGTGTTTCTCTTCCTTCGTGAGGTCCTGAATTCAGCATTCGATGACGTTCACGGCGAGGCCCCCGCGCGACGTCTCCTTGTACTTCGTTTTCATGTCCGCGCCGGTCTCGCGCATGGTCTTGATGACCGAATCGAGCGACACGTAATGCTGGCCGTCGCCCTTCATCGCCATGCGCGCGGCGTTGATCGCCTTGATCGCGCCCATCGCGTTGCGCTCGATGCACGGAATCTGCACGAGCCCGCCGACCGGATCGCAGGTCATGCCGAGGTTGTGTTCCATGCCGATTTCGGCGGCGTTTTCGACCTGCGCGGCCGTGCCGCCCATCACCGACGCGAGCGCGGCGGCCGCCATCGAGCAGGCGACGCCGACTTCGCCCTGGCAGCCGACTTCCGCGCCGGAAATCGACGCCGTCTCCTTGTAGATGATCCCGATGGCTGCCGCCGTCAGAAGAAAGCGCACGATGCCGTCGTCGTTCGCGCCGTGCATGAACTTCACATAGTAGTGGAGCACGGCGGGGATCACGCCGGCCGCGCCGTTGGTCGGCGCGGTGACCACGCGCCCGCCAGCGGCGTTTTCCTCGTTGACGGCCATCGCATAGAGATTGACCCAGTCGAGCATCGACAGCGGATCGCGCAGCGATTCTNCGCGCCATACGGCGAGCAGGCCTTCGCGCACTTCGGCTTCGCTGCGGTTGGCGCATTCGCATTCGTTCTGCATCATCACTTCGGCGATGGACAGACCCGTTTCCTTGCAGATGCGCATCAGGTCATCGCCGGTGCGAACCGGATGCGGCACGGGGTTGCCCGCGTGCAAGCCGTTGACGCGATCGCCTTCGCGATTCACGACAAAGCCGCCGCCGATCGAGTAATACTCTTTCTCGACCAGCAACTGGCCGTTGTCATCGAAGGCCTGAAAGCGCATGCCGTTCGGATGCACGATGCTCGATCCCGGCGCACCCGGCATCAGCTTGCGATAGAAGCCGATGTGCTCGCGCTCTTCGAACATCACTTCGTGCTTGCCGAGCAACTTCAGGCGCGACGCGATCACGTCGGGATCGATCAGGTCGGGCAGATTGCCTTCGAGACCGAGCAGTACGGCCTTGTCGGTGCCGTGGCCCTTGCCCGTCGCGCCGAGCGAGCCGAACAACTCGGCGCGCACGCGCGTGACGAAACCGAGCAGATTCGCGTCCTCGATATGCGATGCGAAGCGGCACGCCACGATCATCGGCCCGACGGTATGCGAGCTGGACGGTCCGATGCCGATCTTGAACAGATCGAAGACGCTGACATTCATGTGGCG
>JAQFVI010000160.1 GCA_029439495.1 Caballeronia sp. BR6202001590007
ATGTTCAAGCTCGACGCGCGATCACGCGACTGGCTCGCGAACATGAGCGCGCCCATCAAGCAGGCGGCGCTGAGCAACTATTCCTGC
Organism: Caballeronia sp. BR6202001590007; assembly: GCA_029439495.1. Lineage (GTDB taxonomy): Bacteria > Pseudomonadota > Gammaproteobacteria > Burkholderiales > Burkholderiaceae > Caballeronia. The sequence continues at coordinate 88 of JAQFVI010000160.1, forward strand.
GGGTGTGACGTCAACATCACTCGGTCGATTCTCAATTATGCGGCTGCGCAATTCGCGTGTCCGACCGTGTACTCGATGTACGGCGGATGGAACGGGCAATGAACGAACAAGTTTCCCGCCGCGCCTCACGGACAGTCAGCGTGCGGGTGCAACGCGTGTTCAGTGTCCTCAGCGGAATAGCGATTCTTTCTCGAATCGTGGTGGTGATGGGAGTCCCCTGCTACTGCCGGGGCCTGTGGACGGCCATCCCAAGCGGATGGCCGTGATGGCGAATATGTATCGGGCACGGTGCCCATCGCGCGTACGGGACACGAGTTGTGCAGTGTGGGGGAGGAGCGCGACATCGCAATTTTCGGGCGCCCGCGCGCAGCAGAACAGAATGAAGGGCAGCCGCCCAGCTCCGGGGAACGAAGCGACTCGGGGGGACCGACTGCGTCCAGATCGAGAGATCAACTGGTCGTCGGCGTGTGCTTGTCACATTGCGTTAGTGCAGAGTCGCCGAACAAGCCGATCCTCAAATTGGCCGAGCGCCTGCAACCGGCATCACGTGCGGCTGCGTTATCTGAGCAACCGATCACAAGAAACGGCCAAATGGCTGAAAATCCCGACTAAATGACGGACCGGACGGTCCACCTCTACTTGTCAAGGGCGTGGCGCACTTCGGTTGCCTTGCTCATGCGAGACGCGGATTCGTAGAGGCATTGAAGACGCAGAAAAACTCGGCAAACTCGCGCAGCACGCTCTCGAATTCTTCCAGCGGCTCTATCACGTCGAAGCGCTCGCGCGAGAGAAACCGTCAAACGGCGAAACAGCTGCGGCCTATACGTTGCGGTTACGACAAAAGCACAGCGTTCCACTGCTTGAGGCATTTAAAGCTTGGCTGGATGAGCAAGCACCGCAGGTGCCGCCCGAAAGCTCTCTTGGCAGCGCCATCAGCTACCCGCTTAACCAGTGGGACTACCTTAGTCGTTATGTTGCCGATGGGCGAGCCCCGGTAGACAACAACATTGTGGAACGCGACATCCGTCCGTTTGCCACCAGCAGGAAAGTTTGGCTCTTAGCGACACAGTCGCTGGCACGAAAGCCAGCGCCGTCATCTACAGTCTCATGCTTACGTACCGCGCGTGCAATGTCGAGCCACACGTCATACACGTATCTGCTCCACGTCCTGACGCAACTGCCTCAACGGGCACCAGACGCCGACATTAGCGACCTACTATTGCCGTTTCGATTCACGTAGCGCCAGGATTCGGCCAACAACGCGTGATGGTAGCAACGCG
>JAQFVI010000161.1 GCA_029439495.1 Caballeronia sp. BR6202001590007
AAAAACAGCAAGACACGAGAAGCGCTTTGCACGATAACAAGTGCCCCGCCCAAAACGCACGCCCACGCCGCATCAAACGCTTCTAATCAGCCAGTCACGAAAAAATCGCGTCAGCATTGAGCGCCTTACCACGCGGATGCACCAAAAAGTCATGCCGACCGGTAACAAGCGCCATACCGGGAATGGCGCACAATTCCCCCGCGCCGACGGCGGACTTCACGATGAAGTCCCAGCCCGATGCCAAGCCCGAGGCGCGTCGCTTCGTACATCAGACCGGTCTGGTTGAAGGTAAGAAACGGCGACGGCAAGAAATCGAACGAAAATGCCGCGAACCAGTCGCGCCAGTCGAGGCAATCCCATTCGGTGGAATCGAGATGGATGAGCGCGCCTTCGCCAGAGCTTCGAGGGTGCGTGGAACCGGCCCTGCGTAGTACGCGGGACTGTAGACGGGATAGGCGATCTCGGGAAAGAGCCGCGCCGCGTCGAGCGACTTCCAGTCGCCGTACAGGATGCCGAACGTGTGATCGGTGCAGTGCTTCTCGTTGATCGAATTGGTCGCGCGGATATCGATCGAGATATGCGGATAGCGCCGCGCGAACGCACTCAACCGCGGCAAAAGCCAGTAATGCGCGACACCGTGCGTGCAGACGATGGAGATCGAACTCGTACGGTCGTCGTCGCGCACGCACGCGATCGTGTGATGGATGCGCGAGAGCAGCGGGCGCAGTTCGTGGAAAAGACGCTGCCCCGCTTCGCTGAGTTTCAGCGCGCGCGTATGCCGCTCGAAGCTTGCTGGCCGCACTTTGCGTGATGGAGAGTTCCTGCGCCGCGCGAGTGAAACTGCCCAGGCGCGCGACCGCCTCGAACGACATCAGGGTTTCCAGAGGCGGCAGCGTCGCCAGGCGCCGCGCATTGAGACTGCTCATCCGAACGTGCTCTCGTCAGGCGACGACGCGCACCGCGAACGGGGGCGGCGGCGTCGACTCACCTTTCACCTTTCACCTTTCATCGATGACCGATGGCGAACTCAGCCCGCTTGCTTGCCGGAATACACCGGGAAACGCTTGGTCAAATCGGCCACTTGCGCGCGCACGCGTTCGAGGTTCGCCTGATCTTCGGGCGCTTCGAGCACATCCGCGATCAGATTGCCGACGATCTCCGTTTCCTTCGTGCCGAAGCCACGCGTGGTCATCGCGGGCGAACCCAGACGCACGCCGCTCGTGACGAACGGCTTTTCCGGATCGTTCGGAATGGCGTTCTTGTTGACCGTGATATGCGCATTGCCCAGCGCCGCTTCCGCCGCCTTGCCGGTGATCTTTTTCGCGCGCAGGTCGACGAGCATCACATGGCTTTCCGTGCGTCCCGACACGATG
>JAQFVI010000162.1 GCA_029439495.1 Caballeronia sp. BR6202001590007
TTGCAGAGCGCGAGATACTCTTCGAGCGAGAATTCCTCCTCGCGGGTTTTTTCGAAGCGGTTCGCGAAACTGCTGTAGATATCCATGCTACCTCCTCGCCGAAATCAGAAAGCCTTGGTCGTCTCAGAGCGCGTAATTGAAACGACATCGTTTGAAATCATCCTAAACTGTTTCGAATTATTTTTCACGCACAACCTTTGTGAGCAGAAGTTCTAGCTACACGAATTATTTTCGGTGACCTACAATTACCATCCCAATGTAGCTATCGTGTGACCCAGCATCGCACTTGCATGTCACACTTGCATACCCGGTTCACACTTCATCACTTCCACGATACGTCCATGCCTGCCATCGGGATGCATCGATGCAAGGCACCAGCAATACCCTTCACGCGTTCATGGAAACTCGCCTCGCCTTAAAGACAACGGTGAATATCGATATCACGCGAGCACGAGTTCGAGTTCCCCCACACGATCTATCGACCCATGCAGCATGGCCGGTCCTTCGACGCGATACGCACCCGTATAAGAGCCTAAGAGCCGGTCGTGATGGTCCAGAACGGTTCGACGGTAAGCCCCATGCGCAAGCAATGATTGACGAACCATACGAGCAGCTCGCGCGGATCGCCCGTAGCAGCAGGAGCAATCGGCAGGCCGTCCAGCGTGAATGCGAGGCGCGGCGCGAGAAAGTCGAAGCCAGGGGCGACGACGTCATAAGGTTCCATGCCCGATACGACGAGCGCGCCGTTGTTCTGCAAATCGGCGAGCTAGGCAAGCGGATCGAGATTCGGCCATTGCGCAAAGCGGCTGTCCACGACCTCGAGCGCAACCGCGATGCCGCCGATCGCCTCGAACACTTCCTCGCGTGCATAAGGATCGGGACGCGGCGGCAGCGCATGAGCGAACTTAAACGCAAGTTCGAGTTCCACCAGCACGCGAAAGAACGAATCGAACGCAAGGCGCGCGGGCGACGCATGTAGCGCCGCATCGATGGGCGCGCCGGTCGCGNTGAGGGCTTCGTGCTGGATGGCGTAGGCGGTGGGCGCGNGCTGCGCTGCGAGTGTCGATCCGGTCATGTCGGAGTCCTCGTTCAACGGGTATGCGTATGCACAAGTGCACCAATGTACGGGTTACCGGATCGGTATTGCTGGCGTACTCGGGCTTATGCGGATGCCCGAGTACGCCGAAGACTGTCCACGACGATCAGAACGTTTCCCAGTCGCTGCTCGCGCTCGTGACTGCGGCCGGAGGGGCAGCCTTCGGCGCGGACGCTGCGGGCTTCGGCGCGGGCGCGGCCGGCTGGGACGCGCGGCGCGGTGCGCTCGAAGGCGACGTCGCGAAGCTGCGCTTGGGCGTGCCTTGCATGCTGCGAGGCATCGC
>JAQFVI010000163.1 GCA_029439495.1 Caballeronia sp. BR6202001590007
CAGTTCTTCGCGCTGATGCCGCAGCGCACGGTGTTGTCGAACGCCGCGTTCGGCCTCGAAGTCGCGGGCGTCGGCAAGAAGGAGCGCGAAAGCCGCGCGATGACCGTGCTCGAACAGTTCGGCCTCGCGCCGTTCGCGCAGAAGCTGCCCGCGCAACTCTCGGGCGGCATGCAGCAGTGCGTCGGACTGGTGCGCGCTGGCGGTGAATCCTTCGCTGATGATCATGGACGAAGCGTTCTCCGCTTTCGATCCGCTCAAGCGCAAGGAAATGCAGAACGTGCTGCTGGACCTGCAACGCGCAGCGCCGCACGATTCTCTTCGTTTCGCATGATCTCGAAGAAGCCATGCGCATCGGCACGCGCATCGCGATCATGGAAGGCGGCCGGGTCGTGCAGATCGGCACGCCACAGGAAATCATCACGAATCCGGCGGACGAGTACGTGAGCCGCTTCTTCGACGGCATCGACACGAGCCGTTATCTGACGGCGGGCGATCTGATGCAGATCGACGTGTCGAGCGTCGCGCAGACGCTCAACGGCAGCACCGATTACACTTTCGTGATGGACGCGAATAGGTGCATCCGCGGTTTCGTCGGGCGTGATGCGAACGGCAATCCGGTCTCGCAGATCAACCACATCGAATGCGTCCAGCGAGACATGACGCTCGACGACGTGGTCAATCGCGTGGTCGCGAGTCCGGCGCCTCTGCCGGTCGTCGACGCCGATGGCACGTATTGCGGGTCGATCAACAAGACCAACGTCCTTCAGATTCTCACCCGCCATCGGAGCAGCAGCCATGTCTGAAATCATTCCGCTCGGAAGCTGGGTCGATCACGGCGTCCACTACCTTCTCGACCACGATGCCAGGACTTTCGATTCCATCGGCAAGGTCATCGAAACCTTCGCCGCGGCCGTCGAGCACGGCCTCCAGTCGGTGCCGATGTGGCTGCTGATGGCGATCTTCGTCGGTATCGGTCTGTGGCGCGTCGGCTGGCGTTTCGCCACGTTCGTGCTCGCGGCGCTCCTGCTCATCTATGCGACCAATTTCTGGGATCAGATGGTCATCACGCTCGGCCTCACGTTGTCGTCGACGTTCATCAGCCTGCTGCTTGGCATCTGGGTGTCGAAGAGCAAGTATGTCGAGATGGCCGTGCGCCCCGTGCTCGACCTGATGCAGACGATGCCCGCGTTCGTGTACTTGATTCCGGCCGCAATGCTGTTCGGCCTCGGCCGCGTGCCCGGCATTCTGGCGACGGTCATCTTCGCGATGCCGCTCGCCGTGCGTCTCACGGCGCTCTGGATCAAGCAGGTGAATCGCGAGGTCGTCAAAGCGGGACAGGCGTTCGGCTGCACGCCGCTGCAATTGCTCTACAAGGTGCAGATTCCGAACGCACTGCCGTCGATCATGACCGGAGTGAAC
>JAQFVI010000164.1 GCA_029439495.1 Caballeronia sp. BR6202001590007
AGTGCTCGTCTCGAAGATGACCTTGCTCGGATCTTCCTCGACATACATGCCGGGTGCGGTCGAAAGCGCGGCGCGACGTTTGTTTTTGAAGAGACGCATGGCAGCCCTTGGTAGATGGCTACCATTGGAACAGCACTATCGTCTGATTTTTCGCGGAAAGAATATGAGTTTTGAGCACCTTTCTGACTTCAGGCGCGATCATTGGCTGCACCATCGAAGAAACGTTGGGAACGTCGGTGTGCGGTTTCAAATTATCATGATAATTTGAAACCGTTAGAGCGTACCTAACATGAAAGGATCGAACGGCCCACTGGCTGATTGCCTACGGCGGTCGTGGATTGAGGTGCCGACCGCTCAATTTGCCGTTCGGTCTGGATCGACACGAACCACTTGCCGTCCGACGCTGAGCGTGACGTTCCTCACCACAACCACCACTTCGTAGCTGTTGCGATGGCGAAACCAGCCTAGTTTCGGCAGGAAGCGTCAATCGTCCAAAACTAATGAAAAGCTATCTGGCAGCTTTGCCAAACCGGAAAGAACGCGGTTTTTGACGTTCTTTGCGCGGTACCTTATCTCGTATTTGTGCGTCGCTCCACCCGATGAAACCAGAATTGTCACGTTTTTGCCGAGGGAACGAGCAAACGAAATCATTGTGGTCATCTGCATACTCGACAAGAATAAAATGAAAGATAAATGAATGTTTCATTCGTTCAAGGCAATCCTTCCCACCGAAATTCATCGATTGGAAATGCTGCGAGCATAGTCCGACGATAACTCCACTGTTTTTACAGACGGCCCTATGGTCGCCACAAATGCGAACGTTGAGATAACCCACCGAATGATTGCACTGCTGACAAAAACATGAACAGGTCGTGTAAAGGTGTACGACTATGGTTCAAATAAAGGGTAACGGCTATGGTTCGGTGCTAGGTGAATGCCTATGGTTCACGTTCGATGAGCGCACACTCTTTCGGATCTCACTTCTGCTCGCGTTCGAATTGCCTGCAAATGTCGCTGTCTATTGCAAAATTTCCGATCCGTTTGAGTGTTTACTTGAACAACTTTAACCATTTTATACGTTTACACGCCCGTAACGCTTATTCAGTACCGGTTAGGGGGCGTTATGGTGAACGCGTATAGGACGACGGGTGAACTGCTATGGTTCTCAAGGTCAATGTATATGGGGTTGTCGGTGCATGCATCTGGTTCGCCGGGTTAAAGGACATGGGACTAGGTGAACTGCTATGGTTCTCAAGGCTTTCGCTCGCACCGTACAGGCGCAGTAAGGCGCTGCCCGTATGGTATACGCCGATAAGTTCGGGCTTGACCAGGTTTGTGTTCGCTGCAAACGCACCATTTGTGACGCAGTAAGGTGCACGGTTATGGTTCCAATGTGACGAAAAAAGTGTGTTTAGGTGAACGTCTATGGGTCTGTGAAACGAGCCAA
>JAQFVI010000165.1 GCA_029439495.1 Caballeronia sp. BR6202001590007
TGCTCAGGGCGCGACGGGCGGGCTGCTCTATCAACCGACGCTGGGAAGCAACACGGTCCCGCTGCACGCGACGGCGATCGGCAAGGCATGGCTCGCAATATTGGCTACCGAACAGGCTGCGGAGAATGTGCTGCGTGTCGGATTCGGCGAGTCGGAGAAGTACGGGCCGAACGTCATCCCTTCGCTCGACGCGCTGCTTCATGAAATCGACGCGACCAGAAATCGCGGATATGGAATCGCGGTGAACGAAGGTGAACCGGGCGTTAGTGCGATCGCGGCGGCCATTCGTCCACCGAACGGCGGCCCCCCGCTCGGAGTCGTCAGCGTAGCGGGGCCGAGCGCGCGCATGACGGAAAGCCGGATCGCCGAGATGGCGCCCATGGTCATTCAGGCGGCGACCAAACTGGCGTCGTTCTGGCCGCTGCGTACTCGTCCCAGCAAGTTGGCTACTGCGAGCACTATAATCGCTGCGTGAAGTTCGCTCAGTTCAACGGTAAGGTTCCAGTCTCATCGAAGCTTCGATCGTATGGCCGCTAAGCCGGGGACGGAGGCGGTTTATGTCGTTCTTGTACGCGCGCCGTCGATGAAGTCGCGAATCACCTCATCGAAGCTCGTGTCGCCCTGGAAGCCCAACGACACCGCCCGCGTGACATCCCAGGCCGCTGGCCAGGTGCCGACGATCTTTTCGATGCGTTCCTCGCGTTCCCAAGTGACGCGATCGGCCACGGTGTCGCCTGCAACTCGACGCAATGCCTCGACCAGGTCTGCCGCCGTCACCGACAGACCTGGCAGATTGACGATGCGATTCGCGCCCAAACGCGCGCTATCCAGTTCGATTCCGTGTGCGAGCGCCCCGCTACCGCAGCGCGCGGCGAAAGCAGCCAGAGCGGTGTTTCAGGCGGCACAGGACAATTCGCTGCGATGCCCGACAGCGGCTCCCTGATGATCCCGCTCGCGAAAGACGACGCAGCGGCATTCGGCTTTCTTGGTCGTACGCTGATCGTGGGCAGCCGTACCACGCGACTATCGACGAGGCCTCTGCGGCTGTAGTCGCTCAGAAGCAATTCGCCCACCGCCTTTTGCATTCCGTACGACGACTGCGGGTTCAAAGCCGTGTCGTCCTGTACGACCGCAGGAAGTCGGCCGCCATAAACGGCAACCGAACTCGTGAACAAGACCCGTGGCGTGTGAGCGCGCTGCCGGCACGTCTCGAGCAACGCGCGGGACGCATCCAGATTCACACGCATGCCAAGCTCGAAGTCGGCTTCTGCCTGACCGGACACCACGGCGGCAAGATGAAAGATGGCGTGCGTGTCACTGCCGATCGCGTCTGCGAGCACGACAGGATCAGCCAGATCGCCGGTGACGACTCTCACGCGCGGGTCATCCATGCCGTGAGGTGCGGCAACATCGAGGCGGCAACATCGAGAATAGTGAGTCTTTCGATCTCGCCGGGATGGCCATCGAGATTCAGGGA
>JAQFVI010000166.1 GCA_029439495.1 Caballeronia sp. BR6202001590007
CCTTGCTGTCGGCGGCCGTGTTCCGGCTGAGTCACGCGGCAGGCCGCGCAATCAGCAGGCGATTGGCATCGTGCGCGCCGTGTCGCATCGGCAGGACCGCGACCTCGAAACGCAGCGCATCGAGCAGCGCGAGCCAGGCCGTTGCTGCGGCAGGTGCGGGTTCGCGCGGCCCGCACGCGCGATCTGCACGCCGTAATCGACCGCGCGGTCGAGCGCGGCGCGCCATCCGGCCGATGCATCGCTCACGCGCAGCAGCAGTCCGCCCGGCGCGAGACTATCGCGGACGCGGCGAAGGATACGCTCCTGCGCGGGGGCATCGACGTAATGCAGCACGTCGCACGCGACTACCACGTCGCTCGGCGGATACGGCATCTCGCGGATATCGCCGCATTCGAAGCGGATGCGCGCACGGGACACGTCGCGCCCGTGGATCGAGCGCAGCGCGGGCCAGCGCGCGGGCCACGGTTCGCTGCGCGCGCGATGCCAGGCGTGCGCGCCCATCAGCCACGCGGCGAGCAGGCCCTGACCGCTGCCAAGATCGAGGATGCGGGCATCGTCGGGGATCAAGCCGTGCGCGAGGACATGGCCGAAGAACGGATCGGGACGCAGCTTGCCGTGCGCGAAGTGCCACGCGAAGCGGCCGGCGGCGCGGTACGGCAGGCACGCCGCGTCGATCAAGGCGGAAGGAACCATGCGAGCTTTCTGGCGGAAGGACAAATCGCTGATGGAAGACAGCGAGCAGTCTAGCGCGCGACGCGCATCGTCGTCCGGCAAAGGTGTACCGGCCCGGCGCTCATTTGCCTTGAATGAGCGCCTCGCGCAGCGTCACGCAGGCGAGTCCCGCTTCTGACGCGCGCCGCAGGACCATGTCGGGCGCATCGAGCACGACCGGTGCGCCGTTTGCGTCGCGCGCCGCGTGGCCGTCGTGAACGAGCAGGATGTCGCACGCGGCAAGTCCGCGCAACAGGTGGCCGGCGACGACGGATGCGTCGCCGGTGCGCGTGTCGAAACCGTGCCGCGTCCAGCTTGCGAGCTGCAGGCCGAGCGCGCACAGCACCGGCTCCAAAAACGGATTGCGCAGACCGACGGGCGCGCGAAAGAAGAGCGGCTGCGTTCCGGCGATCTCGCCGATGCTCGCCTGTGCCGCGCCGATCTCGCGCCACAGCGCGCGCGGCCCGAGCAGCGAAAAATTGTGCTGATGCCGCTGGCTGTGGTTTTCCACCGCGTGCCCGCGCGCGACGATGTCCGCGACGATTCGCGGATGCGCCCGCACGCGCTCGCTGATGCAGAAGAAAGTCGCGCGCGTGCCGTGGGCATCGAGCAGAGATCGAGCACGCGCGGCGTGACCTCCGGATCGGGGCTGTCGTCGATGGTGATGGTGATGGCGATGTGCGGCATGGCGGCAGCGGGCAGATGCGTCCAGTTGGCGCCGAGCAGCGCGCTGCGCGGCCACAAGCCGGCCGCCGTCAGCGCCAGATGCGAGGCGACG
>JAQFVI010000167.1 GCA_029439495.1 Caballeronia sp. BR6202001590007
CGGCGACTTTCAGGGCGAACACGCGGCAGGCCGCAGGTTACGTCATCGAATTCAAAGCAGTGCTCAAGCCGGGGAAAAACCGATCAATGGCTTCTTTCAAGAAGAACTTCACGATACTGATGACGTTGCAGGTGTCGACGTATCTCGCGCCGCTGCTGACCCTGCCCTGGCTCGCGCGCGTGCTCGGCCCGAGTGAATATGGCCGGCTTTCTTTCGTGATGGCTTTCACCGCCTATTTCATCACGCTGACCAACTTCAGTTTCTCGCTTACTGCGACGCCCAAGATCTCGATCAATCGCGACGATCGCGCGATGCGCTCGCGCGTGTTCTGGGAAACCATCGCGTCGCAGACGGTGCTGTCCATCGCAGGCTTTCTGATTCTGCTCGCGCTCACCTTCACTGTTCCTTATCTCGGCGAGAACCGCGAACTGCTGCTTACCGGCTTCTTCATGGCGGTGGGTTCGATGCTGATTCCCACCTGGTACTTCCAGGGCGTCGAAGATCTCGGGCCGATCAGCGGCTTCGTGTTCGTCGGGCGCGCGCTCAGCATTCCCGCGATGTACCTGTTCGTGCGTCATCACGACGACGTCTATATCGCGATGCTCGTCAACACGCTGGTACCGGTTCTGTCCGGCGTCGCCATCTGCACGTACCTGTATTTCAGGCGCGAGCTCGATTTCGTGCCGGTCTCGCTGCGCACCATCGGCGCGCGGCTGAAAGAAGGCTGGAGCGTGTTCATGGCGACCTCGCTGGTCGACATCTACGCGTCGAGCAATATCGTGTTGCTGACCTTCATCGCGGGCAACGTCGCGGGCGGTTATTTCGCGGCGGGCGACAAGCTCATCCGCGCCGCGCTCAACATGCTCACGCCGCTGAAGACGGCGGCATATCCGCGCGTCAGCTTCCTCATGCACCATGCGCGCGACGACGCCTTCGCGTTTTTGCGCAAGATGTTCGCGCTGCAGGGGAGCATCGTTTCTTTCATCTCCGTTTGTATTTTCTTCGGTGCGCCGCTCGCGGTGAAGCTGCTGTACGGCCCGCAGTTCGCGCCGACCGTCGAGGTATTGCGCTGGATGGCCTTCGTACCGCTGATGTCCGGCCTCTCCGATCTCTTCGGCGTTCAGACCATGCTTCCGCTCGGCATGAAGTCGCATTTCAGCCGCGTGCTGATTGCATCGGCGGTGCTGAACTTCGGCTTGCTCGCCGTGCTTGCAAGGCTCTTCGCGGAACAGGGCGCGGCGGCGACCGTGCTGATCGTCGAAACGTCGATCGCGCTCGCGATGGCCTGCACGCTTCATATGCAAGGCGTGCCCTTGCTCAAGCGGCCGATCACAACGGAAGGCGCGAGTTCCTGACGAATCACGCGCGCTTGCCGGGGCTGGCTCGATTCCTGCATTTAGTGCATGCCACACCGGCTTTCAAGCCTGCTTCGCCCGCGCTTTGGCAACGTCGCGCGGCGTCGTGAAATGAAGGCCGCATTGCACTATCTTTTCTCTACGAACATCTGCTTCCCGCCATCGCGTGCCGGCCTT
>JAQFVI010000168.1 GCA_029439495.1 Caballeronia sp. BR6202001590007
GCTCGGGGTGTGGGTCCTGCTGTTCCTGGCCTTGTTGAGTTTCCTTGCATGGCGTCTGAACGCGGCATACTGGAAAGATATTAAATAGCGCGCCTTCGACGGTAGCGCGCCTTCGACGGCGTGGGTCGGCCAGACGGCGTTTTCCGCGAAACGCCGCGGCCGGCCCTTCGAGTTTACTGAAGGAACTTTAAAACATGATGGTTCTGTATTCCGGCACTACTTGCCCGTTCTCCCAGCGCTGCCGGCTGGTGTTGTTCGAAAAGGGCATGGATTTCGAGATTCGCGACGTTGACCTGTTCAACAAGCCGGAAGACATCGCGGTGATGAACCCGTACGGACAGGTGCCGATCCTCGTCGAACGCGATCTGATCCTCTACGAATCGAACATCATCAACGAGTACATCGACGAGCGTTTTCCGCATCCGCAACTGATGCCGGCCGATCCGGTGCAACGTGCGCGCGCGCGTCTCTTTCTGCTGAACTTCGAGAAGGAATTGTTCGTTCACGTTGGCACGCTCGAAAACGAAAAGGGCAAGGCGGCCGAGAAGAATCACGAGAAGGCCCGCAGCGCGATCCGCGATCGCCTCACGCAACTCGCGCCTATTTTCCTGAAGAACAAGTACATGCTCGGCGAAGAGTTTTCGATGCTCGACGTCGCCATCGCGCCGCTGCTGTGGCGTCTGGACCATTACGGCATCGAGCTGTCGAAGAATGTCGCACCGTTAATGAAGTACGCCGAGCGCATTTTCAGCCGTCCGGCCTACATTGAAGCGCTGACGCCGTCCGAAAAGGTCATGCGTCGATAGTTTTGCGAGAGCTTCGGACGCGGCCGCGTCCGGCAGAGGAAAGTTGATGCAAGAGATTTCCACCAAGCCTTATTTGCTGCGTGCGCTCTACGAGTGGTGCACGGATAACGGTTTCACGCCGCATATCGCGGTGCGCGTCGATGCGGTCACGCGCGTGCCGTGCCAGTTCGTGCGCAACGACGAAATCGTGTTAAACATCAGTTTCGAGGCGACGAGCCAGCTTCAAATGGGCAACGACTGGATCGAGTTCAGCGCGCGTTTCTCCGGCAAGTCGCACAAGATAGAGGTGCAGGTCGCCAACGTGCTCGCGATTTACGCGCGTGAAAACGGTCAGGGGATGGCGTTCCCGGTCGAAGCTTCGTCGCATGCGGCGCCCGACGCGACCAACGCGCCGCGCGCGTCGCTCGAGCGCGATCCGACGCCTGTCGACGAGCCGGAGCAGTCGGCGCAGGACGACGGCGCATCGGATGACGATGGTTCGAAATCGCCGGGGCGCTCGCACCTGAAAGTGATTAAATGAAGTAGAATCTCATGCTTCGCCGGCTTAGCTCATCTGGTAGAGCAGTTGATTTGTAATCATCAGGTGGCGGGTTCAAGTCCTGCAGCCGGCACCAAGACTAGCGTCGACAGGTCGTGCGATGTACGCACGGCCCGTTTTTTTATCGGGTCTGGAAGGAGCGGTAAGCTGGTCAGCAAGAAAGTTTCAAAAACCTGTTGACAGATTCCA
>JAQFVI010000169.1 GCA_029439495.1 Caballeronia sp. BR6202001590007
ACGGGAAATGACATGAAAGCTGCCGATATTGTTAAGCGTGCTCAAACCGCAGCAACCAATCATCTTGTGTATGCTCGTTTCGTGCAGGAATCGGAGGTCTTGCACGGTGATGATGCTCAAGACGAACAGCGAAAGACCGCTTATAACGCTTGCTGGTTTGAGCTTGAAATAATTAACGCGTTGGCGTTATCGGAATGGGAGTCCGAGGGGAGGCCGAGCGATTGGGAGGAAGCTTGGAATAAACGTTACAGAAAAGATGCTGAAGAGCTGATTACTAGCCTGTGCAATATCCTACTTCAGAAGAAGCAGTAGGAAGCAAACCCGGCCTTGACCGGGTTTGTCGTTTGTGGTCTCGCTCAAGCAAGATTGTCGTGGATAACTTCGGTTGGCTAGCGCGTGAACGCGACAGCCGAATGCAATTGAAGCACGCTGTCTGTCGTAAGACTAAGGACACTGTTGTGTGGAATCATTAGGCAGGCGTAGCTTCACGATGAACGACGCCGCGCATCATGTGAATGACGATGCACGCCTGATCGCGCTGGCGGGCGTGACGGCCGCGTTGGCGGCGAAGAACGCCTACGACTCGGGCAGAACTGCATGACGACCGCCATGTTGCATTCGAATATCGAGAGACACGCGGACTACGTCGCGATGGGCGCGGGTGCGAACAGCGACATCACGGTGATGGGCAGCACGATATCGGCGCGGCGCAACGCGAGGATTTCCGCCGACGTCGATCGCGCCGTGCAGGCCGCGCGCGCCGTGCTCAAACCCTGGAACGCGATCTGCGCCGCCGAGCGTGGCCGCATCCTCATGAAGCTCGCGGATCTGTTGCGCGCCAATCAGGACGAACTCGCCGCCCTCGATACGCTCGCCTATTACGCCGGCTGGTGCGACAAGATCAACGGTCAGGTCGTGCCCGCGCGTCCCGATGCGCTGACCTACACCGTGCGCGAGTCGATCGGGCGCGGCATCCTGCAAGGCGCGGCGGGCAACTTCAAGCGCGTCACGCTGGAACTGGGCGGCAAATCGGCCAACGTGATCTTCGCGGATGCCAACGTCGACGGCGCCGTTCGCGCAGCCGCGTCTGGCATCTTCTTCAACGCGGGACAGGTGTGCTTTGCCGGCTCGTGCATCCTGGCGCAGCGCGCGGTGTACGACGAGGTCATCGAGCGGCTCGCGCAGCGCGCGAAAACCATCAAGCTCGGCGATCCCTCAGAGCGCGACACCAACTGGGCCCGGTCATTTATGGCCGCGCTAGTGCATAAATTCGCATCGTCGCTCATCAAATTGCACGTTTCCCGTGCACTGAAAGCACCCTGAAACCGGCGCCACAGGGGCCGCCAAGCCGGGCCGCTCGGTGCATTAAAACCACCAAACTGTCCGCGCCATTTGACTCCGCCAGGGCGTCACATTCGTACCAGACGCACGCTAGACCGGTTCACCAACTCGTCCGCCCAGTTCGCCGAATGCGCGGCGCAAATCGAAAGCCGAACAAATGCATCTGGGCAAAAACGTTATCCGTGAAGCCATTGGTGTCGGTGTGATGTTCCTTTACGTATTTCGGCGAACGTGACCGCCGATTTTGGG
>JAQFVI010000170.1 GCA_029439495.1 Caballeronia sp. BR6202001590007
TCGGCGGTCACGTTCGCCGAAATACGCAGTGGAAGGTATGTTGGGGCGGTTGCGGTCGCGGCTCGTTGTCGATCATCTGAGGAAGTTTCTTGGGCCGGTGACGGAGGATAGTGATGGGTTTAAGGCGCTTGCACGGTTGATGGAGCGGGGGATGTGTTGGGTGAAGTTGTCGGCGCCTTATGAGAGTTCGCGGATCGGGGCGCCGGGGTTTGGGGATGTGGCTTGGATTGTTCGTTGGGTTGCAGAGCGGTTTCCGGAGAGAGGGCTTTGGGCTTCTAATTGGCCGCATCCGAATGTGGTGGATCGGCCGGGGGNGGGTCGTGTCGACAGCGATTGAATGGCTGGTAATCGCGTGCGACAANGAGTGGCCAACTGGGTTACGAAGGAAACTTAGTCCAACGCTCCTCGAGGTTCAGTTCCTTTACACTGTGACAAGAGCAGCCGGCCCATCCCCGTTGCGCCGTAGGATTGTCGCTCAAACCTGCGGCGGTACTCAGTGCAAGTGAAGCGGGGTCATTCGATTACAACGTAGAACGGCTCTGATTTGCCGTACAACCTTCCGTCGCTCTTTCCGACCAGGAACGCTTCAACGAAATGGACTCCGCGATAGGACAGGCTTTCCGTCCTGGAAAAGCCTACGTCGCTGTTATAGAAATCGCCTCGCAGCGAGTTCGCTTCGTATGCTGCTTTATCGGTGTGACCCGTCATTCAACCTTGTAGTTCGTCGGAAAAGGAATGCCAACGTTGTTCGTCGCGGTAAATCGAATCGCGCGGCCCGGCTGCAACGGTTCCAGCGACGCGATCTGTCTGAGACTCGCTCCATTCATTGACGTTAGCAGTTCTGCCGCGACCTTAACGGTATGCTGCTGCGCTGCCGCGCGCCATTTCGCCCGACGAACATACGGCAACCTCGTCATCCGTGTCGGGATAGCGGCGCGACCCTTTCGCTTGACCAAATCAACCAAGTCGAAAAGTTGCCCAGCAACAACAACGGCTTCGCTCTTGGCGACGAGCGACTCGCTGATGCGTGCAGATTCTTTGGCCTCACTGGCCACGAATCCATCGCCGAAGACCCGCTACCACTTACCGATCGACTCGTCGCGGTCTGCCTCGTTGTGTGCATCGTCGATCCAGCCACGATAGAGATTGATCTTGTCGCGAAAATTAGAGTACCGGGCTTGATCCCAGACACGGCTCTGAATCTCCGACGGCAACACCGGATTAAGGATTACCGGCATGGAGTGGCGTTGCTGCAGCCAGTCATCGAGTCGTCCAACGACTGTTTTCAAGCGGGTGGGCGTATCGCGAAAGCAGCGCTGTCCTTGTCCACGTCAAAAATGTGCGAACCGACGAGCGTAGTGAAAAGGAACGAGGGGCACGTAAAGTTTTTCTTGATGTCTCGCAGATACTTCAGCAACCGCGTGACCTTTTTCAGATCATTGCCACCGGCGACGGCATTTTTACCCCTTACCCAGTTGGTGTATGCCAATGGCGAGGACGCCTCGAAGGCATTCGAGGTCTGATTGCAGACTTCGTACGTATTAGTAGAGAGTCGGCCCTTCACGCACGGAGCAATATCGATGCGGCGGCCAGCGTATT
>JAQFVI010000171.1 GCA_029439495.1 Caballeronia sp. BR6202001590007
TTTCCGCGCACCTACATCGATGCGAACCGCTCGGAAGACGATATCGATCAGGCACTACTCGATGAGCCTTGGCCGAGTCTCCTGCACCCTTCCGACTACGCAAAGCGAGGTCAGGGGTTAATCTGGCGCTTCGCCTTGCCGAACGTGCCGATGTACGACCGAAAGCTGACGATCCAGGAGGTAAGGCAAGGCATCGACTGAATGCCTGCTACCGGCCGTATCGCAGCGCGGTCTCCGGCGCAATCGACAGCGCAATGAAGGACTTCGGCCGTGTCTGGCATATCGACTTGCATTCAATGAAATCGACCGGCAACGCGATGAACACGGACAACGGGAAAGCATGTCCGGACTTCGTCATCAGCGACTGTGAAGGCACAACCAGCGACCCGAAAGCAACCGAGTGGATTGCAGCGCGCTTTCGTGAGCTTGGCTACAACGCTCTCGTGAACAGTCCGTACAAAGGTGGCAATATCGTCAAAACCTTCGTCAAGCCCGAGAAGAATCAGCATAGCATTCAAATAGAGATCAACCGTGCGATCTACATGGAAGAAGCGTCGTGCGAGAAGTCGCTGCGTTACGAGCAACTCAGAGCGGACATCGACCGCTTCCTGGCGCAGTTCGTCGAGAAGATCACCTCCAAAGACGCAGTGTTCTGATGAACGACTACACTGTTGTATCCGTCGATTGGCTCTCAAACTATTTGCCATCGTCGCCGACCATCCTCGACTGGGATTGAGCGAACTGGCCGAGCACGCCGAGTTGAACACGTCGCGCACATTCCGGCTGCTCACGACCTTGGTCGCTCACCGGCTCGTTCAGCGCAGCGGCGAACCGGCTGTTTACACGCTTGGAGCAGGCGCTGGTTCTCGGCATCGCGGCTGGTCGACAGATCGATCTGGCGGCCGTGTCGCAGGCACCGCTGATGCGGCTGGCCGAATCGTTCAACGAGGCCTGCCAGATTCGCGTGCGCGACGGCGATGAAAGCGTCTGCATAGCGCGCGTCGAATCCAGTCACGTAGTTCGCGTGCATGGGACCATCGGGAATCGCCGCCCGATTCATGTAGGCGCCTCCGGCAAATTGCTTCTTGCGTACACGGATGAGAACAAGCGTGAACATATTCTGACCCGCGACATGCGTACGTTCACGAATGAGACGCGCGTCGACGCAGATGCGCTTCGGCAAGAGTTGGACGACATCCGCGAGAAGGGATTTGCGTTGAACCGAGGCGAGGCAACGTCAGGCGTCGTAGCGATTGCCGTCCCTGTGCTCGCGTCTTCCAGCCATGCGCTTGCTGCCCTTGGCATGTCCATCGTTGCCACACGATTCAAAGAAGAGGCGCTGCCCGACATCATCGAACAGATGCAACGGGCGGCCCAAGAGATATCCCAGTTCATCGGCGATTGACATCCCTGATTCCTCACCTCACATGTCCACAAGCATGAATAACCCTTCCGTCTCCGTTGAGCCCACTCCGGCGCAAAAGCGCTCGCTGCATCCGATACTGATGATGCTTGCGATCCTCGTGTTCGCGATGGCGCTGACTTACCTGCTGGGCGCGGGTCAATTCAAGCGCAACGGCCATCTCGTTGCGTATTTCGGCGAACGTGACCGCCGATTT
>JAQFVI010000172.1 GCA_029439495.1 Caballeronia sp. BR6202001590007
CTTTCGTCCGGATGGGTTAGGAAAACCGGACGCTTTCTCCTTCCCAAATGCAAAACGCGACGGCTTTCACCGTCGCGTTCCGATTCACTGCAAGCCTCAGATCCGTTAAGTCAGCAGCACTTGCCCGCGCCGCCGCCATACCGCGCTTCCTGACGCTCGCGGAAAAACTCCGCGTAGGTCATCACCGGTTTGTCAGGATGCGTCGTCTGCATGTGCGTGACGTAGGCGTCGTAATCGGGCAGGCCGATCATCAGGCGCATAGTCTGTCCGAGATAGCGTCCTGCCTGGCGAAGATCGCTAAACATCGTCTGCTCCTTGCAGTGAAACTCAGTGCCCCGAGCGAACCGCCGCCGACGCTCCCGACGGCATCGGCTTGAACGGTGTCTCGCGCACCGTCGGCTTCGACTCGCGCCGCGCCTTCAGCACCGTCGTCACGCCGAACACAGCCACGCACGCTCAACACCACGAACATGAAGAGGCCCGACAGCGCCGCATCGACGTAATCGTTGAAGATGATGCGCTGCATCTCCGCCAGCGATTTCGCCGGCGCCATCACCTTGCCTGCATCGAAGGCGTCCTTCAGCTTCGAGGCATGCGCGAGAAAGCCGACCTTCGGATTCGCGTCGAAGATCTTCTGCCAGCCTGCCGTCAGCGTGCAGATCAGCAGCCAGACCGTCGGCGCGAGCGTCACCCATGCGTAGCGTTCGCGCTTCATCTTGAAGAGCACAACGGTGCCGAGCATCAGCGCGATGCCGGCCAGCATCTGATTGGGAGATGCCGAACAGCGGCCACAGCGTGTTGACGCCGCCGAACGGATCGACCACGCCCTGATACAGGAAGTAACCCCACACCGCGACGCACAGCCCGGTCGCGGTGAGATTGGCCGGCAGCGATTCGGTACGGCGCAGTGCCGGATGGAACGTGCCGAGCAGATCCTGCAGCATGAAGCGGCCCGCGCGCGTGCCCGCATCGACGGCGGTCAAGATGAAGAGCGCCTCGAACAGAATGGCGAAGTAATACCAGAAGGCCATCATCGCTTCGCCGCCGATCACCTGATGAAAAATGTGCGCCATACCGACCGCCAGCATCGGCGCCCCGCCCGCGCGCGCGACGATGGTCGTCTCGCCGACCGCCTTCGCGGTGGACGTCAGCATGTCCGGCGTCAGCACGAAGCCCCAGCCCGACACGGTCTGCGCAACGGCTTCGGGTGTCGTGCCGAGCAGCGCGGCCGGACTATTCATCGCGAAGTAGATGCCCGGTTCGATCACGCACGCGGCGACCAGCGCCATGATCGCGACGAACGATTCCATCAGCATCGCGCCATAGCCGATGAAGCGCATGTTCACTTCATCGTCGACCATCTTCGTGTCTTGCCCGACGAAATCAGCGCGTGAAAGCCCGACACCGCGCCGCACGCGATCGTGATGAAGAGGAACGGGAACAGGTTGCCCGCCCAGACCGGGCCCGAGCTGTCGACGAACTTCGTGAACGCGGGCATCTTCAGTTCGGGCGCGACGATCAGAATGCCGATCGCCAGCCCGACGATGGTGCCGATCTTCAGGAACGTCGACAGATAATCGCGCGGCCACACCGGCAGCACCGACGCGACAAAACTCATAGCCGATCAGAATCCACACGAGT
>JAQFVI010000173.1 GCA_029439495.1 Caballeronia sp. BR6202001590007
AATACTGACAATCTTCGTCTCGCTGACTACTGGGTTGAGCTGGTGACCGGTCCATGTTCATGCTCTCCGCTAGCAATGAAACTGCTCGTCAACACTCATCCTACGGACTTCTGGATGTTGATCACCTGTCCATTTGGACAGGTGTGCGCGGTCGAGCACTTCATTAGATTCTCATCGCAGCCAGCGAAAGAGCGAACGGCATTCGTGTTCAAACTTGCTTGAAGAACGTCGCTCAACCCAGAAAAAGACGATCGAGGTGCAGTAACCGTCTATGCAATTAACTCGTTTCAGATTGCAATATTTAGAACGGGTCAACCCAATCTGGCGATAACATGAGTATTGACGTGGATCGGCGGGAACTATTGCGGGCTTATCGAATTCGTCTCGCCTCGTCAAAAGATGAATTGCAGCAGATTTTTAGGCTGCGACATCAGGTGTTTGCTGAAGAGTTGCATTGGGTGCCGCAGGTTAATTCTGGCTTGGAGCAGGACCAGTACGATACTCGTGCCACGCTAATTGGAATCTTTGACTCAGATGGGTCGGCCATCGGTACTATTCGAATTTTATTTAAACCTGATACATTCATGCTTGAGCGTGATTTTGCCACCTTCCTGTCGGACTGCCCGACGGGCCAAACGGCCCCCGCGGAGATGACACGGTTGTGTGTGAATCCTCGAATACGCCGTAGCGGCTTAGGAAGACAGGCCTCGCAGGCACTGTTTTACGCGGCTTATCTAGTATGTCTGAGCCGAAATGCTCACGAAGCTGATTTCGTATCAACGCCAGCGTTCGTTCATTCCCTTCGCGAGAGAGGGTTTCCTTGCGTTCCTTTCAGCAATACTAAGACGCTTTCTGGGGGGGTGAGAAGTATGGCTGCGCGTATGTATTGGGACCGTTTGGACACCTTTGAGGTCTTCGGTTTGCACATGCTAAAGCCTTAATATTCCGCAGTTAAATGCCTTCGCTACGGCTTGGGATCGGGTGTTGCAATTCAGCTTCGTCATTACGTTTCCAAGATGGAACTTAACCGTTCGCTCGCTTATCCTCAATATGCAAGCAATCTCCCAGTTTGTTTTTCCAGCTGCGACCCAGTGCAAAACGTCCATCTCCCGATCTGATAGATTAATAAGATCGCAGTCAATTGCGTCGAGGTTTTCACTCGCAAATTGAAGGTAAGGCGATATTAGTTCTATGACGGCCGCGTGCCTAGGATGCGTGGAGATTGCCTTACCTGCAAATGACGTTACTCTTAACTCCTCACTGTCGTGATGACGTACGCTGAAGCCCTCCATAAGTCCGTACTCCGCCGCTTTCTTGATCAAATACTTTTGATCCGGCGTAACAGATTTGAAAATTTGATCCCAGCGAACCAACCCTTCAGTCGAAGTGGTCACGACTGGGTCAATCCTGTGATAACCCAACTTGTTATAGCTTGCAAGCCATTCTTTCGGGTACCCTAGATTGAAAATATGCTTCAATCCATGCGATGGGGCAGATGGCCTAACCCGGCACGCAATAAAATTTTGGAATGGCAAAATGTTTCTCAGTGCCGCATAAATTGCATCGTTTGTCTCGCAACGAGTTGCAAGTCTGGCGGCTAGTTCAATTATCCGAATCAAGTCATCTTTAGACACAAATCGACAAAGTGATTGCATGTTCACT
>JAQFVI010000174.1 GCA_029439495.1 Caballeronia sp. BR6202001590007
GCGGTGATCAAGGCCGACTTCAATGCTTTTGCGGCTTCGATGCGCGATGCTTGGGAATCGAAAAAGCGCATGGCCAAGAACATTTCCAATCCGATGATCGACGAGTTGTACTGCGTTGCCGTGAATGCGGGTGCCAAGGGCGGCAAGGCGTCGGGCGCAGGTGGCGGCGGCTTCATGATGTTCTTCGTCGATCCCGTAGACAGGCCGCATCTGATGCGGACCCTGCGTGCGAATACGGAACTGAACGGCAGCGTATTGAATTGCACGTTCACCGATTTGGGCGCGCAATCGTGGAGGAAATGAAAATGAGCCTTAGCGCACGTGGAGAAATCGCCAAGACAGTCACGCTGATGCAGGCGATCGGTGCGGACGAAGGCTTGATGGAGCGAATCGAGCGCGTGGCCGAACGCACCACCCAGGCGTTTCGCGCAGGCAACAAGGTCTTGCTTGCGGGGAATGGCGGCAGTGCGGCGGATGCTCAACACATCGCCGGCGACTTCGTCAGCCGATTCATGTTCGATCGTCCCGGTCTGCCCGCGTTTGCCCTGACCATCGATACGTCGGTGATGACGGCGATCGGCAACGACTACGGCTACGAAAAACTGTTCGAACGTCAAATCCAGGCGACGGGTTGCCTCGGCGACGTGTTCTGGGCGTACTCGACTTCCGGACGATCGCCCAACATCCTGCGCGCACTGGAAGCCGCACGCACGCAGGGCATGTTCACCGTCGGCCTGACCGGCAACGGTACCGGCTCCGCGATGATGCGCGAACGTTGCGACGTGCTGCTCGACATGCCTTCGGCCGAAACGCCGAAGATTCAGGAAGGGCATCTCGTTTGCGGCCATATCGTATGCGGTCTGGTCGAAGAGCAGATACTCGGATGAACACCCCGCTTCCCTGTCTGATCCTTGCCGGCGGACTCGGCACGCGGCTCAGGTCGGTGCTGGGCGATGCCTGTCCCAAAGCACTTGCGCTGGTCGGCGGCCGTCCGTTCCTTGGTTGGCTGCTGCAATCGCTAGAACAGCAAGGGGTGCCGGAAATGGTGCTGTCGCTTGGATTCGGGCACGATAGCATCAAGTTCTTTGTGGCGGGCGCCGGACTGTCGATGCCCGTGCACATCGTCGAAGAGAAAGAGCCGCTCGGCACGGGCGGAGCGATCGTGCATGCGCTGCGCACGCACAGCGCGCCAGCCATGGTCGTGATGAACGGCGACACGATGTGCGAACTCGATATGCATGCCTTCTGCGATTTCTTTCGCGCAAGTGATGCCGACATGGCGATGGCGGCCACGCGCGTGGACGATGCATCGCGCTATGGAACACTGGCCTTCGACGAAACGACGCGGCGTCTCCTTGCATTCGCCGAGAAGCGCGATGGTGCGGGCTTCATCAATGCCGGCATCTATGCGATCGATGCGCGACGTTTGCTGAGCCACGATCATCCGCAGCAGTTTTCTTTCGAGCGCGATTACCTGAGCACCGCGCTTGACGCAATCGACGTGCGTGTCTATCCCGACGTCGGCGAGTTTATCGATATCGGCGTGCCGGGCGATTATGCGCGCGCGCAAACATTCATTCCGAATTTGTTTTGCACCAGCGTAGATGAAAGCTAAGGCGCTTTTTCTCGATCGCAACGGCGTGATCAATGTCGATTTCGGATAT
>JAQFVI010000175.1 GCA_029439495.1 Caballeronia sp. BR6202001590007
TAAAGGTCGAGCGGGAAGGATGGTAGCGCGAATGTCGCTTTGGTCATCGCCATACCCGATAAGCTATAGGCCATTGTGCAAGGACCGAGAAAGCTTTGAACGCGCAAACGTTGCGACCTTGCACGCGATGAGCAGATGGACCGCTTAAGCGCGCCGATCAAGCGTCAAGGCTTTGCAGAACGAAGTCCACGCGCGCCATTACATCGAGCTTGGGAAGCAGAACGACTTGATGGCCAAGCGCTGCATAGTCGCGAAGCAGTCGAGCGTACTCCGCTTCCGCGTCGCTCAAGTCGTGGCGTCGCGCCTCGTCGCGTGTGTAGATCTGCGGCCAGGGCGGCGTCATGAATATGCGTCGATGATAACGAAGCGGACTGTCGCCACGAATCGCCAAGACCTCGCCGCGCAGATGCGCGAGGCCCGATTCGGCATCGATCACGCTTCGGTCGAAGAACGTCCAGCCTTGATCCGACTCTGCCTGCTCTCGATCGGCAAGCGCCAATGCGCGGGTCGTCAACAGGAATTGTTCGAGATCGACCCAGGGCAATGCGTCACCACCCTGACGAATCTGCGCGTCTACGATGCGGCGCCCCGGCTCTTCGATAGTCCGATAATCGCGATGCGCGAGTGCCGCCAGTAGCGATGATTTGCCGCCACCGAGCAGCCCGAGATGACGACCAGGCGTTCTGCATCCGAACCTTGGACGACACGGCTCACGCTACGAACAAACGCTGAACACGACGCTAAACGTGCCGCTCAAGTCGCGTCCGACGTCTTGGCCGACGCTTCTTCCTGCGCACGACGCAGACGCTCGCGGCTATTGGAAAGATGCATGCGCATTGCGGCTCGTGCGGCCTCCGGATCGCGACGCTCGATCGCATCGTAGATGTCTTCGTGCTCGCGGTTCACGCGGTCGAAATAGCCGGAAGGATCGTTATGCGCCAGCGCGGCCGAATTGACGCGCGTGCGCGGAATGATCGTATTGCCGAGCTGACTGAGGATGCTGTGGAAATACCGGTTGCCCGTAGGCCACATCGGCTGCGACCGCGTTGCCGGTGCCCTGCGCGATGTGTCGCTCGAATTCGTCGAGCGCATGGCGCATCTGCACGAGGTTCTCTTCCGTGCGGCGCATGGCGGCGAGTCCCGCAGCCTCTGCTTCCAGACTGATGCGCAGTTCGAGGATCACCATCACGAGGATCACCATCACGTCGCGAATCGTTGCTCCCCGGCGGCTTCGATCTGGAAGCGATCCTGCTCGGCCGCTGCCAGCACGAACGTGCCGATGCCGTGCTTGGTCTGCACGAGTCGCGCCGTAACCTCGAGATGGATTCCCGCACGACCGTGCGGCTCACACCTAGCTGCGCCATGATTTCCGATTCGGTCGGCAGCTTGTCGCCTGGTTGAAGCGCACCGCTCTTGATCCGTTCCGACAGTTCGGCGACGACTTCTTCGGTGAGATTGCGGAAGCGACGCAGCGCGCCCGAAGCGAGAGCTTGTGACATTGAGAGCCCGATCGATGGATATCTGACGGCTCATTATAAGTTGCAGGACTGCTTGTACGATGTGACTTACCTGCTGCCCGGGTTTTCACTGGTCTTGAATACAGCATTACTTACAGCGCGCTCGACACTTTGCATACGAAATGCCAAACAGAGAAAAACCCCTTGCCGATCAGTCGATTAGGGACAATACAAA
>JAQFVI010000176.1 GCA_029439495.1 Caballeronia sp. BR6202001590007
AGAAGATTTCGCTCACAGAACAGGAGGCTGGTAAGCTCAAACAGGCGTTGCTTAGTGCCGAGCAGCTTTCGGCTCTGCGCGCGATGAAAGCGCATACCGACTTCAACGACCTTGCGACCAAAAGCGAGCTTGGTACTGATGGTTTGGAAAGCCAAGTAAAAGCCGCTGTTGGCAAGGCCATTGAGAAACATCAAGCGCGCACGCGGCAACAAGCGGAGCAGCAGGAACAACAACGCGAACAGAAGCATGACCGCCGGCCGCGCGCCGTTCGCATCGCATAAGGAGAGAACAGCATGGAATCCAAGAGCCGAGCAAGCGCTGAGGGCAACACAAAGGTGTCAGTTCACAACGGCAGCCGCTTGATCGACCGCTACACACAAGGCCAGTGGCTCACGATGAAGACCCTGGCCGACAATGGCTTGCCGAGCGGTGTTTATCATCTGGTCGATGCAGCCAAGGCAGCGAAGAACGTCCACCCGCAGACGTTTGGCGGACAGGTCCTGCACGTCGATCACGGCAACATCTACCAGCTTTCGAACAAAGGCATCGTGCAGCACGACCGCAACCTATTCCAGAAAGAGCCCACTGTGGGCCAGTGTTATGAGGTGTCGTACCGGCGAGGCGTTGGCAGCGTAAAAGGCGAAATCAGTCAGGTTGAGGGCGTGAAACTCGAAAGCAAGCGAACACAGAGCCTCTAATATGGACGTTGTGCCCGCTCCAGCTACCGGGCACGGTATCGTGCGGTGACAGGCAAGGCCGAATTTTGCCCGGCCTTTTGCTTCTGAGTCTTCCGATGCGGCAGGTCGGTTTCACTCATCAGCCTAACTTGGCGCACCGTTCGACCGGCAGTCAATACCGTGCAGAGCAAGAAAATCGCTGTTGACAAGCACGTTTTCATGTTTTTGCCGATCTCTTTCTGGAGGAAGATCGGGAAGTACTGCCTGAAGATGAACGGCTTGCCGGTCTTCGGATCGGGTAAGCCTGATCGTTACCGCGGTGTGGCTGTCGCCATCCGAACCGGTAACGCGTTGGAAACCACCTGATTTCGATTGCCCCGGGCCCTGGTCAGTGGAAAGCTAAAATGGCGAACCTCATCTCTTCCGAACACCAGCTTTATGCCGTTTCTCGACTGGGTAAACAAGAACCAAGCAAAAGGCTTCGCTCGCGAGGTTCCCTACCATCTGCTGAACCGCGAAGCGACTTACGGAGATGCATCGGCTGCAGCCGAGAATCTCGTCATTCAGGGTGATAACCTGCTGGCGCTCAAAGCATTGGTGCCCTTCTATGCCGGCCGCGTCAAGTGCATCTTCATTGACCCACCGTACAACACCCAAAGCGCATTCGAGCATTACGACGACCGGCTTGAGCACAGCCAGTGGCTCTCCATGATGTATCCACGCCTGCAGGTTCTGCGTGAACTCCTCACTGAGGACGGGAGCACAATGATCGTGGCCTTCATCTCGGCTTGAACGTGTCAACCCAGCATAGGTGCAAACGAGGGTTCTTGGAGGAGATGAGATGAGTGCTGCCGTGGTTGAGGCTAATTGAGTTGATCGAGCCGCATTATCAAAGGGAAAGACTGGCCTTCCACCATTTCCGGTTGGACAATGTTGAACATTCACTTCATGCAACAGTGGTTCGGTCTGTCGGATCGGGCAATGGAAGAAGTCCTCGACAAAGTCCAGCTGTCTCGCGAGTTCGCGGGCCTTGATGGTGC
>JAQFVI010000177.1 GCA_029439495.1 Caballeronia sp. BR6202001590007
GAGAACAGAACAAGCGCGAACTCGGTTCTCGATCCGGTGCCGCCCGGCCAGCGCGAACGAAAAATGAGACCGAACACGAACGTGTAGACGGCTAGCATAAGGATGGGTTGAAAGATCGACCAGAACAGGCCGAGGACAGAGCCACGGTAACGCCCGAGCACTTCTCGAACGGTCAACGCCAGAATCAGCCGGCGATTCCTGAAGAGGGAACGCAGTATCCTCTGCGGGGAGGTAAGAATGTTCAACTAGTCACCTGTGAAGACGGGAATGCGCGACGCGCGTGAAAAGCAGCACATCGTGCAGGTTCGCAGCACAGATCAACTGGACTGCACGCGACCGTAGTTGTCTTGCAAGCGGACAATGTCGTCTTCGCCCAGATACGTTCCCGACTGGACCTCGATCATTTCGAGCGGCACCTTGCCGGGGTTTTCCAGGCGATGCGGTGTACCGAGCGGAATATAGGTTGACTGATTTTCCGAAAGCAGGATGGTCTTGTCGCCGTTCAGAACATGCGCCGTTCCGCTCACGACGATCCAGTGCTCGGCGCGGTTGTAATGCATCTGCAACGACAACGTGCCGCCCGGATTGACAACGATGCGCTTCACCTGAAAGCGGTGACCGCGATCCACGCCCTCATAGCTGCCCCAAGGACGATACACTTTACGGTGCGTCTGCGATTCCGAGCGCCCTTGCGCGCTTAGCTGCTCGACAACCTTCTTGACATCGTCCGCCGCGTCTTTGGCCACGATCATCACCGCGTCCGCGGTCTCCACCACGATCAGGTTGTCGACGCCGACTACGGACACCATGCGATGCTCGCTGCGCACGAAAGTATCGTTCGTATTGNATGCCGCGTGTGCTCCATCACCATGTAATCGATCGAATCCGAGCGAGCGGCCGAAAAACTCTCAGCGTCCAGCCGCAGGAAATCGAGATCCTCGTGCGAGCGCTCGACAGCATTTCTCACATGCGCCAGCACGTCCGAGGCGAATTGCGCCAGTTCGCGCAGGTAGGCATCTGCGCGGAAAAGGAACATTCCGCTGTTCCAGTAGTGATCGCCGCCGGAGACGAACTGCGTCGCCCGTTCGAGATCCGGCTTCTCTACGAACGCGGCAACTCGATAGGCGTTGTCGGCCGCCGACAGCGCATCGCCACGGCGAATGTAGCCATAGCTCGTGCGCGGGCTCGTCGGCTGAATACCGAACGTCACGAGCGCACCCGCCTCCGCATGCGCCAACCCACGCATCACAGCTTCGTGGAAGCGATCCTCGTCTTTAATGACGTGGTCGGCAGGAAGCACGAGAAGCATCGCATCGGGATCATACCGAAGCGCAATCAGGGCTGCTGCGGCAATCGCGGGACCCGTATTTCGACCGACAGGCTCCAGGATGATCGACGAGTTCTCGATCGAGGCTTGCCTCAGTTGCTCCGCGACGAGGAAGCGCTGCTCGTCGTTGGCAATGACGATGGGAGCCGTGACCTGCTTCAGCCCATCCATACGTCTGACAGTCTGCTGCAGCAGAGAGAGTTCTCCATGCAAAGTCAGAAACTGTTTGGGGTAACCGCTTCGGGACAGCGGCCACATGCGCGTACCCGAGCCACCGCAAAGCACAACCGGCCTAATCGTCGTAACCATATTCACTATCTGTTTGTTCGATTCCTACAAGCCTGCCCGGGCAAAACTGCCGAACGGCGAATGTATAATTATCGCACGCTACCCAAGGCTGGCGAGGG
>JAQFVI010000178.1 GCA_029439495.1 Caballeronia sp. BR6202001590007
AATATGCAAACCGGGGATGTCGATGGTCCGGCGGGCTGCCCTCGCGCAAGGCCCGTTCGAGCGCGGCGAGCGATTCGCCAGCGTCGCCGGAGAGCACGAGCGGCCGTTTGATCCGGCGGCCGGAGAAGGATTCGATGCGGTCGAGCGTGATCTCGACCGGTTCGGATGGAAGCGTCGATGCGAGGTCGCACGCGTGGCGCACGAGGTCGTCGGGCAGGCCGTCGAACGCGCCGAGATAGCGCAGCGTGATGTGCAGGCGGGCGGCGGGGATTGGTTGCGTCTTGAGGCCGTGTTCCGCGCGCAGCCGGGCCGTGAGTTCGGCGATGCGCGCAGTGGCGGGTTCGTCGGGGAAGATGGCGAAGAAGAGGGAGTGGGTGGTGAACATGACCAGGTGCCGGGATGCGAAATGTCACCTTCGTGAGTCGTTATGGCGGGTTAATGTAGCGCGAAGGTGACATTGGCGTGGTTGTTTTGTCGGACGCGACAATCCGCATGGTTGCACACGCCAGCCGGATCGTTTAATTTAATGTAACCCAAGAATTACAATCGAGCATGACAAAGCTGATCACTACGCCCTAGTTTGACACTTGGCTAACCCGCGTGTGGGATCGCTAGGCCGCTACGGCAATCGTCGGTCGGCTAAGCCGGGCTCGGCTTGGTAATCTTGGATACTGGCGTGCCGTAGGTGATGGCATTTCAGAGATGAAGATCGATATAGGCAAGGGCTACCGCGTGTATTTCACGCAGCGTGGCGACGTTTTGGTGATCTCCTGTGCGGTGGCGACAAATCCTCACAGTCCGCAGATATAAAGCGCGATAAAGCGCGCCAAGGTCATCGTGAAAGAATTGGAGTTTTGACATGAAAGTCAGCGACTTGATGGAGTTTGACGCGTCGAAGTATCTGAAGGACGAGAACGACTGCCGGCTGTACCTCGCTCAAGCGTTTGAAGGAGGCGATCCGGTCGAAATCCAGGCGGCGCTGGGTGATGTTGCCAAAGCGCGTGGCATGACGGCATTCGCACGCGAGTCGGGCATCGCGCGTGAAGCGTTGTACCGCGCGCTCTCCAATAAGGGAAACGCCGAGTTCGCGACGATCATGAAAGTAATCGGCGCTATGGGCTTGCATCTAACACTGGCAGTGCCCGAAACAGCACCTAAGGCGACCGCCAAAACCAAGACCGCGACGAAGGCGGCAGCGACCAAGAAGGCTCGGTCGCCCGCAAAACGGAAGGGCACCACGACAGCGAGGAGCCGCGCTCAAACTGGCAGCTCTGCACACGCCTCTGAGGCTCGACCAACGTGCGTTATTGGCAGTGGATCCTGTTTCGCGCACGGGCCGCTTCCCAACTACACGGCGTCTCAAACGACGTCAGAGCGTGTTTAAGTGACTGTAACTCACACAAGGAATCGCAGAGGAACGACCTGCCCTATTCCGCAATCCTCCGGCCTGGGTGCATGTTTCAACTGGACTGACCCGAGCATGTCCAGTAAGCGACTCGCATCGATCAGTTCGATTGGCATCAAGCATTCCGAGCTTTTCTGCGCCGCGCGAGTTGCGCCTCTGCGAAACCGGGACGAGGAGACGAAGATGCCTCTTGTGAACTTCCCCAGCAGCAGTGCACCCAGGAATGCTCTGATCTGTCCCACTTCCACAGAATCTTTTTGTCTTTACCTGCACACCGATTCGTGCACCGGAACCATCCTCTAGCACCACGTCGATGCCTTCATCGTTTGAATATGCCGTTGCAGTCGCTTCG
>JAQFVI010000179.1 GCA_029439495.1 Caballeronia sp. BR6202001590007
GTATCGACGACGCGCACGCGTTCCTTGGTCTCCATCACACTTTCTCCTGTGTCGGGATCGACGTTTCGATGCACGCATGGTAACGTGCAGTTTCGTGCAATACAATATCAAGCAGATTCGTGCAGCGACTTTTTATCGGAACCGACGCCATGCTGACCAGCCAACGCAAGAACGAGATCCTCGACGCGTTCCGGCGCGACGGTCAAGTGTTCGCCATCGAACTGAGCGCGCGCTTCGGCGTGTCGGAAGACACCGTCCGGCGCGATCTGCGCGAACTTGCCGCCGAAAGCATGCTACAGCGCGTGCATGGCGGCGCGCTGCCTGCGTCGCCCGCGACGGCGTCGTTCGCGCGCCGGCAGGAAATGGAATCGGACGCGAAACGGCGCATCGCGCGCCGCGCGGCGGAGATGATCGCGCCGGGTTAGGTCGTCATCGTCGACGGCGGGACGACCTCGGCGCTGCTCGTGCAGCAATTGCCCGCGAACCCTCGCGGCGACCATCGTCACGCACAGTCCGAGCGTCGCGGTCGCGCTGGCGGAGCATGCGTCGGTAGAAGTCGTGTTGATCGACGGCCGGCTCTTCAAGCATTCAATCGTCACAATCGGCGCTGCCGCCGTCGAAGCGATGTCGCATGTCAACGCCGATCTCTACTTCATGGGCGTGACCGGCGTGCATCCGGCGGCGGGCCTTTCCACCGGCGATTTCGAGGAAGCGCACATCAAGCGCTCGCTCGCCGCGCGCGCCGCCGAAACCGTCGTGCTCGCGTCGGCGGCGAAGCTCAACGCGGCGTCCGCTTACCGCATCGGTGGCATCGAGCTTGCGCAGACGGTCATCGTCGAGGCATCGACCGATGCGCAGCTCACGGCACTGCTCGAAGCGGCGGGCGTCACCGTGCTGCGGGCCTGATCGCTGCACCGCGCATCGGTCCGCTTTCGACGATTGTTACCGCGTAACGGCCAGAAAAACGCGTCCGGTGCTGTAATTGAGTCCGGTGCTGTAATTGAATTTCGCTCGCAACAGGCATAGCGTTCGAAGATACGTCGTCCGCAGCACGTGACGGCGTCCGAATATCGTCTTTCACGCTCGATCGGGCAAATAATCTTTCTGGAGAACATCGTGAATCGCCTGAAGGCTTCTGTTGCGCTCGCGTTCCTGTGCAGCGCGGGCATCGCCGGTCACGCTTATGCGTGGGGCCGCGTCGGCGTATGGGTTAGCGGCCCGATGTATTACCCGTATGTGCCGCCTCCGCCGGTTTATTACTATCCGGCCGCGCCCGTGGTCGTCGAGCCGCTCGCGCCGATGCAATACGTCGAACAAGGCCAGCCCGTCGCCGACGGGTCGCCCGCGCAGCAACCCGGCACCTGGTATTATTATTGCGAATCGGCGAAGGCTTACTATCCCTACGTGAAGCAATGCGCCGCCGGCTGGCGCGAAGTGCCCGCGACGCCGCCGCCGTCGAACTGACGCGCGTGCCGCGGCAACGCTCATTGCTGCTTCCCATCCAGACAAGACTTCGCACGAAACATGAACATCTCAAGGCTCGCCGTGCTGTTCGCGGCTCTCGGCCTCACGGCTTGCACGGTGATGCCCACCGACCCGTCCGTGATGGCGCTGCCCGGCACGGGCAAGACTTTCGATCAATTCCGCGCGGAGGACGGCTCGTGCCGCCAGTTCGCGATCAACCAGGTCGGCGGCGTCGATGCGAACCAGGCCGCGACCAATAGCGCGGTCGGCAGCGCCGTCGTCGGCACCGCGCTCGGCGCGGCGGCGGGCGCGGCTTTCGGCGGCGGCTCGGGCGCGG
>JAQFVI010000180.1 GCA_029439495.1 Caballeronia sp. BR6202001590007
CATACCACGATGTTCGATTGATATGCCGTCGAACGGCGCTTCGACGATTTAGTTTGGTATCCGTATGAAATACGAGTTCTGAAGCTTTAAATGTATTATGCTGCAACTAACTGTCGATTTTTACAAGCGCACATTTTAGCTTCGCCAAACGCCGCTTTGCAAACGCACGAGCGGGTCGCATGCAGCACGAACCCTTGCCGGAACGGCGCGCCGTCGACGTTTCCGAAGGTAAGAGAGTTGCCTGTCCTGCGGTAGATGCGGTGGGGTGACGCCCAATCCGCGCTCGTCGGGCGCTTCATCAGGAAAATGTAATCCTGAACAAACAGGAACTCATCGACGCAGTCTCGGCGCGAAACCGGCGATAGCAAGGCCAGCACCGGCGCCGCGATCGACGCGATCTTCGATACGGTCATGTAGGCTGTCACGCGAGGCGACACGGTTCAGCTCATCGGCTTCGGCTCGTTTGCAAGCGGAACGCACGGGTCGCAATTCGTCGACGGGCGAATCCATCACGATTCCCGCCGCTAAGACGGTGAAGTTCACCGCGGGCAATGCGTTCAAGGATTCCGTCAACGCGTCCTGAACGCGCGGGACATGAACGAAGGACGAGCGCGATGCTCGTCCGCAGCATGGTTCATGTCTTCGGCAGTGCCGATCTGCCGAAGCGCCTGCGCGGTTTCGGCTCTACGCCGATGCGCGGATCGCGCGCCTTCACCAGTTGCGTGAGCTTCGCCGCAACATCCTCGAAGTTGGGATCGTCCTCTGGCACATACAGCCACTTGCCGATCACCGGATGCACACGCAACGCGGGAATCTCACTCACGAGCGCGGCATGACGCTCCTGCGACGTAGCCACGATCAAGCCATTCCACGGCTTCGCGCGATCGGCGGCGATCAACATCACCAGTCCGTCGAGATACGCGGCATCGCAACCGAACATGCGCCGCTTGATAAAGGTCGGATCGTCTTCGAAGACATCGAAGATCCAGACCAGCGAATTGCGTATGGACGAAGGTATCGCACGACGTTCCTGCTTAGCCGTTGAGCGAAGCTTACCGGAACGGCGCGCATGCCCCGTGCATCACCAGAAGTAGGTGG
Organism: Caballeronia sp. BR6202001590007; assembly: GCA_029439495.1. GTDB lineage: Bacteria > Pseudomonadota > Gammaproteobacteria > Burkholderiales > Burkholderiaceae > Caballeronia. The sequence continues at coordinate 1,099 of JAQFVI010000180.1, forward strand.
CCTTGACGCCGAAGGTGCGCGGCGCAGCGAAGGCATAGCGATACGCATTGTCGAAGCTGTATTCTTCCGCCGCCGTATAGACGCGGTGATTCGTCACGTTGCGTACGTAAGCCGTAAGCCATCAACTTGACATTCTTGTGATTCGGAATGTACGTCGCCGAAAGATCGGCGGTGATATAAGGCCGCTGATAATCGTCGTCGTAATTGAAGATCGTGAAGTGCTGGTCGCTTTGAAACTTCGCGTTCGCGCGTCCGACGATCCTGCTGAACGACAGGTTCCACTCATGTTCAAGTCCCAAGCCGATGCCGATGGTCATCACAGGACTTTGCGGCGGCGCGTTCCCTGCGAGTTGAACGTTCTGTCCACCACCGGCATCGACAAGAAAATCCGTGAATCGCGCATGCAGCTACGCGACCGACAGCGTCACGAGACCGAGCGGGTCGATCAGCGCGCGCACGTCGGCATCGGCACCATAGATGCGCGTGCGGCCCGCATTGACGATCTTCGTGCCGACGCGCCCGTCCGCGAAAGGCACCAGTTGTGCGATCTGCTGACCCGAATAGTCGTAGTCGAACACGCTCGCATTGAACTGAATGCGCTGTGCATTCCATAGCGACTTCGTGCCGATCTCGAAGCCCTTGAGCGTTTCCGACGCATAAGGTCCCAAGGATGAAAAGCCGCCCGACTTGTATGTGGTGTCGTAGCGGATGTAGTTCATCATCGCGGACGTCGGCGCATATTCGGCGGCGAAATGCACGGTCGGCC
>JAQFVI010000181.1 GCA_029439495.1 Caballeronia sp. BR6202001590007
CAGAAACCTAAACAGCAAGAAACCAGCAACCACCACACGTCAGAAAGAAAAAAACTTCAACCCTAACCACATTAAGCTCAAACGAAAAATCGTCTCCAAGAGCAAAGTACTGCCTGCCGGACTTCATCCGGCGCCCCGGTCCAAAGAGACCGAATCGCGTGTACATGCTCGTGCGGTGCCCTCATCCGCCCGACCCAGCTATCGAAGTCCAGCCGAATCCGCCACCGCTCGGCGCAAACACAAGACGCACCTCGCGAAGGGCCGCCGGCACGTCGCGCCAGTGATGCGCGCTCATCCGGCTCACCGCCCAGTTGAAGTACCCGTCCTCGAACGGCAGCGACTCGGCCGCGCCCTGCTGCGTTCGAATCGATCCAAGCCCGCGTTCGCGCGCCGCCGCCTCGACCGTCGCGAGCATCGGCGGGGCGATGTCGTAAGCGACAACCTCCTTCGCATGCGGCGCGATCGCAAAGCTCGCATGGCCCGCGCCGCAGCCCATGTCGAAGACCTTCGCATTGCCGCACGTCGCGGCAAAGGTCGCCGACAATCCTGCAAGTCCGCACCGCTCGCGTGTACCGCGCTCGTGAGATAAGCCGCGGCAGTCGAGCCGAACGCTTCGGCAACCTGATCGTGATGTTTCATCGAAACTCCTTCGTGTAGTGACGGGGACGCGTCGGGCTACAATAGAGTTGCCTCTGTACCGGTACAAGTTGTCCACTTATCCTGGTATCCCGACCACCCGTCGACATCCGGTCCACATCGGAAATCAGCCACCTCCCCTCGATGAACCCGTCAGACAAGAATTCCGCGGTGCACCCGCCGCGCTGCTCGATACGGTCGGGCTTATGGCACACCCGCCTACGTGCTCGACCGGCAATGGAATGCGCTGCGCCGGAACGAACACGCATCGGCGCTCTTCGTCGGCTGGCTCGACGGCGAGCACGACCGCAACCTGCTGACCTACACGTTCACGTCGCCGACCCGCGCGCTTCTGGTCGTCACAGGACGTCTTCGAACGCGAAAGCGGCGAACGGGCCTTCGACCATCCGCAGAACGGACGCGTTGTGTTCAATCAGATCACCTTCAAACCTGCGCATCGCGAAGATTTCAAGCTCGTGATCCTGGTCGGGAACCCGTAACGCCATTTGTTAAAATCCTGGGCTTCCGGCTTCGAATCGTCGAAACTGCTGCCTTCACCGCACATCACATCACCATGACGTCCCAATTCCACAAAAAAGGCGAAGCCTGGTCGGCTCGCTTCTCCGAGCCGATGTCGGAACTCGTCAAGCACTATACGTCGTCGGTGTTCTTCGACAAACGGCTCGCGCTCGTCGATATTCAGGGCTCACTCGCGCATGCATCGATGCTCGCGGCACAGAAGATCATCGGCGCGGACGACCTCGCGGCCATCGAGCGCGGCATGACGCAAATCAAGGGCGAAATCGAGCGCGGCGAAATCGAGTGGAAACTGGATCTAGAAGACGTGCATCTGAACATCGAGGCGCGCCTGACCGCGCTGATCGGCGATGCCGGCAAGCGCCTGCACACCAGCCGCTCGCGCAACGATCAGGTCGCGACCGACATCCGCCTGTGGCTGCGCGGCGAGATCGACCGAATCGTCGAGCTACTCAAGGACCTGCGCCTCGCGCTGATCGACATGGCCGAGCGGCACGCGGACACCATCATGCCGGGCTTCACGCATTTGCAGGTCGCGCAGCCGGTGACCTTCGGCCATCATCTGCTCGCCTACGTCGAAATGTTCTCGCGCGACGCGGAACGCATGCAGGACGCGCACAAGCGCGTGAACCGCCTGCCGCTCGGCGCGGCAGCACTCGCGAGCACGAGCTATCCGATCGACCGCCACGCGGTTGCGAAGACGCTCGGCTTCGACGGCATCTGCGCGAACTCGCT
>JAQFVI010000182.1 GCA_029439495.1 Caballeronia sp. BR6202001590007
AGGTGAAGTGCCTGTATTGGGACCGCACCGGGTTCGCGCTCTGGTACAAGCGGCTTGAACATGGGCATTTTCCATCGCCCTCGGCACTGGCACAACGCGGTTTCACGCTCGCGGAGCTCAATGCCTGGCTCGAAGGTATAGCGATTCCAGCGCGCGAACCTCATCGCACCGTCCCTGTGACGCGCGTAGCGTAAGCGCCTGAAACGCCCGCCATTCAGGGCTCGCGAAGCTTGTAAACGTCGCGCGAGTTGGGCATCATGGTTGACATGTTGCCCGCCGCCATCACTGCCGGGGATTTGCCACACGAGCTCGAGGCGCTGCAAGCCCAGAACCGGCTCGCGTGCCTGTTGTGGGAGCAACTGGAGAGCCTGCAGCACCAGATCGCGCAGCTCAATCGCGCGCGCTTCGGCGCGAGTTCCGAACACCTGGCGGGTCAGATCGAGCTGTTTGACGCCGCCATAGATATTCCTGTTCCTCCCGAGCCGACGAAGGTTCCAGTCACAGGGCACACCCGCAAGGGACACCCCGCGTTGCCAAAGGACTTGCCACGCACGCGCATCGAATATGACCTGAGCGATGAACAGAAGGCCGCATTCGAGGCACTTGAGCGCATCGGTGAAGAGCGCAGCGAGACGTTGCATTACGAGCCGTCAAGGCTTACGGTCATCGAACACATCCGCTTCAAGTATGCAGTGAAGAAGGATGGCGGAGTCGACCATCGTGACCGCGAGCGCTCAGCCCTCGCCACTGCCCAAGAGTAATGCGAGCGCGAGCCTGCTCGCAAACATCCTGGTCAACACTTACGTCGATCATCTGCCCTTGAATCGGCAAGAGATGCGCTATGCGCGTCGCGGTATTCGCCTGCCGCGGGCCACGCTGTGCGAGTGGAAGTTGGCCGCAGCAGAATTGCTTGCTGTGCTTATGCCACCGTTGCGTGCGCACTAGTTGCAGGCGCCTCGCATGCACGTCGACGACACAACACTGCCTTTGCTCGAGAAGGGCCGCAAGACCACTCGCACGGCGCGATTATGGGCTATCTGGGTGCGGGCCAACGCGAGAAGAATGGCGTCTGGGTAGATCACCCTCCGGCGGTCGTGTTCGAGTTCGCTGAGACGCGCGCGGACTCACATCCGCAACGGTACCTGCGAACTTACAAAGGCTACTTGCAGGCCGATGCATACAGCGGCCACGAGGCGCTCTATGAAACCGGCGACATCATCGCGGTCGGTTGCTGGGCGCATTGCCGCCGACGGTTCTTTGAAATCGCCAAGACCCAAAGCAAGCCCGGGCTCGCGGCACAGGCGCTGCAGTGAATCGCCCAACTATATGCCATCGAGTCGCGAATCAACCATCAGACACCCGACATCAAATACGCGGCGCGGCAAACTGAGGCCTTACCGGTATTTGCAAAGTTCCGTCAATGGCTGGAAGACAACGTCATTGGTTTGCCGGCTCAGGCACCGCTCGCCAAAGCGTTTGGCTACGCGTTACGTCATTGGCAAGCGCTGATTCGCTACACAGAGAGCGGTGTTCTGTTACCCGACAACAACGCGCTGGAACGGCAGATCCGGCCGATTGCTCTTGGAAGAGTCAACTGGACTTTCGCGGGCTCGCCACGAGGCACTTGTGCGACAGCCACAATGTATTCACTGCTTGGTACGGCTCGCCTGAACGGTTTCGAACCGTATGCGTGGCTGAAGGAAACACTCGACAAGTTGTCCTCGTATCTCGTCAATCGCGTGCATGCTACCGCTTGCCTGCTAAACGCCCCGACATTCATGGACATCCTCGACTCTCTTCGACAGCGCCCAGCGCCGAGTTGTATCGCCTCTATTTGACTATCGGCAAAATGCTCGATGACCCGTGACGCATTCTCGAGGTTCGACAACGGCTGCACATCGGCATGACTGTCAGATACGTCGGCGACAA
>JAQFVI010000183.1 GCA_029439495.1 Caballeronia sp. BR6202001590007
CCGACAATGGGTCAACCATGTCCCCAGTCTATATACTACCCAAAAGAAACACAGGAGAGGCCCAAAAAAGAACCACCGGCAAAACCAGTGGTTTTCGAGTCGCTGTTGCTCCCGCTGAGCGAGGCACTCGCATGCCTCACCTGCAGGTTATTTTAGAACTTGTGGCGCACGCCGATGATCACGATCTCTTGATGGCTGCTGCCGCTGTCATAGCCATATGAACCGATCGACGCTTGAGCTGATTCCTTCAGACCCGTCGAACCGTTACGCTGATCGCCGCTCGCGTGTTGGTACGCGCCGACTGCGTACAGGTCCGTACGCTTCGATAGCGAGTAGTCCGCGCCGACGCTGGCCTGATGGTACGTCGCCGACGAATCGCCGCCTGCCTTCGTGTACGAATAGCCGACGCCGACGAGCAGTGCCGGGGTAGCCTGAAAGTTCAGGAAGCCGTTGCCGACGTTGTAGTGCTGCGAGCCGAAGCGCGAGCTGGCATCCGAATTGAACTGCGCATTGCTGTACGAACCGCCGACCGTGAACGCGCCGATCGAGTACTGAACCGCGCCACGCGCGATGCCGATGGCGTGAGCCGTCGTGTACGCATTGTTGATCGGGCCATCGAACAGAGCGTCCGACGTCGTGCTGTTCCAGCCCGTGCTGCCGACCGCGGTACGGCCAGCCGTCGGGTTGTTCGCGTAGAAGTAGCCGCCTGCGACTGCCAGCGGGCCGTTGTTATACGTCGCCGCTGCCGACCACGTCTGACCCTGGCCGTTCGCACCCGCCACGCCCGACACACCGTACAGGCCTTCGACCTGGAAGCCGGCGAAGTTCGGCGAAACGTACTTGACGGCGTTGCTCACGCGCAGCGAGTTGTCGTAGTTGTCGACGTCACCCGGCGTCGCGAACACCGCGCCCCAGTAGTTGTCATCCGTGATGCCCTGAACCATGTCGACCAGCGAGTCGTATTGGCGACCCAACGTCACTGTACCCCACTGATTGCCCGACAGACCGACGAATGCCTGACGGCCGAATTCGCGACCGCCCTGACCCAGACGGCCCGTGCCGATGTCGAAGCCGTTTTCTAACTGGAAGATGGCCTTCAGGTCGCCACCAAGGCCTTCCTGACCCTTCAAGCCCCAACGATCGCCGGACAAATTGCCGTTGATCATGGCGAACTGATGGTCGCCGGCACGGTTGGCATTGCTCACATAGCCGAGACCGGCATCGATCACGCCATACAGCGTCACGCTCGTTTGAGCCTGGGCCGCGCCAGCTCCGCCGAGCAAGGCCAGCGAGAGGGACGTCAGTGCGAATCGTTTCATCGAATTCTCCACGCGAATGATTAAAATCGTTGCTGCCAGCGTAGAGAATAACGCACTGTTTCAAAACTTAAGAACTGGAAAAATAAGACTGTCTCGAAAAACACACAGTCCTGTGAAGGCCCGCCGGACACGGTTTTTCAGGAGAATACTGGTGATTTCAAAATCGACAGGAGGGCGTGGAAAAAGTTCCGGCGGCCACGCCGCCGGTAATAGATGTCGTATGCTGCTCCGCACGATTAACCTCGAATTGAGTAACAAATGGAGTGTCGGACGTTCGGCAGTCTTCGAGCGACGTTAGCTGCGCATCGTGTCGGTGTGCTGTGCGCGATCGTTGCCGTGACCGCGGCGTTGCAGCAAGGCGACCGCCATGCCCGCGCTCGCGGCGACCAGCACCGCGCGCCACGGATGACGCCGCACCAGCGCATTCGCGTCCGATGCCTTGCGGCTCGCGTCGCCGTCGTTTCGGCCTGTCTGATCTTGCGCGACAGCTCCAGCGCGCGTGCCATTGCCGACACCTTCTTGCGTGCCTGTCGCGCCAGTTCCTGCGCATGCTGTGCCCGCGCGCCGATCGCGCGCTGTGTCGAGGCGTTGAGCGGCGCATCGCCGCGGGCG
>JAQFVI010000184.1 GCA_029439495.1 Caballeronia sp. BR6202001590007
ACGCCGCATCGCGCGTCGATGCATCGAAATAGACGTGCGCATGCCAGCTGGAGATGACGGGCGTGACGGTCGGTTGCATCTTTCTCGGCTGCATCTTTCGATCCTTGCTCGGCGATTCATGGTGCGCCTCATTCTAGAGAACGTTCATCGCGTTTGCAGCAGCGACGATGCCCGAGAGACAGGTGCCAAAAACGCGAAAACCCCATGAAAACAAGCTTGGCGCGCATGCTAGACTGCTGTACATGCATACAGTACTCGCCTATACCGTCGCCGTGCGCGCACTCTGCGAGTTCACCACCAAGGCGGGCGATCTCGACCTGCGCTTCACGCCCGCACCGAGCGCGCGGGAAGGTATCGCGGGACATCTCACCGTTACCGGCCGTCGCCCTGCCGATTATCTGAAGGAAATTTCCCTATCACAAGATTACGGACCGCTGCGCGTGCACAGCCGTGCCGACGGCTTCGATCCCGCGAAGAACCGTCTCGAAGATATCAAGACGCATCGCGGCAGGCTGGAGAAGGTGCCAGACAATCATCGGCATCTGCATTGGGCGCAGGCGCGCGTCTATGCGCATCTGATGTGCTGCGAACGCGGCCTCGAAAGCATCGATATCGCGCTCGTCTATTTCGATATCGTCGAGCAGACCGAAAGCGTGCTTGTCGAAACGCAATCGGCGTCCGCGCTCAAGGCGTATTTCGACATGCAATGCGAGCGCTTCATCGCGTGGGCCGAACAAGAAGTACAGCATCGCGCAGCGCGCGACGCGGCACTGGCTACGCTCGCGTTTCCGCATGCCGAGTTTCGAGCCGGGCAGCGCGTGCTTGCCGAAGCGGTCTATCGTTCAGCGATGTCGAGCCGATGCCTCGTCGCGCAAGCGCCGACCGGCATCGGCAAGACGGTCGGCACGCTGTTTCCGCTGCTCAAGGCATGGCCTAAGCAAGGGCTCGACAAGATCTATTTCCTGACCACGAAAAGCGCCGGTCGCCAGCTCGCCCTCGATGCGCTCGCCACCCTCGATGCGGCGCATGCCGAATTGCCGAACGACTTGCTCAAAGCGCTCGGCACCTTGGTCGCGCAGATGACCGAAGCGCTCGGCGAACAGCCGATATCTTCACGCCGGACATGATGAGCTTCTACTTCGATGCCGTGCATTTCGCGCGCATAGCGTCACGCTGTTTTCGGCGACGCTCACGCCCGCGCATTTCTATGCCGATACGCTCAGCCTGCCCGAGACGAGTGTGCGCATCGATGTCGATTCGCCGTTCGATGCGGGGCAGCTCGACGTTCACGCCATCGCCGATGTTTCGACGCGTTATCGCGAGCGCGCGCAATCGGTCACGCGCATCGTCGAAATGATTGCGGCGCAGTACACGCGCGCACCGGGCAATTACCTGAGCTTCTTCAGCAGCTTCGAGTATCTGACGCAAGTGTCGGCCGNTCGTGCCGGATGGACGCGGCATCGGCTTCGCGGTGCTGGGCGGNCGCGACACTAGGCTTGCCGCAACTGAACGCCGTCAATGAGCAGATGAAGGCGCGCTTGCACGATGCGTTCGGCGCGGGCTACGCCTACGCCTATCTCTTTCCGGGCCTGCAGAAAGTCGTGCAGGCCGCAGGACGCGTGATACGCGGGCCCGACGATCACGGCGTGCTTATCTGATCGACGACCGCTTCGCGCGCCGACGTGCGTTGTCTGCTGCCGCCGTGGTGGAAGGTGCGCATCGTGCGCGAAGCGGATGTCGCGGCGCATGGCACCTGCATTGCTAAAGGGTGAACGAGAGGACGCGCCAGACGTCCTTGCAATGCGCTGGAGATTCTCGAAGCCGATCATCGCGCCGTCGAACAGCTTTTCGATGCCTTCGAACGCGCCCAGAAAGACGATCTCGAACGCAAAACGACGCTCGTCCAGCGTGCCTGCGAACTGCTCGCGATCCATTCGATGATCGAAGAGGAATTGCTGTATCCGGCCGCGCGTCAGGCGCTCGGCAAGGATCATCGAATCGATGTCGACGAAGCCTTCGTCGAGCACTTCCTCGTCAA
>JAQFVI010000185.1 GCA_029439495.1 Caballeronia sp. BR6202001590007
CGAACGTATTCGCGAAGTGCAGCGCACGTCGCCGCGCGGCCGCAATATCCACGTCATTCATCAAAAGAATCGCGGCGTATCGGCGGCGCGCAATCGCGCCATCGCCGAAGCGAAATCGCCGTATATCGGCTTTCTCGATTCCGACGATGTCTGGTCCGCGGACTTCACCGAAAAGATCATGCCGCTGCTCGACAACAACGTGGCGGACATCATCGAATTCAATGTCGGCATCGTCAACATGGACGGCAAGGTGATCGATCGCGTGACGCTGATCGAAAGCAATACCACCGGCCCGCGCAAATGCGATCTGCCGGCGCTGCTCGACTTCGCCAACGTGTATCAGGTGTTTCCGGCCGCGCGCGTCTACAAGCGTGAATTGTGGAACGGCATCGAGTTTCCGGCGGACCGCGTGTATGAAGACGCCGCCGCCATTCCGCTGGTCTATGCACGCGCCCGCACGCTGCATCGGCTCGCGGACGAACTGTACTTCTATCGCCGCCGTGCCGGCAGCATCACGACGAAGGCCACGCCCTTCACCGTGACGAGTCTCACGACCTGCGCGGAAGAAACGCTCGCGCGCTGCAATGGCGACGCGCACGATCCGTTCTGGCTCGCGATGTTCCACAAGGTCTTCTCCTACGCTTGCTTCCAGGCGGCACGCGTCGACAAGCGCGTGTTCGCGGAGTCGGTGNTACGCCCAAGGAACTACGTTTCTACCATCGCATGGTCGCGGATCGCCGCTGGTTCCAGGCTAAGCAATTCATCAAGCGCATGCTCGGCAAGGAACTGCGCGCGCCGACCGCCGGCACGCGCGCCGCGTCGGGTATGAGTCAGACGTCATCGGCAAGAGGACAGCGCTGAAAAAGCGGCACCGGAAAGCCGCCCGGAAACACCGGACAACCATCCGATAATAAAAAATCAACGAGGCCAGTCGCATGCAGATCTATCCGATCGCGCCGGGGTTCACCGCCGGCGAGTCTTTCCAGCTCGCCATTCAGCCAGGGTCGTGCTTTTCGCTCGCGATCTACGTACAGGGCATCGACGAAGCCCTGAAGAGCGTCGCCGGGGTCGCCGTATTGCGCGGCGGCCCGGTGAAGGCGGAAATGAAAAACGGCAAGTACGTTTTTCAATCGCCAGCGCGTTTTGGCGCCATGCAATGCGACAAGGACTGGGACTGGCCGGTCGTCACCATCAAGCCGAACGCACCCGCGCTCGAATCGGGCGCGTATGCGGTGATCGCCTATGAAGTGGGACCGAACGGCGAACCCGTATTGGGCCTTTGCCGGTACGAATCTGCGCAACGGTCAGACATTCGGCGCGAAGGACCGACTCGTCGGCTATGAAGTGGACGGCGTGCCGGGCGAGCCGAATGGCTTCGTGAAGCTCGCGGATACGCCGGTGCTGACGGATTGGGAAGTGGGCGGCAGCGGCGCGATGGGCGTCTATCAGCGCAACGCCGACGGCGGCACCGTATTCAACGGTGGCACGACCGACTGGGCGCGCGTGCTGGCCGACGTCAACGCGCAAAGCCATGTGATCGTCGATCAGATCACGCGCAACGTGATGCGCCGGTTCATCGGCTTGCCGCCGCACGCAGTATCGCGCGAGGATACGGTGCTGATCGATGTGACCAAACCGCTCGCGGGTTCCGAAGCGCCCACGCCGAGCAAAGCCGCCGTCTGAAGGCACGCACAGCATGATCGATCGAGCGCAAGTGAAGGACCGCGGCCATTGTGCATACCAGCACATCGAGTCGATTTCAATCGATCGGTCAAGTGGCATCGGTTGGCTTGCGTGTGCGAACCCACTGAACAATTCACATTTTTCGTGTTAAATGCGTCATGTGAATTGTTTTGTCCGATGTTTCGCTTGCCCGCTCGCCGGCACGGCATCGGACTTCTCAACCACTTCCGCGCAGTAAGCCAGGCCAAGGCTCGGGTGCGCCAGCCTCTTGGCCTCAAGCCGCAATGACGGCAAGGTCGTACCGCAGCGAAACTAATCGCATCGGATACGGTCACGCATAAGCTCGCCGTCGACGGCGACTTTCAGGGCG
>JAQFVI010000186.1 GCA_029439495.1 Caballeronia sp. BR6202001590007
GCTGGCCGCGCCTTCGAACGGAAAAAGAAGCTTGCCATCGGTCTTTCTGACGACCTTCAGCGTGCCGTAGAAACCGCTGCCGCTGGTGCCCCGATACGATGCGTAAATCTGAAAGTCGTCTTCGCACGCGCCCGGTGCCGGCGGCATCTGACGCGTCGGAAAAAGAACGAGCTTCGGTCGCCTCCCACTTGTACGACTCATGGACATATCCTCGATTAGCTGGTCAGAATTCATTCTGCACCGGCCAAGAGGCGCATAGAGCGTTCGAAACGCGTGCTTTACGAAAGCGGTTTGTCCTGCGCGATGAGCCGAACGGGAATCGATTTTGCGCCGGGCACCTTGCTCTCTTTCGCGTGATGCCAAAGCGGCAGCAAAGGATTGCATTCCGTATAATAGCCGCCGATGCATCCGTCCGGAATGTCGTACGTCACCACCCGCAGACCCGCGACGCGTCGCTCGACACCATCCGACGCGATGGTTTCCGCCGTCACCCAATCGCCTTCGCGTAGAGAGCGCGCACGCATGTCGTGTTCGTTCATCAGCAGCACCATACGGCTGTCCTCGATGCCGCGGAAGCGGTCGTCGAGCGCATAGATCCATCGTGTGAACTGGCTGTCGCTGCGCAAGGTGGTGAGGCGCAGCGCATCCGGCTCGCACAGGCATGTCGGGATCTTCCTCCAGCATCTCCGGCACGTAGAACTCGGCCTTGCCGCTTTCCGTCTTCCATTTGCGTTCGCGTGCGGGCAGAGGGCGAGGAAAACCGCCCGGCGTCCACATCCGTGCGTTGAAGTCGTGGAACGTGTCGGGCCATGTCTTGGCGATCTCGTCGCGTATAAGCGCATAGTCGCCGCACCAGCGATCCCAGTCGATCGTCGAGCGCGTGCTGAGCGTGTACTTCGCAAACGAGCTCACGATATACGGCTCTGAACGGATATCGGGCGACGCGGGTGGCGTCACGCCACGCAAGCCGTGCATGCAGCCGGTGCTGTCTTCCATCGACACGGACTGATCGCGGCTGGCCTGCGTATCAACTTCGATGCGGCTCAGGCACGGCAGCACGTAGGACTTGTCGCCGTGCACGAGATAGCTGCGATTGAGCTTGGTCGCGACGTTCACTGTCAGGCGCAGCGAGCGCCACACGGGTTCCGTGCGTACACGATCGGGCACCGAGCGCACGAGATTGCCGCCGAGATTGATGACCGCATCGACCTTGCCGTTGATCATCGCCTCGAACGATTCGACGATGTTCATGCCTTTGTCGCGCGGCGGCTCGAAGGCGAACTGTTTCGCCAGCACGTCGAGCGGCGCGAGCTCGGGCTTTTCGGTGATGCCGACGGTGCGTTGCCCCTGTACGTTCGAATGTCCGCGAATCGGCGACGGTCCCGCGCCCGGCTTGCCAACATTGCCGCGCAAAAAGAGCAGGTTGCACACCATGCACACGTTCTGCACGCCCAGCTGATGCTGCGTCAAACCCATGCCGTAATGGATCATGGTGGCGGAGGCTTTCATGTACTCGCTCGCGGCCGCTTCGAGTGCCGCGCGCTCGAGGCCGCTCATGCGTTCGATGTCGCTCCACGACAGCGCGCGCACGTAAGCGGCGAAGGCCTCGAAGCCGACCGTATGCGTCGAGATGAAATCGACGTCAAGCACGCGCTCGCGGCCTTCACGTAGGGCGAGATCGTCGGCANTCTGAGCAGTCCCGGTTCGCGCAACGGATTGAAGATGATGATCGGCACGCCGCGTTTGCGCGCATCCTGCAACTGATGCAGCATGCGCGGGCTGTTGGTGCCGACGTTCTGGCCGAAGGAGAACATCAGATCGGTCTTCTCGAAGTCGTCCAGCGTGATGGTGCCGACGCCCACGCCGATCGCCTTCTGCAAACCCACGCTCGTGCTTTCGTGACACATGTTCGAGCTGTCGGACAGATTGTACTATACATGCGCGCGAACAACTGAAACATGTACGAGGTTTCCAGCGACGCGCGGCCCGATGCGTAGAACACGACGCGGTTCGGTTCCATCGCCTACAGCTCGCGCCCGATGTCCTCGAAGGCTTCTTCCC
>JAQFVI010000187.1 GCA_029439495.1 Caballeronia sp. BR6202001590007
GCGGGAAGCGGGAAGCGGGAAGCGGGAAGCGGGCGATCGACCCAGATACCACGAATCGATTTCGTTGCGACCGGGATGGTTCCATACCGACAGCATCGATCTGGACACGCACTTTGCGACGAGCGAACCCAACGCGTCGCGATGGGACTACGGTGTCGGCGTCAAACAGGGGCGCAGGGAACTGATCTTCTGGATCGAACCTCATCCCGCATCGAGTACCGGTGAAGTCGGCCGGATGATCGAAAAAGTCACATGGCTCAGGAGAAAACTAGATTCGCCGTCGTTCGGCCATTTGAGCGGACCTGACGGCCGGCACGATGCAACGCGGTTTTCATCCCTATTACTGGATCCATGCGGGTGCGGTGAAGATCATCGCCACGAGCAAGGAAGCCCGATTGCTCGCGCAACACGGCATCAGACTTCCTTCGCGCCGACTCGAACTTCCTGTGAAGTCGTAGCCGCGCGCCATGCTCGCAGCCCCTCTGCAATCCGCTCCGCCATCATGATCGTCGGCACATTCGTGTTTGCGCACGGAATCGACGGCATCAGCGACGCATCGCATACGGAAAGCCCTTCGACGCCCAGCACGTCGCCGCTCGCATTCGTGACCGCGAGCGGATCGTCGGGCGCGCCCATACGGCAGGTTCCCGACGGATGCCACGTCCCGCCGATCGACCTCGATACAAAGTCAGTCAATGCGCGATCGTCGGCCAGCAGCGAATCGATCGTCACGCCTTCGATGACGACGCCCGCGATCAACGCGCCGCGCAGCGCCCCCGCGACGTCGAGCATCGCGCTCAGGGTGCCGCGCTGCATCGCGTTCCATCTGCCGGGCACCGCGACCGCCGCGACGCGCGGCAAGTAGCTCGACGGAAAAATCACGTCGTGATGCGCGTTCATCGCGGGCGAACTTAGCGTCGCCGCGCCGAAACGCAAGGCAAGCTTCAATCGCTCGAGATCGCGCGCATCGGACAGCATTGCGAAATCGACGTCCGGCTCGTCGTCCACGTTCGGCGATGCCAGCGTCACGCGTCCGCGCGAATACGATTTGTTGACCCAGAAGAACATCGTGCCGAACCGGTAGCCGACCGAATGCCAGCCCGAATGCGACAGAATCGCGCCGTGCATGTTGCCCTGCGGCATGCCGGGCAAGCTCGACGAGAAGCGCACGATCGCTTGTTCGTGATGTTCGTCGGGAAACGGCGTGCGCGCGCCGCGCGGCAAAAACGCCGATACCGCGATCGACGGATGCTCCATTAGATTGCGTCCGACGCCCGGGCGATGCGCGACCACCTCGATGCCGAGCTTCGTCAAGTCGCCGCCGTTGCCGATGCCGCTTCGCATCAGCAGCGCCGGCGTATGAATCGCGCCCGCCGACACGATCACGCGCCGCCATCACGTCCTCGCGCGCGCCGTCCGTCGAACAGGATGCGCTCGACGACCAAATCGGTGCGCAGCGAGAAGTTGGGCCGCGCGCGCACGATATCGTCGAGATAATAGACCGAGGTCGGAATGTGCTCGCCTGCCGCGCTCATGCGCGCCTTCAAGTGCCGCCAGATGTTGCGGGTGTCGAGATACGCGCGGCCGGGATAGCGGCTGCGCACGGCATCGGGCATCGATTGTGCGGAGATGTCGCGGCTCGCTTCGACGAGGCACACGGCGGCGCGCGCATCTTCCGACAGGCGCGCGGCCAGCATGCAGCCCGCCGAGCCTCCGCCGAGAATCAGATAGTCGATCACGTTGGAAACGAAAAGCCCGCGCGGCTCGATGCACGCGCGAGAGTCGATCGAAGCATGCAGCTCACTGCATGAACTTGAGCCAGCGCGCCTTCGCTTAGATGCCCGGCTCCGACGTCCACCATTCCTCCGGCATCAGCGCTTGCTTCGCGGCATTCGCGGGCGAACTCGGCAATTCGGCCGCACGCTTGTCGGTGATCTTGCCGGTTTTGAACGCGGCCGGATTGCCCGGACCGTAATCGATGTACAGCGGCAGATTCGCCCGCAGTTCCGGCGACAGCGCGGCATTCAGGAAGCGCATCGCGTCGTCGCGATTCGGCGCGTTCTTCAGCAC
>JAQFVI010000188.1 GCA_029439495.1 Caballeronia sp. BR6202001590007
GCCGACCGCCGCCGACCGCCGCCGACCGCCGCCTCGGGCGACATGTTGAGAATCGACGGACTCGCGGACGTGCCGCTTTGCCGGCCATCGCCCATGCAGGGCAGCGAATCGATGCCGCGCTTGTGAGTTCCGCCGGCGGCGCCATGTTGACGACCTCCGCGCTACCCGGATAGCCGACCGTTCCCGCGCCGCGAATCACCAGGATGCAATGCTCGTCGATGGCGAGCGCCGGATCGTTGATGCGGTCGTGATAGTCCTCGGGACCGTCGAAGACGATCGCGCGCGCCTCGAAGACGTTCTCGCGGCCCGGCTCGCTCAGATAGGTCTTGCGGAAGGCTTCGCCGACGACCGACATCTTCATGATCGCGCTGTCGAAGAAATTGCCCGACAGGACCATGAAGCCTGCGCGATGCTTCATCGGATTGGCTGCGGTGCGGATGACGTCGTGGTCGGCGGCGGGCGCTTCGTCGGCGATGACGCCCGTCGTGCGGTCCGACACGGTGAGACAGTCGCGGCGCAACATACCGGCGGCATCGAGTTGACGCATCACGGCGGGCACGCCGCCCGCGCGATGAAAACTCTCGCCGAGGTACTCGCCCGCCGGCATGCAGTTGATGATGAGCGGCACCGGCTCGCCATGCTCCTGCCAGTCGTCGAGACTCAGTTCGATGCCCATGTGCCGCGCGATGGCGATCAGATGCGGCGGACAGTTCGCCGTCGAGCGGAAAGCCTGCAGGATTTCGACGAGTCCGAGATACGCAAGGTTGCGATCGAGCGCAGCCGTCGGACGTCGGCTCTGCTCCGCGAGCGGATGCACGGGGAATTCCATCGGGATACCCTGCATCGCGAATGCCGGCCTTGGTGCGCGCGGCCAGTTCGATGTGATGGCGATTGCACGGCGCGAGGTCACTGCCCGTTTGCGCGATGCCGATGATGGGACGGCCCGACTGCAATTCTTCGCGCGTGAGGCCGTAATTCATGAAACGTTCGACGTAGAGTGCCGTCGTGTCGGCGTGCAAGGGATCGTCGAACCACTCCTGACTACGCAAGCGCTGGGGGCTGGCTGGGACATGGCATCTCTCTCCATGAGGAGCGGTCATAGCCACACGATGGCCGACGCCGCTCTCGTTTGCTTTTCAGACGATGAATGCCGCCGATGCTGTTATCGATAACATCGAAGGCATGGTAGCACGTTCGCGCTGCGGACCCGACTACGCGCTTTCCCTCGGCACGACGGCGTAAGTCACGCGCACGCGCCTGGCCGCGCGCTGTGTCGCACCTTGTTCGCGCGCTTGCAGCGCGGCCAGCAAGGTCCCGCCGGTGCGCAAGCCGGCTGTATGCATCGACGGACACGGTGGTGATCGTGGGCGTGCAGCACGCGAACACTTCGAAGTTGCCGAAGCCCGCGACCGCGGCGGGTACCGAGATGCCGCGCCGGTGACCTTCCATTATTGCGCCGAACGCGGACATATCGCTCACGCACATGATCGCCTGCGTGTCGGGCCAGCGCTCCAGCAGCGCGGCCATCGCGGGGCCGTCGTGACTCATGGTGATCGGCGAATCGCCCAGGCGGACGAGGCCGTCGTCGAGTTCCGCTGCCTTCATCTCGGCGCGAAAGCCCTTCAGGCCGATCGAGCTCGCTCGCGCCGCCGATGAAGCTGATCCGCCGATGCCCCTTGCCGACGAGATAGCGCACCATCGCGCGCCGCGTTGACGTTGGAGAAGTCCACGGCAGCATCGATGGGATCGGACGGCGCATCCCACATCTCGACCACGGGCACGCCGGAGCGGCGCAGCAGCGTGCGGGTTGCATCGCCCTGACGCGATCCCGTCAGGGCGATGCAGCGCGGCTGATGGCGCAGCATCGAGCGCACGAGCCGTTCTTCGCGGTCGAGGTGATAGTCGGTATCGCCGATCAGCAGTTGCAAGCCTTGCGGCTCCCAGCGAAGCGGACAGGCCGCGCACGGTATCGGGGAAATTGGAACTGGCGAGCGAGAGCACCAGCACCGCGACGAATTCGGAGCGTCCCGACGACAGCGGCGGCGGCATCGGCGACGTAGCCAAGTTCGTCGATGGCCTTCTGGACGCGTTCGCGCGTCGCCAGCGCCACACTATGCCCGGCAAGCACGCGCGACACAGTCATCTTCGATACGCCTGCGAGCCGCACGACATCGCGACGAACACGGCGA
>JAQFVI010000189.1 GCA_029439495.1 Caballeronia sp. BR6202001590007
TGGTTGTGGGGTCCATTGCGGATTACTACGCCATAGCAAACTCCGAATACCGAAGAGTGCAATCACGGGAGACAGACATCGGGTGCTAACGTCCGGTGTCAAGAGGGAAACAACCCAGACCGCCAGCTAAGGTCCCAAAGATTGGCTAAGTGGGAAACGAAGTGGGAAGGCTAAAACAGTCAGGAGGTTGGCTTAGAAGCAGCCACCCTTTAAAGAAAGCGTAATAGCTCACTGATCGAGTCGTCCTGCGCGGAAGATGTAACGGGGCTCAAGCCAGTCACCGAAGCTGCGGATACACACGCAAGTGTGTGTGGTAGGAGAGCGTTCCGTAAGCCTGCGAAGGTGTGTCGAAAGGCATGCTGGAGGTATCGGAAGTGCGAATGCTGACATGAGTAGCGATAAAGGGGGTGAAAAGCCCCCTCGCCGTAAGCCCAAGGTTTCCTACGCAACGTTCATCGGCGTAGGGTGAGTCGGCCCCTAAGGCGAGGCAGAAATGCGTAGCTGATGGGAAGCAGGTCAACATTCCTGCACCATTGTTAGATGCGATGGGGGGACGGATCGCGGAAGGTTGTCCGGGTGTTGGACGTCCCGGTCGCTGCATTGGAGAAGGTGCTCAGGCAAATCCGGGCACGTAATTCAAGGGTGTGGCGCGAGCTTCTTAGGAAGCGAAGCAATTGGAAGTGGTTCCAAGAAAAGCCTCTAAGTTTCAGTCTAACGATATGACCGTACCGCAAACCGACACAGGTGGGCGAGATGAGTATTCTAAGGCGCTTGAGAGAACTCGGGAGAAGGAACTCGGCAAATTGGTACCGTAACTTCGGGATAAGGTACGCCCTGGTAGCTTGACTGGCCTGCGCCAGAAGGGTGAAAGGGTTGCAATAAACTGGTGGCTGCGACTGTTTAATAAAAACACAGCACTCTGCAAACACGAAAGTGGACGTATAGGGTGTGACGCCTGCCCGGTGCCGGAAGATTAAATGATGGGGTGCAAGCTCTTGATTGAAGTCCCGGTAAACGGCGGCCGTAACTATAACGGTCCTAAGGTAGCGAAATTCCTTGTCGGGTAAGTTCCGACCTGCACGAATGGCGTAACGATGGCCACACTGTCTCCTCCCGAGACTCAGCGAAGTTGAAGTGTTTGTGATGATGCAATCTCCCCGCGGCTAGACGGAAAGACCCCATGAACCTTTACTGTAGCTTTGCATTGGACTTTGAACCGATCTGTGTAGGATAGGTGGGAGGCTATGAAACCGGAACGCTAGTTTCGGTGGAGCCGTCCTTGAAATACCACCCTGGTTTGTTTGAGATTCTAACCTTGGTCCGTGATCCGGATCGGGGACAGTGCATGGTAGACAGTTTGACTGGGGCGGTCTCCTCCCAAAGCGTAACGGAGGAGTACGAAGGTACGCTAGGTACGGTCGGAAATCGTGCTGATAGTGCAATGGCATAAGCGTGCTTAACTGCGAGACCGACAAGTCGAGCAGGTGCGAAAGCAGGTCATAGTGATCCGGTGGTTCTGTATGGAAGGGCCATCGCTCAACGGATAAAAGGTACTCTGGGGATAACAGGCTGATACCGCCCAAGAGTTCATATCGACGGCGGTGTTTGGCACCTCGATGTCGGCTCATCTCATCCTGGGGCTGTAGCCGGTCCCAAGGGTATGGCTGTTCGCCATTTAAAGAGGTACGTGAGCTGGGTTTAAAACGTCGTGAGACAGTTTGGTCCCTATCTGCCGTGGGCGTTGGATATTTGAAGGGGGCTGCTCCTAGTACGAGAGGACCGGAGTGGACGAACCTCTGGTGTACCGGTTGTGACGCCAGTCGCATCGCCGGGTAGCTATGTTCGGAAGAGATAACCGCTGAAAGCATCTAAGCGGGAAACTTGCCTTAAGATGAGATATCCTCGGGACTTCGAGTCCCTTGAAGGGTCGTTCCAGACCAGGACGTTGATAGGTCAGGTGTGTAAGTGCAGTAATGCATTGAGCTAACTGATACTAATTGCCCGTAAGGCTTGATCCTATAACCAGTATGTTTGTGTCGGTCCAAGTTAGCGCTTGAGCGCTTACTTGGACCCCATCCCCTTGTGGGATTCCCCTGGCGAGTAACCAAAGTGTGTGCAACAGTCACACCCAACTACTTCTTCCCAAATTGGTCATGGCGCCCCCCAAGCGACACGACAACAAGTCATGCCTGATGAC
>JAQFVI010000190.1 GCA_029439495.1 Caballeronia sp. BR6202001590007
CCACCGCTTGCTGCCGACGACAGCGCGTTCCATGCGCTCGTCAGCAGGAAGTCGACGTGCAGATGCGATGCCAACGAAGTCGGGCCGATGTATAGCTAGCGCCATTTCGGCTGCCACTTGCCCGGTAGGTGCGTCGCCCAGTTCGCGAAGTGGCGCGGAACCCGGTACTGTGCGCGCAAGTCCGGAATGTCGTCTTCAAATACCCAATCCTTCAGATAGAAATGCATATGCGGATCGCCGAGGCTGTCGATATAATCGGCGAGTGGCATCGTGATGGTGCGCTGCATCGTGATGGTGCGCTCGTAGTCGTCGGAGCGCCGGGCGGCGATTGTCACGTTGCCGTGGCGGCGTTTGAAGTATTCGAGATTCCAGAGCCGCGCGGCCTCCCAATCCTGCATGAGGCCCGTGAGCACGACCGGCTTTCCCGGCATCGCATACTGTTCGACGAACTCCTCACACGACAGCGCGTCGCGTCTGTCGATCGGCAGGAAATCGGTGCGCTTGACTCTGTTCATGTCAAGCCACCTTCGCGGCGGCCGTGATCGGCGTGGCGCCGCGCGCGGGCGGGGTGCCCGCTCGCAGCACGTCGACGGGCTTGAGCGGCCATTTGACCGAGTCGGGATTCAGGCCGGCGCGCATCGCGGCGATGACGCCCGCGGCCTTCCCAATAGTTGTCGACGACGTGCAATTGTCCAGGCGCCCACGGCAGGCTACGAAGATCGTTGCGCATGACGTTGCGATTCTCGCGCACCGCGATGACCGGGATGCGTTGCATCAGCGCGGCGAATACCGGCAATCCGACGCAGCCCTCGGGGATCCGAGGCACGACACGTCGGACACGGATACCGTCGCGGTGGCGGCGCGCTCGCGCGCGAGCTCGACGATGCGGGGCGCGCGCTTCAGGCCTTTGAGAATGCACTGCAGGAACGTGAGCGAAATGATTTCCGGCGCGATGCGCGGATCGACGAGGCCGTAATCTCGCACGGTGAATCGCGCGTCTTCGTACATCGGCGAGTGCGCCGACGGTACCGAGAACAGCGTCGATATGGTGTGCGTAAGCATCGCTTCCACGCCGCCCCACGGATTGACCATGCCGAGCGTGCCTTCGTGGTAGCCGATACGGCATTCGTCCGAAACGTGGATGTGCGAGGCAATTGCGACGGCGTCGAACGTGTCCCGATGCTCGGCGAGCAGCGCCACGAGCGCGTCCAGGTTCTCGACGACGCCGGCCGCGCGGCCGCTCGACGCGTAGGTGCTCGTCAGGCGGATGCCGGGGTCTAGATGCAATACGTGGGGGCTGTCGAGGCCGTAGGCGGCACGCGCGGCGTTGACGGAGTTGATCGCCGTGTTGACGAAGGTCGGGCATTCATTCGAGCCGACGACCGCGAGCATGCGGTTCGCCCGTACTGGTTCAAGGCCGATCTGGCCGAGCAGGAGCCGGCAGATAACGCTGCCTTCGACATAGAGGCCGTTCGCCGGCAGCTCGTTGATGTCCGCGGCGTTGACGACGTTCGGATACGTGATCAGGCGGTCGCAGATCGACGACAACAGCATCGCGACGGGGCCCGCGTCACCGTCGTGGCCGCCGATTTCCGCGCCGACGCCGGTCGGCACGATTAGCACGACGTTGAATTCGCCGCCGCCGCGCGTTCGCCGTTCACATTCGAATAATCCATCGGCCTCGATCGCATCGGGAATCTTGCCGTTCGACAGCACACCGATCTCGCAATCGAATCCCTGTTCGTCGCTGCGCGTGACGATGAAGCGCACTGGCGTCTCGTCGGGCTCGAGCTGCTCGCGCGTGAGCTCGCGAAGATGATCGAGCGACACGCTCGCCAGCGGGCGAAAAACCGAAAACGCCTTTTCATGGACATGCATGGTTGAGCCCTCCGTTCTGGCAAAGGAGTCTTCATAGGAAACGCTGGACGATGGCGAGTTCGCCGGTTCCATCCCTGCGATAAACGGTCGGCAGATTGATGCCGTTGAAGCGATGCGCTTTCACGAGCGTATAGGCGCCGGCGTTTGCGAACGCCACGCGGGAGCCCACCTTCAGCGGCGCGTCGAAGCGATAGGTACCAAAGGTCCCCTGCGAGGTACGACGCGCCCACCCGCCGGTACGCGTGCTCGTGCGTCGGATGATGACCGGTGACGTCTGGCCGAAACTGATATTCGAATACCTCAGGATAATGATTGACGGTCGTATCGAGC
>JAQFVI010000191.1 GCA_029439495.1 Caballeronia sp. BR6202001590007
GACCTTGATGAGCCAGAATCCCAATGTCACCGCCGGACTTTGGCAACTTCCGCATTCTTTTCCTGCATCCGTCCTCCACTAAGGAAAGTGAGCGCAACGCTTCTCAAGCGCATCGCGCGTTGACTCTCAGCGAAGTTTAGTCAACGAACCCTTATGAAAGTCTTAGCTTTTCCTCTGACATCACGAATGAAAGTCGTCGCAACATCGAATCGACACAATGGAGCGCCCATGAATGGCTGGTCACGGAAGGGTTTTCGACCACGCCGCGATCCGTCGCCGCGAGGCGCGTGAAGATATGGCGATGCAATCGATCTCTCTGCCGACATGCCTGATGATCGTGATGTGCTGTGCAGCCGCGCTCTACGCTACGTTGGCCGCGCTTATCTTCCGCGGGCCGGATAAAGAGGCGGCCCGCAGGCAAGCGAACGGCTTGGATGCATCGCCCGTATCGGTCAGTGTCCTCAAGCCGCTTTGTGGTGCCGAACCGCGTCTTGCGAGCAATCTCGAAACCTTGTGCGACCAGACGCATCCTGCTTATCAAATACTTTTTGGCGTGGTGCATGTCGGCGACCCCGCGGCGGCCGTCGCCGAGCGATTGATCAGAGCGTATCCGCATCTGGACATCCAGTTGATCGTCGATGCAACGGAGCACGGCGCGAATCGCAAGGTGTCCAACCTCATCAACATCGCGAAGCGTGCGACGAACGACGTGCTCGTGATCGCCGATAGCGATATGCGATATCGCAGTCGATCCAGATTATCTCGAGCGGGTCACCGCGCCCCTTTCAGACGAGCGTGTCGGCATCGTGACGGGTCTGTATCGCGCGCGTCATGTGACGGGCGGCTGGACGCGCATCGGCGCGATGTTCATCAACAGATGGTTCGCGCCGTCAGTCTATGTCGCGCAAAGGCTCGGTTTCAGTCGCTTCGGATTCGGCGCGACACTGGCCTTGTCGCGAGACACGCTGTAACGCGCAGGCGGCTTCGAATCGCTGCGCAACTATCTCGTCGACGACTATTGGCTCGCGGAAGGCGTGCGCGCGCTCGGTCTGCAAACGGCGCTCTCCGAAGTCGTCATTACGACGGACGTGACGGAACGCAGCTTCATCGAACTCTGGCAGCGAGAGACTCGCTGGCTGCGCACGATCCGCTCGGTCAATCCGCTCGGCTTCGCTTTCTTATGTCTGACCTTCACGTCGCCGTGGCTCTTTGCAAGCGGTCTGATGGGCATCTGCTTCGATATCAGCGGCGGGGATGTCGCGCAGTCTGTGGCTGACACGATCGTGGATCTCAGCACGTCGTTCGGGGCAAATGCGACCCTGCTGCATTGGCGTACGACGAGATCGTGGCGTCGGGTTCTGTTCGAACTACCGCTCATCCCTTTGCGCGACGCCATGATGTTTCTGCAATGGATAGCGGCCTATTTCGGGTCGACCGTGCTCTGGCGCGGCACCCATGTGTCTGTCGATGGCTTGCTGACCCAGCCCGACCTCGGCCAGTCCGCGAACGGTCCGGAAGGGCAGTAGGCACAATCGTCAAATCGGAGCCTGGCAACATGATGAAAACGCTCTTCCTGCAAGCGCCGTCCTTCGATGGTTTCGATGGTGGCGCGGGTTCTCGCATCAGGTGAAGCGCGAGATCCGCTCGTTCTGGTATCCGACGTGGCTCGCGCAGCCTGCCGCGCTCGTGCCCGACAGCCGCGTGCTCGATGCACCCGCCGATGGCCTGTCTGTCGATGCCACGCTGGAGATCGCGCAAGCGTACGACCTCGTCATCATCCACACGAGTACGCCGTCCTTTCCGTCCGATGCGCTCTTCGCGGAGCATTTGAAAGCGTGCAAGCCGTCGATGCTCATCGGCATGGTCGGCGCGAAGGTCGCTGTCGATCCGCACAACTCGCTGAGCGCAAGCGACGCGATTGATTTCGTGTGCCGCGAAGAGTTCGACTACACATGCCGCGATATCGCCGAAGGCAAGCCGTTTGCGACGATACTCGGGCTGTCGTATCGCTTGCCGGATGGTTCCATAGAACATAACGCAGCGCGTCCGATCCTTGAAAACATGGACGAGTTGCCGTTCGTCGCACCGGTCTACAAGCGTGATCTGAAGATCGGCGATTACTTCATCGGCTATCTGAACTTTCCGTATATTTCCATCTATACGGGCCGCGGCTGCCGTTCCCGCTGCACGTTCTGTCTGTGGCCGCAGACGGTGGGCGGGCATCGCTATCGCGTACGTTCCGTCGAGAACGTGCTCGTGGAAGTGAAGTGGATTCGCGACAACATGCCCGAAGTAAAGGAAATCATGTTCGACGACGACACCTTCACCGACTTCAAACCGCGCGTC
>JAQFVI010000192.1 GCA_029439495.1 Caballeronia sp. BR6202001590007
TCGGCTATCCACATCTGTCGTGCGAAGACATTTATCACGAATTCGAACGTTTCTATAAGCGCTTTTATTTTCGGCCATCAAAGATATGGAAGATCGTGCGCGAGATGCTGATGAGCTGGGACATGATGAAGCGCCGCCTGCGCGAAGGCGTCGAGTTCTTCCGCTTCCTGCGCGCACACGAGGCGTGACGCCGTGCGCGGTCTGATCGTCACTGCGGATGACTTTGGCCTTCACGAGCGCGTGAACGATGCCGTCCGTCTCGCGTGCACGACCGGCGTGCTCAACTGCGCGAGCCTCATGGTGAGTGCGCCCGCGGCACGTCATGCGGTGAGCATCGCGCAAGACAATCCGCGTTTGCGCGTGGGCCTTCATCTCACACTGGCCGATGGTCATTGCACGTCGTCGCCATCGCGCATTCCGGATCTCGTCGATCCATCGGCCGCTTCGGCAATTCGATGTTTGCCAACGGCGTGCACTTCTTCTTCCTGCGTGACATACGACGGCAACTCGCGCATGAGATTCGCGCGCAGTTCGGAGCCTTCGCCGCCACCGGACTCAGGCTCGATCATGTGAATGCGCACAAGCATTTCCATCTGCATCCGACGGTGCTGTCGCTGATGCTCGACATCGGCAAAGACTTCGGCATGCAGGCAATTCGTTTGCCGCGCGAATGGCACGGGTCACCGTGGCTCGCACCCTGGACCCACTTGATGCGAAGGCGGCTCGACCGCGCGGGCATCGCGTATAACGACTGGGTGGCGGGCATAGCGGCGACGGGAAACATGAATGAGGACAGGTTCCTCGCGTTGCTCGCGCGGCCGCCCGAAGGCGTGCTCGAACTCTATTGCCATCCCGCGACCGGGGACGATGCACCCATCTCGCTATCGATGAAAACGTATCGTCATGCGGACGAACTCGCGGCCTTGTGTTTGCCGCGTGTCGCGCAAGCCATTGCAGCAACGGGCGCAATGCATGGCGCGTTCACCGACGTCTTCGGCATCGAATCGCACGAGGCCGGCAATGTAACGAGGCTTCCAGTGTGAACGCGATGCTCAGGAGCCTCGCATGGATACGCTGGCCCGCTGCAATCATGCTGCTGATCGCGCTGGCGTGCCACGAAGGCATGGCGGAATCCCTCGGCTTGATCGAGCGTGCGGGACCGGCGTTGCTATGGGTGGTGCCGTTTCATGCGCTGCCGCTTTTGCTCGATGCGCGCGCATGGCATCTGCTTCTCGACGAACGCATTCCACTGCCTGTTTTATGGTGGATTGCAGTGGTGCGCGAAGCAATCGGTCGATTGTTGCCGGTGTTCGCCATCGGGGCGGCAAAGTGGCGGGTGTGCGGCTCGCGGGCAGGTATGGCGATGTGAGTACGGTAAGCGCATCGGTCGTCGTGGAAGTGCTGATCACGATGGCCGTTCAGTTCGCGCTGACCGCGCTCGGGTTCGCCCTTCTGGTTGCGTATGCTGCACAGGCCAGCGCGTTCACGAAGGCGATCGCATGGACACTGGCGTCGCTGCCCGTTGCCGTATGCGCTTTCATTGTCGCCAGCCGTGGGGATGTGTTTCATCGCGTGCAGAAGATGGCGCAGCGCTAGATCGGCGATGGTGTGGACGGCAAGTGTATCGACGATGCCGTGCGCTCCTTGTTGCACACTTTGCGCGCATGCATTCGCATGGCAGTTTGCGGGTTATGTGCTCGGTTCGGTCGAAGTGGGGTGGGCGCTCGCTGCGCTGAATCATCCAGCGAGCCCGGCTGCGTGCGTGTTGTGTATCGAAGCACTCACGCAGGCCGCACGCAACGCGGTTTTCATCGCGCCGGCAGGGCTCGGCGTGCAGGAAGGGACCATCGTGGCGGTGGCGGCGCTGTTCGGCATCGATCGTGAAGCGGTGTTGTCGTTTGCGATGGTGCGGCGCGCGCGAATTCGTATGGGGCGGCATCGCGCTCGCGTTGATGCATACTTCCGGCGCACGCCGCAAGCGTTCATCGACGTAGCCGTAAGCGAACTTCTTATCCTCGCCGATCAGACGCACTGCGTCGCCCAATCGATCGCGGCATCGAAGAGACGCATGCCGGATTCGGAAAGATTCGTGAACGTGTCATTGCCGAGAAAGAACATCACGCGTCGCGCGGGTGCGAGCGATTCATAGTCCATCGTCGCGCCCTTTTCGTACGCGAAAATCGCGGCTTTCTCCGGCTGGCCGTAGATCGTCGCGATGATGCTCGCGCCCAGTCCCGGTTTCCCCCCAACTCATGCCCGCCTGTCTGCGATACACGTTCGTCACGCCCGCGCTCAACCCGCCGGAGAGCGCATGCGGCGCATTCACGAGCCACAAGATAACCCTCCTTCGCCGCCTCGCTGAAATCGACGTCGTGGCGCTTGCCGGTCATCGCGAA
>JAQFVI010000193.1 GCA_029439495.1 Caballeronia sp. BR6202001590007
CATTGGACGGTCACACGGTGTTCAGAGACGTAGACGATCTCCCCGACGCGCCGACAGTCGCCGTCCTGTGCACGCGTCCCGAAATTTGGCCTTCTCTTGTGGAGCGTTTGGGACATCGCGGGACCAAGGCAGTTGTGTTGATCGGCCAAGCAGAAACGACGCGCGGAGCGTCGTCGTCCGCGCGTCAGACGGACGTTGTGGACTGGGCTACCAAAACGCTCGCCGCCGCCAGACCATACTTGTTGTGTATCGTTGGCCCCGCCAGCCTGGGTGTCTTGACGCCCTCGCTCGGGGCGTGTCTCGGCGCACCTTCATGCGACGTTCGATCGGGCGACGTTGCGTGGGTGTCCCAATCCAACGCATTGACGAACGGCGTACTCGCTTGGGCGCATGCACGAGGCTTAGGCTTCTCGCGTGTCGTGGCGCTAGGCGACGAAGCCGACGTGGATTCCGGCGACGTTCTCGACTTCCTGGCAAGCGATGTTTCAACGCGCGCAATTCTGCTTGCAATCGAAACCGTCCAGAACGCGCGCAAGTTCATGTCTGCCGCACGCGCCGCGGCACGGAACAAGCCCGTGCTCGTCCTGCGAACCAGCCACAACGATCCTTTTGATCGTCTGTACGGCGCAGCCTTTCGGCGTGTCGGGTTGGTGCGCGTGCATTTGCTTGATGACCTGCTCGATGAAATCGAAACGCTCGGCATCGGCCGCGTCGCTTCGAGAGATGTGGCGACGGTCATCACCAGCGATCGAGGCGTCGCAGCCTTGGCCGCTGACTCCTTCGCGGCCGCCGGCAACGATCTCGCGCCCTGGCCGAGCGCCGCACGCGATGCAATCAGCGCCGCGCTGCCGCGTGCGGATGCAGGCAATCCCCTCTTGCTTGGCGATGATACGCATCCAGCCGACTTCAGCGTCGCGCTTCAGACGCTGGCGTCTCATCCTGAAACTGGAACGGCTTTCGTCGTTCACGCGCCTACGCATAGCGCTCCGGTGGCCGACGTCGCTCGGGTGTTGATCGCCGAGCGACGACATGCCTATCGTGGATTGCTGGCCTGTTTCTTCGGTTGCGTCGATTCAGCTACGCGCGATGAACTGCACCTCAATGGCATACCGGTTCACACGACGCCTCATCGACTTGCGCGTGCTTTCGCGCGGCTCGTCGATTTCCGACAAGGACGCGAGTTGCTGATGCAGACACCGGATGGGTTCGCTCCCGAAATGTCCAACGAGATCGATGTGGCTCAATCAGAGGTGCGCGAGGCGCTCCGAAACGGCATAGCGGAATTAGACGGTGAGCGCGCCGTACGCGTGCTGTCTTGCGTCGGCGTAATTGTCCAGACCAGGCCTCGCCGACGCACTGACCAGCGATGCGGTGGAGATTCACACGCGTCTGCTGAATCATCGCGTCTTTGGCCCGGTCTTCGAATTCAAGACCGAAGGCGCGCTTGGGCTGGCCGATGCACTTCACGAGTTCGCGTTGCCGCCGCTGAATCCAGTATTGGCACGAGACCTCGTCATGCGCTCGCCGCGCTCGCGCGAGTTGCCTGCGGAGATGCTCTTGAACGTTCTCACCGTGCTCTCGCAACTCGTGTGTTACATCGACGAGATCGTCGCGTTTCGTTTGACGCTGCGCGTGACGCGCGATGCCGTCGATGTGTTCGAACCGCATCTGACTTTGGGCGCGTATCGCAAACCGTTTGCGATTCTGCCCTATCCACGCTGGATGGAAGAAACGATGGATTGGCGTGGCATGCGTATCACCATCCGACCGATTCGTTCGGAGGATGAGGACGCTCATCGCGCATTCGTCGCCGCGAATACGACTGAGGATGTTCGATTGCGCTTTTTCGGGGCGGTGCGGAGTTTCGACCACTCGCAACTTGCGCGGATGACGCAGATCAACTACGACCGGGAGATGGCGCTGATCGTAACCCGTACGAACGACGACAGGACATCGGAGACCCTCGGCGTGGGACGCGCGATCGTGGACCCCGATAACCAAACGGCCGAGTTTGCCATAGCGGCTCGATCGGACATGAAGGGCAAAGGATTTGGTTCGTTGCTATTGAATCGAATCATCGACTACGCGAGAAAGCGCAGCACGCGATGGATCGTTGGCGAAGCGCTTCGTGAGAACTCAGGAATGGTCGCCGTGGCGCGCAGAGCCGGTTTCGAAGTAGTTAGACCGAAGATCCTGGCGTCGTCGGGAGATGCATCTTGGTCACGAGCTGCCGCGAGGGAACACTTCGTGACTCGGTGGCTTTATGCGCATAAAGCCGATGGCCGTCCGCCCGTCAGGCCGAAAGCTTGGCCATCGCTTCATCGACCTGTGTACGCGTCACGGCAAGCTCTTCGAGCAATGCTTCGGTATACGAATGACCCGTTTCCTTCTCCAATCGAGCGATCGTCAACGCGCAGCGTGACGCGTCTTTCGGCGTCGCGATAAACGCC
>JAQFVI010000194.1 GCA_029439495.1 Caballeronia sp. BR6202001590007
GCCGTGGTAACCGCATCGAGAAGCAATCCTGTCACATCACTGTGACGGTCGGGAATTAAGGAGCCATACGATGGGACAGAAAATTCATCCGACTGGCTTCCGTTTGGCCGTCGGCCGCAATTGGGCTTCGCGCTGGTACGCGAACAACAACAATTTCGCGGCGATGTTGCAGGAAGACATCGGTGTTCGTGAATACTTGAAGAAGAAGCTGAAGAACGCTTCGGTCGGTCGCGTCGTCATCGAGCGTCCGGCGAAGAACGCGCGCATCACGATTTACAGCTCGCGTCCGGGCGTCGTTATCGGCAAGAAGGGCGAAGACATCGAATCGCTGAAGGCTGAACTGCAAAAGCGCATGGGCGTTCCGGTTCACGTCAACATCGAAGAGATCCGCAAGCCGGAAACGGATGCGCAACTGATCGCCGATTCCATCACGCAGCAGCTCGAGCGCCGGATTATGTTCCGCCGCGCGATGAAGCGCGCGATGCAAAACGCGATACGTCTGGGTGCCCAAGGCATCAAGATCATGAGCGCAGGCCGCCTGAACGGTATCGAAATTGCTCGTACCGAGTGGTATCGCGAAGGTCGCGTGCACCTCCATACGCTGCGTGCGGATATCGACTACGCGACGTCGGAAGCGAAGACCACCTACGGCATCATCGGTGTCAAGGTGTGGGTCTACAAGGGCGACACGCTCGGCCGCAACGACGCGCCGGTGGTGGAAGAAATCGCGGAAGAAAAGCGTCCGCACCGCAACGCACGTCCGGGTGGCGATCGCCGTCCGCGCCGTGACGGTGAAGGCGCTCCGGCTGGCGCCCGTCGTGGTGGTCCCCGTCGCGCTGGCGGTGACGCGAAGACTGGAGAATAACGATGCTGCAACCGAAACGCAGAAAGTATCGCAAAGAGCAGAAGGGTCGTAACACCGGCAAGGCGACGCGCGGCAACGCCGTGTCGTTCGGTGAATACGGTCTGAAGGCTATCGGTCGCGGCCGTTTGACCGCACGTCAAATCGAAGCGGCGCGTCGTGCAATGACGCGTCACATCAAGCGTGGTGGCCGGATCTGGATCCGCATTTTCCCGGACAAGCCGATTTCGCAAAAGCCGGCCGAAGTGCGTATGGGTAACGGTAAGGGTAACCCTGAGTACTACGTCGCTGAAATTCAACCGGGCAAGATGCTGTACGAAATGGACGGTGTCTCCGAAGAACTGGCGCGCGAAGCGTTCCGTCTGGCTGCAGCCAAGCTGCCGCTGAAGACGAACTTCGTGATTCGTCAGCTCGGCGCCTAAGGAGTAAATATGAAGGCAACTGAACTTCGCCAGAAGGACCAGGCCGCGCTCAACCAAGAGCTGTCGGATCTGCTCAAGGCGCAATTTGGCTTGCGTATGCAGCTCGCGACTCAGCAGCTCACGAACACGAGCCAGCTGAAGAAGGTCCGTCGCGACATCGCACGTGTGCGCACCGTCATGACCGAGAAGGCGAACCAGAAATGAACGATAGCGTAAAAACCTCGCTCAAGCGGACGCTGGTCGGCAAGGTCGTCAGTAACAAGATGGACAAGACGGTCACCGTGCTGGTCGAGCACCGCGTGAAGCATCCGATCTACGGCAAGTACGTCGTGCGCTCGAAGAAGTACCATGCGCATGATGACGCGAACACGTACAACGAAGGCGATCTCGTCGAAATCCAGGAAACCCGTCCGATTTCGAAGACCAAGGCCTGGGTTGTGTCGAAGCTGGTCGAAGCGGCTCGCGTCATCTAAGCCTGCAGTAGAAGTAGTACTGCGATGCGGTAGTACGTAGTGTCGCAGTAAGTTTCGCTTGCAAGACAGAGATTACTTATTATAACTTCTGTCTTGCTTCTTTGTGGGAGCCCCGTCGCGGGCGAAACTGGTGGGGTAAGCCGGTTCGGGTGCCAGCCCGAGTCGACAGATTCACCGGATTGCGATGGCGGGTTTCGTCTGCCCTCGCTGTCTGTTCTAACCCAAGCAGCCGATTGGCTGACGGGACCAAGACTGACCGGTTGTGCTATGGTGGTGCAAGCGGATTAAGTTGGGAAAGGTAAACCATGATCCAGACCGAAACTCGGCTTGAAGTGGCCGACAACACGGGTGCGCGTGAAGTCATGTGCATCAAGGTGCTCGGCGGCTCGAAGCGTCGTTACGCAAGCATTGGCGACATCATCAAGGTGACTGTCAAGGAAGCGACGCCGCGCGGACGCGTGAAAAAGGGCGAAATCTACAACGCCGTGGTCGTTCGTACGGCCAAGGGCGTGCGTCGCCAGGATGGCTCGCTCATCAAGTTCGACGGCAATGCCGCCGTTCTGCTAAATACGAAGCTCGAGCCGATCGGCACGCGTATTTTTGGGCCGGTTACGCGTGAACTGCGTAGCGAACGATTCATGAAGATCGTTTCGCTCGCGCCGGAAGTTCTGTAAGGAGTCGCGATGAACAAGATTCGCAAGGGTGA
>JAQFVI010000195.1:0-1090 GCA_029439495.1 Caballeronia sp. BR6202001590007
GGCACGCCGCGCCGCGTTGGGCTTTCGCATGAACGTGCTCTATACGAATCGCCATCCGAACGAAGAAGCAGAAAAACACTACGGCGCGAAACGCGTCGAACTCGACGAACTGCTCGCGCAAGCGGATTTCGTGTGCCTGCAAGTTCCGCTGACTCCCGAAACTCGCGGCATAATCGGTCAAGCCCAGCTCGCGAAGATGAAGCCGAGCGCGATCCTCATCAACGCTTCGCGCGGACCGACCGTCGATGAGAAGGCCCTCGTCGAAGCCCTGAAGTCAGGCACGATCTGCGCGGCGGGCCTCGATGTCTTCGAGCACGAACCCGTATCCGTTGACTCGCCGCTGCTCAAGATGAAGAATGTCGTCGCGCTGCCTCACATCGGCTCGGCGACATACGAGACGCGTTATGCCATGGCGCGCAATGCGGCGGAAAATCTCATCGGCGCGCTGAACAGCACGCTCAGGAACAGTATCGTCAACCCCGAAGTGCTCGTGCGAAAATAGCCAGGCAGGGGTCATGCGCTAACATGCGCACATGCGAGGAGAATCACTCACACGCGGTCCACTTCCGGCGATGCCGTGGCCACGCGTCATTCAATCGACCATGTCCGACGATCCAACCCCAACCACCCGACCGCAAGCCTTCAGTGCGCGGCGCGCGACCATCACCGATGTCGCGCGCGAAGCGGGCATGGGCAAGACGAGCATCTCGCGCTATCTCAACGGCGAATTCGGCGTGCTCTCGCCCGATCTGCGCGAGCGTATCGAGGCCGCCATCGCAAAGCACCGGCCCAATCAGATGGCACGCGGCCTCAAGCGCGGCCGTAATCGCCTCATCGGCATGCTGGTTGCCAATCTAACCAACCTTATACGGTCGAAGTGCTGCAGGGCGTCGAGGCGGCCTGTCAGCGCTCGGCTATATGCCGCTCATCTGCCACGCCGCGAACGAAGTCGACATGGTGCGGCGCTATCTTCAATTGCTGACGACTTATCGTGTCGAAGGCGTGATCGTCAACGCGCTCGGCGTCAAGGAAGAACTGCTGCAAGGCTTCACGCAAGGCGGTATCCCCGTCGTGCTGGTTGATCGCGCCG
>JAQFVI010000195.1:1095-2464 GCA_029439495.1 Caballeronia sp. BR6202001590007
AACAGGGCTTCGACGAATTGCTGTTCGTCGTGCAGCCCGTGACTCACGTCAGTTCGCGACGCTTGCGCGAAAGCGCGTTTCGTGAGACCGTCGCGGCACTCGGCGCAAGCGGTTTGACGCTCATCATCGATCTCGCGGAAGCTTCGCCGGCGCTCACGGAACTCGATCGGCGCGTGACGGCCGCGCATCGCCCTGTTCGCGGCAAACGGTCCCGTCGCGCTGCGCGTCGCGGTGCATCTAATGGCGCGGACTGGCAGATGCAGGTGGTGCTCATGTCGATCGACGATTCCGAATGGGCGCAACTGGCCGGCATGACGACCGTGCGTTAGCCGACTTACGACATCGGCCGTCGTGCGGTCGAGTTTCTGCACGAGCGGCTAGGCAGCGCGGCGATGCCCGCACGCGAATGCCTTCTGCCGGGCGAACTCGTGATACGCGCGTTGACGGCGCACGCCAGTCTCTCGGCATCACCCGTTTCAGGAATGTGAATGGTCAGCGTATCGACATTGATGAGCCTCGCAATTGCGACGCTCATCGTGGCCGCTTTGCCGGTCGTGCTTTATCGGAAGGCGCGCGCGTCTTCACTTCAGTCCTCGCGAGACGATCCTCGGCGTCGCTGTCTTTGCGCTCTTTGCGATGGTCATCGAACGCGCCTTGCATGGCTTCATGCTCGGCAATGCGACGACATCGGCGTGGCTCATGAACCCGGTCGTGTTCGTCGTCTATGGCGCCCTGGCTGCAGGTCTTTGCGAAGAGATAGGCCGCTTCCTCGCGATGAAGTGGCTGATCTCGCGCGAGCCGTCGTCGCTCGCGGGCAAGGGCGCGGGTCTTGGTTATGGCATCGGTCATGGCGGTGCCGAAGCGTGGATCGTCGGCGTGCTCGTGCAGGCGCAATGGATCGTGTATGCGGTGCTCGCCAACCGCGGCACACTCGATACGCATTTCGAAAGCGCGCCGCTCGATGCGGTCGCACGAATCCATATGGTGCTGGCGAGTCTGTCGCCGGTGTCGGCCGCCTTGTTCGTAGTCGAGCGCTTGAGCGCATTCGCGTTACAGCTCGGCTTTTCCGCGTTGATGTGGCAAATGCTGCGCGAGCGTTCGCGTTATGCGCTGGGCGTGCTGATTGCAGCGCATGCGCTCGTCGGATTGCCCTGCTGCATTGTTCCAGGCACGCCTGATTCCGCTCGTCGCAGCCGATGCCGTCTATCTCTTGCTTGGCGTGATCGTCGCGTTTGCCTTGGTGCGCTACTATCGGAACGACTGCAACGATCACAACGATGGACCCGCATCGCAGGATGCCGAGCCCACGTATTGAACGACTTCTTTCATCGATATGGACGATTACCAATACGACTGTCCGAGTGCGGAC
>JAQFVI010000196.1 GCA_029439495.1 Caballeronia sp. BR6202001590007
TCCACGACGAAGAGATGGCCGCATCATGCAGATAATCGTTCGAATCAGCGTGGTTTTGCTCGCGGCGCTCGTCGCAAGCATGGCGACGGCAGGATCTGTCGACGCGCCATGCAGCCAGTATTCGCAATCGGACATTCGCGCGTGCCTGTCGCAAGTCCATGAGGAAAGTCAGAAGGTGCTCGCCGCCGCTGAGCAACGTGCTGCCGATACGCTGTCCAGATGGGACGAGGACACGCACTACGTGTCGGCGGGCCAATCTCGAGCACGCGAATCGCGCCTTCGCGCAGTATCGCGATGCGCAATGCGAGTTCGCCGGATCACTCGCGGCGGCGCGGCCGGTAATGCACGCGACATCGGCCAACTCGCGTGTCTCTCCGACTTGAATCGCCACCGCGCCGCTCAGTTGAACGACGCGGTGTACGGTTTGCCGCTGAAATGACCCACTAGCGTTCGCCTTCCTCGTCCTGCGAGAAGATGTCCCAACTCGCCATGAACAACGCAGCGACGAGCGGACCGATCACGAAGCCATTTATGCCGAACAGCGCCATGCCGCCGAGCGTCGAGATGAGCACGACCCAGTCGGGCATCTTCGTGTCCTTGCCGACGAGAATCGGGCGCAGCACGTTGTCCACCAGTCCGATCACGACCACGCAGAACACGATCAGGATAATGCCTTTTAGTATCTGGCCGGTCATGAAGAAGTAGATCGCGGCCGGTCCCCAGACGATCGCCGCGCCGACAGCGGGCAGCAGCGACAAAAAGGCCATCAGCACGCCCCACAGCAGCGGCCCGTTGATGCCCAGAATCCAGAAGATCAAGCCGCCGAGCAAGCCCTGAACCGCCGCGACCGCGATATTGCCCTTGACCGTGGCGCGCACGACCGTAGTGAACTTCGCGATCAGATGCTGCTTCGGTTCCGGATCGAGCGGAATCGCGCGCCGGATGCGCTGCCCGATCTCGCCGCCATCGCGCAGCAGAAAGAACACGAGGTAGAGCATCACGCCGAAACTGACGACGAACTGAAAGGTGTTCTGCCCGATGGACAGCGCCTGCGCCGCGGCGAACCGACTGATCTGCGACGTGCCTTCCATCAACTTGCGCTGGACGCCGGCGATGTCGTCGAGACCGTATCGTCCGAGCAGTTGCTGAAGGTTGGCGGGCAGCGCGTGCAGCACATGCTGGAAATACAAGCCGAAGTTCAGGTCGCCGCTCTTGATGCGTGCATAAACCAGCGCGATTTCCTGCACCAGCGTCACCGCGACGATCGCCAGCGGAATGATCACGATGAGGATCGCGGCGGCGAGCGTCGTCAGCGCGGCGAGATTGCGCCGTTTGCCGAAGCGCGCGGCGAGGTAACGCTGCATCGGCTGAAAAAGGATCGCGAGTATCGCGCCCCAGAAGATCGCGCCGAAGAACGGCAACAGCACCCAGGCGAGCGCGGCCGTCACGAAGAACAGCAACAGATGGAAGAAATTTTGGTGAACGGTGCGTTCTTTCATAGGCCAACCGAATGGTAAGAGGAGCGCGGAGAGAGCACGGGGCGCGCCGCCCGCCTTCTTTTCGAGCAAAAAAGTCAAAAGGGTTCGATCCGCGCGGTGGCCATAACGTCCGGTCGACTAAAATCGCGTCTCCATTCCTTGCGATTTGCCTGCTCCGTAGCTTTCGCGCCACGCACACAACAATGAATCCAAGCGGCGTCCTCTACGCATTCGCGACCTTGGCCATCTGGGGGGCCTACTTCAAGGCCTTGCATTCGATCGGCGCTGTCGAGATGCTGGCCCACCGGATGGCTTGGTCGATGGTCTTCCTGTTGATCGTCCTGACGATCCTGCGCCGCTGGAACTGGCTCTGGCCGGTACTGCGCGACTGGCGTCTGCTTGGTGTGCTTCGCGGCTAGCGCCGTGCTGCTGTCGGCGAATTGGGGCATATATATTTGGGCCGTGAACGCCGGACACATCGTCGAGGCGAGTCTGGGCTACTTATCAATCCGCTGATCAACGTGCTGTTCGGCATGGCGTTCTTGCACGAACGGCTCCGGCCCGTACAATGGATCGCGGTCGCCGTCGCCGTCGCCGTCGCCGTCGCCGTCGCGGGCGATGGGCGTCATCTGGCTATCGAGACGCTTGAGCGACGCGTCGATGGCATCGAGCAGATGTTTGCGCAATGCGCCTTTCTGCCACAACAGCGGCCCCATCTCATGCACGGCCTTGGTCGCGAGGATGTACTGATCGCGCCGGCCCTTGAGCCAGCGTCCGACGATTTCCTCGGTACGTCCGGCGATGTCGTAGCCCGCGCCGAGCGGGTAGACGTTTGCGGTATCGATGAAGTTGACGCCCGCGTCCGCGGCCTCGTCCATGATCTTGCGCGAGACGTCCTCGTCGGTCTGAAGGCCGAACGTCATCGTGTCGAGGTGAGCCGCGAAACGGGTAAGGCCGGTATTGCCAAATTTGCGATATTGCACGGTTACGCTCCAGTTAAGAGAGGTGGCCGCAAAAGCGGCCGAATCAGACCGAAAACGGATCAACAGCATAGTCCGATTGCCGGCCGCGCGCTGTAACCGGCTTCACAGCGCA
>JAQFVI010000197.1 GCA_029439495.1 Caballeronia sp. BR6202001590007
CCTGCTCTCCGTTGTTTGTGCAATGCACATGCCATCGCATGCGTGCATGGCAGCACGGGCATTGCGCTGCATGTTCAAGGACGTGCAGCGTGGACGCCGCGCGAATTTACCCCTCACTCTGGAGAAACGCGATGAATGCAACGACCAAGATGCTGACGATCTCTGCTCTCATGCTCGGCTTGTCGGGCGGCGCCTATGCACAGGCAGGCGGCGCGGGCGGCGGAGGTACGGTGGCCGCGGGCGTGAATGCGACGGCGAGGACGGGTACGAACGGCGCGGCAATGGGCGGCGCGAACGACGGTTCGACCGGCGTGGGCGCACCGGTCAAGAGCGGTATGGGCAACGGCACGAATCAAGGTCCGGCGACGAGCGTACCGAACGGCCACATGAACTCGAACGGCATGAAGTCAGGTCACGGCACGAGCAACCAGAAAGGTTATTGACCGCACAGGTCTCGCCCGAAACGAGCCGATGCACAACGCTTGATCGAAGACGCTTCGCTCGGTATGTTTGACAGACATACCGGGAGACACGCGAATCATGATCATCGCTCGTTGCGTTCGGCTCGTTTGCGTGACCATCGCGCTGACATGCGCACAAGCGCATGCCCAGCAAGGCACCATGCAAACATCTGCGCTGCTCGATTGCACGCTGATCGACGACAACGCCTCTTATAACGACGAAGCCACCAACCGCACGCAGCAACAGCGTCTCTCGATGATCGGCGACGCCTTGCGTGACGACATCGGCAAGCGCGGGTTCTTTCGCGTCACCGACAACGCACCCGCGCGCACTCTCATCGACAGCTTGCGCAGCACACAGGACCTGAGCGCCTGCAACGGCTGCGAACTGCGCGGCGCAAAGCAACTCGGCGCGTCGCGCGTCGGCGTGTGCTGGGTGCAAAAAATCAGCAACCTGATCCTCAACATCAATCTTGCGCGTGGAAGATACGGCAGATGGCCGCGTGCTGTTCCAACGCTCCGTCGATATGCGCGGCAATACCGATCGCTCGTGGCAACGCGCGGCGAAGGCGCTCGTCGATATGCTCGCATCGGATCCGGCCGCCACGCGCTAAGCCGTCGAATTCGGGAATTTCTCCCGTCCTGCGCCGTTGTTAGCGCGGCGCATCCTGAGCTAAATTGAAGCAGGAAGGCACGCGCGTTCGCGTCGCGCCGTTGCGAGATCGACCATAACGAACCTAAAATTTCCGGAGACGAACATGCAAGTCCGATTCAGGGCGACACGCATCGCCTGCGCCGCCATGCTCGCGTGTGCGGCGGGCATCGCGCAGGGCGTTGCACCGAGGCCTACGTCACGAGCGAAAGCGCCGGCGTCGGCGTGATCGATCTGGACGGCCTGTCGCTGGCGAAGACCTTCGACATCAGCAAGGACAGACCGCGCGGCCTTGGCCTCAACAAGGACGGCACGCGCTTCTATGTCGCCAACAAGGCCACCGCCGATCTGTCCGAGATCGACACGTCCACGGGCAAGGTGACGCGCCGCGTGAAGATCGGCAAGAATCCCGAATTTGTGCGTGTATTCGGCGGCTATGTGTACGTGACCTACGAGCCGGGCGAAAGCGGCGGTCCGCCGAAACCGGGCGAACCCAAAAAGGACGACGACGATGCGAACTCGCCGCCGGCGGAGATCGCCATCGTCGATCTGAAAACGATGAAGGTCACGCATTCGGTGAAGAGCGGTCACGAAACCGAGGGCATGGAGTTTTCGTCGGACGGCAAGCTCATGCTCGTGACCAACGAAGGTGACGATACCGTCTCCGTCTATCGCGTCGTGTCGGGCAAGCCCGTGCGCACCGTGAAGCTACCGAAGGGATCGCGGCCGCGCGAAATCAAGGAATCGCCGGACGGCAGACAGTACGTCGTCACGCTGGAGAACACCAACAAGTTCGTCGTGTTGGATGCGGTCAGCATGAAGATCACGCAGACCGTCGATACGAAGACCGGTCCCTACGGCATCTCGTTCGATCCGTCGGGCCAGCATCTGATCGTTGCCGCCGCGCGCGACAAGACGCTGCAGGTTTTCGACGGCAAGACCTACGCGCATACGAAAGACATCGCCGTCGGACAGCGCTGCTGGCACTTCAGCTTCACGCCCGACGGCTCGAAGATTCTGTTCGCATGTGGGCGTTCCAACGCGGTCTATGTGCTCGATGCATCGACGTATCAGGAAGTGAAGCAGATCGGCGATCTGCCGCTCGCCTGGGGCGTGGTGACGTATCCGCCGAGCGCGGGATCGATCGTCGGACGCTAAAAAAGAAGCGCCGGCCGCGCAAGAGCGTGAGCGGCAGCACGCCTCACTTCCACGCGTAACGCATGCCTACCCACACGCCGCACGGCGCATCGACGCTGAGGAATTGCTCGTTGACGGTGTTGCCGTTGTTGAACGTGTGATTGGGTCCGTCGAAGAAGTTCTCGCCGAGAATCGCGAAGTTCGCGTAGCGCTTGTTGAGCAGGTTCTTCATGGTCGCATAGACCTGCAACTGCTTGGTGACGTTGTAGGTCGTGTCGAGATCGATCAGGAAATAGCCGGCGACGCTGCCGTTCGCATCCTGATTATTTTCGT
>JAQFVI010000198.1 GCA_029439495.1 Caballeronia sp. BR6202001590007
CAACAAAATGTTACGGGCGGTACGAACGGCTGCACATCTGGGCACCGGTTCCAGTGACCCACCGTATCGACGATTCGCCCCATCCGCACAGAGGAGAACAAATGAAGGGTTTCAACCTGACCAAGTCCGCGGTCGTCGCCGCCACGGCATTCGCCGCTGCAACACCGGCGTTCGCGCAAAGCAGCGCGACGCTGTACGGTATCGTCGACGATTCGATCGTCTATCAAAGCAGCCAG
The DNA here is from genome assembly GCA_029439495.1 of Caballeronia sp. BR6202001590007. Taxonomy (GTDB): domain Bacteria; phylum Pseudomonadota; class Gammaproteobacteria; order Burkholderiales; family Burkholderiaceae; genus Caballeronia. Next base: position 237 of record JAQFVI010000198.1, read on the forward strand.
ACGAACCTGGCCAAGACGACTCCGGGCCGCTCGAACGTCAAGATGGCGTCGGGTATCTGGGCGGCGGCAACAAGGCCATCTTTCCAGTTGGAATCCGGCTTCGACATCAACAGCGGCGGTCAGCAATTCACCAATGCGATGTTCGGCCGTCAGGCATGGGTCGGTTTGACGAACGCAGCTAAGGTACGCTGATCCTGAGCCGCCAGTACACATCGTACTACACGCTGCTTGCCCCGTATAGCCCGGACCAACTGGCTCACCGGCTACTTCGGCGCGCACCCGGGCGATCTGGACGGCCTCGACACGATCTACCGTGCCAACAACTCGGTCGTCTACACGTCGCCGAAGCTGTACGGCTTCACGGTGAGCGGCTCGTACTCGCTGGCCGGCGTGCCCGACAGCGTCTACCAGGGCTCGACGTGGTTCAGTACCAGCAAGGCCCGATCGGCGGTACGGTGGCGTTCTCGCGCATCAACAACGCGGCGGTCAGCGGCGGCAACTACAGCGGCAGCTCGACCACCGTCAACAACGGCGCGGCGACCGACGGTTCCGGCCAGCCGGGCGTGTCGGCGGGCACTGCCGGCTATCAGCGTGCGCAGGCTCAACAGCGTTTCGCAGTCGCGGGTGGCTATCAGTTCAGCCCGGCATTCGATATCTCGGTGACGTACACGAACGTTCAGTATATTCCGGGCGTGAACTCGCTGTTCACCGACGAAGCCGTGTTCAACACCGCGGGCACCGTGCGCACTGGAAGGCATCGGCTGCATGGGACTTCGCAGCAGGCTACAGCTACACCTGGGCAAGCAAGGCGAACGGCATCAACGACGCAGCCTCGTACCACCAGTTCAACCTGAGCCAGTACTACTCGCTGTCGAAGCGTGCCGGCCTGTATGCCCTGGAAGCGTTCCAGCGCGCGAACGGCAATACGCTGGCCATTCCGTCGGGCACCACGCTTAACCGTCAGACGTCGGCTAACGCCGTGATCGGCGACGGCTTCCAAAGCGCGCCGTCGTCGTCGCGCAGCATGTTCGCAGCAGGCGTGGGTATCATCCCGCTTCTAAGCGACACACGCAGTGGAATGTATCGAAACTGGACGCCTGAGCGTCCGGTTTTTTGTTTTTGCCGTCGCGTTTCGCATGTGCCGTACATCTCCCAGCGACAGCCGTGCGCGATTACGCGGGCGCACGCCTTGCTGCGGCTTGTCCACTACGACCGAATGCCTTGAAAGGGAGGACTTGAATCATGGCTGGACAACATGGAACTGCACAAGCCGACGGTTTGCGTCGGGAAGTACCCTTTCAACTCTTTGCCGTCGAACAGCGCGTTCTTGCGCAAAACGTCGATGGAAAGGTGATCGACATCGGCGCGATGGAATTCGAGGACGAGCAGTACCGTGTGCGGCTGGACGTCGGAGAAACGGAAATCGAACGGAGGCGCAGCGAGGCGCTGGCGCTGAAGGCATTAGCAGAAGCGCTCAACTTCGATTATCTCGATGGCTTGTTTACGAGCGAGGGCGAAATCGAGGTAAGCGGCCGCCTGCAGGATTACCCGAACGTCGAATTCGAACTCGAAGAAACGCTGCCGCGCGACATGGTCGACCGCACGCCACCGCAGCGGTTCTGATTAGGTGCCGACGGGTTAGGTGCCGACGGGTAGCGCGCGCAATTGTTCTCGAAGGACGGGCGCCGAGTCCAGAAAGCCGGACTCATCCAATCTAGTTAGCAAGCTCGGGTCGATGGTCTCATTGAGCGCGGCACCCGCGACCCGCGGCTGCTTCTTGCAGACCTCGGCGAGCACGGGGCGATCTTTTGTGAATTCTGCATACGAGTCGATCGGCTCACAACGATAGGCGTCGGCGGGAATCTCCACAGCGCCGGAAAAGGCCAACCCGTGATATTCCGCCTTCGCACGCAGCTATTCGGCCGGAATCAGCGGCAGCAGGTCTTCCGGAGCCCGGGGCGGCGACAGATAGCCGCCACCGACATTCGCATGCGCGCCGGCAAACCAGCGCTGCTCGAGCGGCAGTGAGCCGCGATCCTCCGATCCGGGCGTCCAAAGCGTCGGCTGATAGAGCGATCGAAACTCGTGCGCCGCGATTGCGTGATATGCAGCCTTGGTCGTATTGGAGAGCGTCGTGTCGTGGAACTTGCAGTAGTCGGAAAAGCCCGGCAACGGCAGACCATCGAACGGAATGCCCAATTCGCCCACCGTGTCCCATACGCCGACGAAGGCAATATCGGCTTCGCGTGCAAAATCGTCGCGAAATTCCATGGCCTCGACGTCAGTCGCTGAGATGTTCTGATCGCGATAAAGGCGATAAGCGTGATCGACCGAGTCGTCACCCCAGTCCTTGACTGCGTATTTCGGCGAACGTGACCGCCGATT
>JAQFVI010000199.1 GCA_029439495.1 Caballeronia sp. BR6202001590007
CGCATCACAAGCGCATAAGGCCCCGCCGTCAGTTGCTCTCTCAGGAAGTCGACGCACACGCGAATCTTCGCGGACAACGACGAACGGGCCGACGTCACCGCCCACACATCCGCGCGCTGACGATGATTCGGCAGCACGCGCACGAGCGCCCCCGATTCAAGGTTCGCCGCCACATCCCAGACCGACACCATGATGATTCCGTAGCCTTCGAGTGCCCACTGCGTGACGATATCGCTGTGATTCGACGCGATAGGCCCGGTTACCTTCACCGATTCCTCGCCGTCCGGCCCGATCATCCGCCAGACGCCGAAACCCCGATCCCAATCGCGAAAGTGCAGACAGTCGTGTTGCGCGAGTTCGGCAAAACTACGTGGCATCCCGGCCTGCTCTAGATAAGAAGGCGACGCGCAAAGAATCCGCGCGCTATCCACGATCTTGTGCGCAATCAGATGCGGCTCCTGCACCTCACCGACGCGCACGTCGATATCGAAACTCTCGCCGAGCAGATCGGCGCGCCGATCGAGCAGTTCGAGATAGATGTCGAGATCGCCGTACCGTTTTCGCAGCAGCGAAAGGATCGGCGACACATGCTCGCGGCTGAGCCGCAGGCTGGTGCTGATGCGAATCAGCCCGCGCGGTTCGCTCGCTTGGCCGCCGAACGAATCCGTCATGCCCTGTACGTTGTCGAGAATCTTGCACGCCCAGCGAAACGCGGCTCCCCCATCGTCGGTGATGGTGATGCGCCGCGTTGTGCGCACGAACAGCTTCACGCCGAGACTCTGCTCCAGCATCGCGATGCGCTTGCTGACGTGCGACGGCGACATCCCCATTTCGTGCGACGCTGTGACGAAGCTCGCCCGGCGCGCCACCGTGCAGAAAAGCTGCAAGTTGCGAGAAAGCCGTCACTGTTGACAGCCAGCGCATAGTGATCGCTCATAGGCGCGGATTATCCCATCATCACTGCACGATCGTAGACGCCGGATCCAGCGGCCCAATCGTCGGCGCGAGCGCCGGCGTTGCACCGCTCACCTCCGAAGGCGCGGACAGAATCGGTGGCATCGCATTGAAGACCAGCGCTTGCGTCGGCGTTTCTTCGGTGACTTCGGCTTCCGGCTCGGCCGGCGCGCGTTTCATGCGTGCGGGTTTCGGCGCGACCGTCTGCTTCGCGGCCTTCGGCTTCGGTTCTTTCGAGAACGTTTCGGCGAACCACGACTTCACGTTCGCAACCATCGTCTGTCAAATGCCAGGCGTTTCCTGCGTATCGAAATTGCCGACGATCGGCAACGCGCTTTGCACGCCTTGTTCCCAATAGTCGCCGCGCAGCGTCACGCGGCTGTCGTTGAAACCGACCCACGCGCCCGCGACAAGTTACGGCTGCATCAGAATGAACCAGCCGTCCGCGTTGTGCTGCGTTGTGCTGGTCTTGCCCGCCACACCGCCGTGAATCCCGAAGTGCGTGCGGATCATCGTGCCCGTTCCGCGATTGATGACGTCCCGCATTACATCGACGAGCTTGTATGTCGCGCCGACGGACAGCGCGCGTTCGGGATCGCTCTGGAACTGCGCGAGCACCTCGCCGTCCTTATTCTCGATGCGCGTGACGAGCAGCGGCTCCATATAGCATATAATAATCATCGTTGGCCATCGTTCCGTAAGCCGACACCATTTCCTTGAGCGTCACGGGACTCGTGCCGAGCGCGAGCGACGGCACTTCGTCGAGGTGGCTTTTGCGCACGCCCATGTCGCGCGCGAGCCGCGCCACGCGCGCCGGCCCGACTTTTTCCATCAGTTGCGCGGTGATGCGGTTCTTCGAATACGCGATGCCGTCGCGCAGGCTGACCGGCTTTCCGCTCGGCGGATAGTCGTCGGTCGGACGCCAGACTTCGTCGCCGCGAATCGGAATCTCGACCGCCTGATCGATGATGGTATCAGTCGGCATCGCACCGTGATCGAACGCCGCGCCATAGACGAAGGGCTTGAACGTCGAGCCCGGCTAGCGGCGCGCCTGCTGTACGTGATCGAACGGATCCTGCGTGAAGTCGCGGCTGCCGACCCACGCCTTGATCTGTCCGTTGCGCGGATCGAGCGCGACGAACGCCGCTTGCCCGCGCGTCTTGTTTTCGCACAGCGCCTGCATGAAAGGACAATCCGCACCGAGCTTTTTGAGCGCGTCGGCATCGTTCGCGCTGCTCGTGCGCATCGCGCGATACTGATCCGTTTCGCGGATGAACGCATGCGCCAGATCCGCATTTGCATGCGCGCAGCCGCCGCGTCCGTCCCACGCATTGTTGGCGATCGACTGAAGGATTGCCCTGCAAGGTGAGAGCCTGTGTCGCCATCGTCTGAAGACGAGAATCGATGGTCATGCGCACGACGAGCCCATCACTATGAATATTGAAGTCGTTGTCGTCGGCCCACGCGATCAGCCACTTGCGCAACTGCTGCGCGAAGTGCGGCGCGCGTCCGGGCTCTTCCGTCTGACGCTCGAAGTCGATGCGCAACGGCCGCTTTTGCAGGTTGTCGAGTCTGGCGGGCGCGAGATGCCCGAACTTCACCATCTGCACGAGCACGATATTGCGCCGGTCCAGCGCGCGTTCCGGGTTGATCACCGGGTTGTAAAGTTATTGCCCTTGAGCATGCCGATGAGCGGCGCGCTCTGC
>JAQFVI010000200.1 GCA_029439495.1 Caballeronia sp. BR6202001590007
AACGCGTTGCGCGAATAGCGCGTGTCGGCGTTCGACTCGTCGTCGACCCAGGTCAGGTCGTGCTCATGCGCGTACTGTTCGAGTTGCGCGCGCAGCACACCGAGCAAAGGTCGCAGACGCGGCACGCGGCCGTCGGCGCGCTGCGGCGCCATCGCCACGAGGCCCGCGACACCCGCGCCGCGCAGCAATTGCAGCAGCACCGTTTCGGCCTGATCGTCCGCGTGATGCGCGATCAGCAGCGCGCTCGCGCCGTGCACATCGCAGAGTTCGTCGAGCGCGCGATAACGCACCTCGCGCGCGGCGGCTTCGAGACTCTCGCCGCCGGCGCGCGCGACATCCACATGACGTGAGGCATAGCGCACGTCGAGCGACGCGGCGAACGCATCGCAATGCGCATCCCACGCGTTCGCATGCGGACTCAAACCGTGATGCACATGCAGCGAGATCACGCGATCGGCGCCGGCGCATCGCACAGCGGCATCGAGCAACACGGTGGAATCGAGACCACCGCTGAGCGCGACGGCGAGCAAGGCATCGGGGGAAAATCCGGCGTCCGAAACCGCCGCGCGCACCGCCTCGATGACGAGGCGGCCGGCCAGGGTTTCGTGGTCCGTGGTCACGAGCGTTCGTGAGGGAGGAAAAGAACGATCAAGCGCTTACGCGCCCAGCATCGATTCCTTGAATTTGCCGTAGGCCATCAGCTTGTCGAAGCGGCGGTCGCGCAGATCGTTGACGCTCATGCCCTGGAACTGGCGCAGCGAATCCGCGAGACCGCGGCGCAGCAGCGCGGCTATGCCCTTCGGATCGCGATGCGCGCCGCCGAGCGGTTCGTTGATGATCTTGTCGATGAGTCCGAGCGCCTTCAGGCGATGCGCGGTCAGACCGAGCGCTTCGGCAGCTTCTGGCGCCTTCGCCGCGCTCTTCCACAGAATGGACGCGCAGCCTTCTGGCGAAATGACCGAGTAAGTGGAGAACTGCAGCATCATCACGGTGTCGGCGACGGCGATGGCGAGCGCCCCGCCCGAGCCGCCCTCGCCGATGATCGTCGTGATGATCGGCGTCTTGAGTTCGGCCATCACGTACAGATTACGGCCGATGGCTTCCGACTGCCCGCGCTCTTCCGCGACGATGCCTGGATACGCGCCCGGCGTATCGACGAAGGTGAAGATCGGCATCGCGAATTTTTCGGCGAGGCGCATCAGGCGCTCGGCCTTGCGATAACCCTCGGGACGCGGCATGCCGAAGTTGCGCAGCGCACGCTCCTTCGTATCGCGCCCCTTCTGATGGCCGATCACCATGCACGGCTGGCCGTTGAAACGCGCGAAACCGCCAACGATGGCGAGGTCGTCTGCAAAGGCGCGGTCGCCATGCAGTTCGTGGAAATCGATGAAAAGCTCGTTGACATAGTCGAGCGTGTAAGGACGCTGCGGATGACGCGCGATTTGCGAAACCTGCCACGGCGACAGGTTGGCGTAGAGGTCTTTCGTGAGCTGCTGGCTCTTTTTCGACAGCCGATCGATTTCTTCCGAGATATCGACAGCGGAATCGTCCTGAACGAAGCGGAGTTCTTCGATCTTCGCTTCGAGTTCAGCGATCGGCTGCTCGAAATCCAGAAACGTGGTCTTCATGTGTTCGAGTCCTAGAACATCGGGCAGGGCGTAGTTTAACCGCATCCGTCTCTGATAAATGCGCGCGGAAGCTATGGATTATAAATCAACAATAGTTCCGCCGACCTTCGTCCGAAGCGCAGTGAAAGTTAGTGATCGGCCGGGATCGGATTGAGGCTGCGCCACATGTACCACGTCGCGACCGTACGCCACGGTTCCCAGTTCGCCGCGACTTCGCGCGCTTCGCTGCGCGTGACCGGCTCGCCGCTGAAGTAGTTCACGCTGATCGCCTGGATCAGACCGAGGTCGTCGAGCGGCAGGACGTCAGGGCGCGACAGGTTGAAGATCAGGAACATCTCGGCCGTCCATCGGCCGATGCCGCGGATCTGCGTGAGCTCGGCGATCACGGCCTCGTCGTCCATCGACGCCCATTTGTCGACGTGCAGCGCGCCGTTCTCGAAATGCTGCGCGAGATCGAGGATGTACTCCGCCTTGCGTTTGGAAAGACCGCACGCCTGCAGCTTCTCGTGACCGAGCCGGATGAAATGCGCCGGATGCACTTCGGGGCATGCGGTCTTCACGCGTTCCCAGATTGCCTGCGCGGCCTTGGTCGAGATTTGCTGGCCGGCGACCGAACGCGCGAGCGTCGAGAACGGATCGCCGAGATTGACGAGATGGATCTCGCCGAACTTCGGAATCAGCTTCTTGAGGATGCGGTCGCGCTTCATCAGATCGGCGCACGCGCGATCCCAGTAATCGGGACGCACGGCTTCACGCGTCAAACCGCCGATCTGTGCGCTCACCTCACCGTCGGCAACCGCCACGTGCGACTTGCGCACGACTTCGCCCTGCTGCGACGCAACCGCCTCAAGCGACTGCGCGCCCGCGCCTTCCGCCGTACGGCCGTTGATCTGAGCGTTACCCTTGAACGGCGCGCGCTCGGCGTCCTCCGAACCGTTCAGGCGCGCGGTGGCCGTGCGCCGGATGGTCGCGGACTTGAGCGCTCGCGTGGTCGTCGCCGCGCGCTTTGCGGTCGCGGTCGTTGCGGTCCCTGCATCGCCTGCGGTCTTTGCACCA
>JAQFVI010000201.1 GCA_029439495.1 Caballeronia sp. BR6202001590007
AGACACGAGAAGCAGCAAGAAAGGAAAAGACCCCTCAAAAAAAAGCCTCATCAAAATCCATCAAAGACTTAGCCCCCGCCCGTGCGGCACGAATAGCAAAAGCCGTCTCCGGCAACAGCTTCGCAAAATAAAACCGTGCAGTACCAAGCTTGGCCTTATAAAAGTCATCCCCAGAAGCGAGCCGATCGAGCGCCTCCCGCGCCATGCGGGCCCAGAAATAAGCAAAAACCAGATGCCCGACGGTACGCAGATAAGGCACCGCCGCGGCGCCGACCTCGTCGGGATTCTGCATGGCCTTCATGCCGATCTCCATCGTGAGCTTCTGCACCTTCTCGCCGATATCAGCCAGCGGATTGATGAACTCCTGCATCTCCGGCTTCACGCCCTCGGCTTCGACGAAATCGCTCACGAGCTTGCCGAAGCGCCTCAGCTTCGCGCCCATGTCGCCTAAGATCTTGCGGCCCAGCAGATCGAGCGCCTGAATGGAATTGGTCCCTTCGTAAATCATGTTAATGCGCGCATCGCGGACATACTGCTCCATGCCCCACTCGGCAATGAAGCCATGTCCGCCGTAAATCTGCATCGCCATGTTAGTGCCTTTAGTGCCTTCGAACGCGTTGTCCGTCAGGAAGGCCTTGATGACCGGCGTCAGCAACTCGACGAAATCCGCCGCCTCGCGGCGCGTGGCTTCATCCTCGTGCGACAGTTCCTTGTCGATATTGAGCGCCGCCCAGTAAGCGAAGGCGCGGCCGCCTTCGGCATAGGCCTTCTGCGTCAGCAGCATGCACCGCACGTCCGGATGCACGATGATCGGATCCGCCGGCTTGTCCGGCGCCTTCGAACCGGTGAGCGAACGCATCTGCAAACGCTCCTTCGCATAGACGAGCGAGTTCTGATACGCGACTTCAGTCAGGCCAAGTCCCTGCATGCCGACGCCGAATCGCGCGGCGTTCATCATCACGAACATCGCGTGGAGGCCCTTGTTCTCGTCGCCGACGAGCCAGCCCTTCGCGCCGTCGAGATTCATCACGCAGGTCGCGTTGCCGTGAATGCCCATCTTGTGCTCGATCGAACCGCACTTGATGCCGTTGCGCGCGCCGACGCCGCCGCCCGCTTCCGGCAGAAACTTCGGCACGGTGAAAAGCGAAATGCCCTTGGTGCCCGCAGGCGCTCCCGGCAAACGCGCGAGCACGAGATGGACGATGTTGTCCGCCATGTCGTGTTCGCCGCTGGAGATGAAGATCTTGGTGCCGGACAGCGCGTAGGAACCGTCGCCGTTCGGCTCGGCCCTGGTACGCAGGATGCCGAGATCGGTGCCGTAATGCGGCTCGGTCAGGCACATGGTGCCGGTCCACTCGCCCGAGACGAGCTTCGGCAAATCGACGGACTTCTGTTCCGGCGTGCCATGCGCGTGAAGGCATTCGTAGGCGCCGTGGGACAGGCCGGAGTACATCGTCCAGGCCTGATTCGCCGAGTTAAGCATCTCGTACAGCGCGTTGTTGACGAACGCCGGCAAGCCCTGTCCGCCATGCTCGGGATCGCAGCCGAGCGATGGCCAGCCCGCCTCGACATACTGGCGATACGCCTCCTTGAAACCCGTGGGCGTCGTCACCACACCGTCGCCCTGATACGTGCAGCCTTCGCGATCGCCGACCTGATTGAGCGGAAACACGACTTCGGCGCAAAACTTGCCGGCTTCTTCCAGCACCTGATCGATGGTGGCGGCGTCGAGATCGGCATGCTTCGGCATGCGCTTCAGCTCGGCTTCGACGTTCAGAAGTTCGTGCAGCACGAACTGCATGTCGCGAATCGGGGCGGCGTATTGTCCCATTGAGTCTTCTCCAAGTTCTCAGGCTTCTCGTGGCACGCCGCCGATTCGGTCGGCGGCGCTAACGGCTATCGGTTTGATGCGAAGTCAGGCNCCAGCGTGTGATACGACACGATGGTCTTTTCAAGCGCGGACCGCGTCAACTGCACCGCTTCCGACAAATGCAGGAAGCGCGCGTCGTGATGCAGGCCGAGCGTAAAGCTATACAACTCGAACAGCATCAGATGCGGATCGGTGTCCGGCCGCAGATGCCCTTCGTCCTTCAACTGGCGAATCGCACACAACAGCGCACCGCGCTCGCCGCACGATCGTCATACTCGACCGCGCCGCTGATGTAAATGCAGCCCGTGGTCACTTCCTGGATGCGCTTCTCCACTCCATCCAGCGATTCATCATCGCGCGAAGCCGCGGCAAGCCGCGCGCCTCTCGCAAACTCGGAAAGAACACTTCGTCTTTGAACCGGCGGTGGTACTCGCGCACCACTTCGACCCGCAAGTCCTCGCGCGATCCGAAATGCGCAAACACACCGCTCTTGCTCATCTGCATCCGCTCGGCCAGAAGGCCAATGGTGAGCCCCTCCAGCCCGTCCCTGCTCGCCAAGTCCAGCGCTGCGTCGAGAATCGCGGCCCGCGTCTGTTCGCCTTTTTGCATGATGTCCCTACCGTTCTTATGTGACCCGTAATAATCATCGAACGGCCATTTTATTATTATTATGTCCGGCCTCTTTCGATACAAGGATTTTTTAGAAACGCGTTTCTAACGTGATCGTTGTTGTCTATAGGATAAATCTCAACATTGATCCAGCTTATTGTGGCTGGTTGTCGCCGGATTGCAGTTAGTGACTGCCCGAGTTCCCATTTCTTAGGAGTATTTCTGCAAAGGAAATGGCAAGCAGCAATTGTTGCGCGAA
>JAQFVI010000202.1 GCA_029439495.1 Caballeronia sp. BR6202001590007
CTTCGCCTTCCTGAAGGCTGCCCCCACCGGTTCTACGAGCCGCCGGTCTGGCTCATGCGACGTGGAAAGGCCGGCCTGAAGGCTCGTCTCGCCGATCGCACGCACGTCGATGTGACCGTGCTTCCCTACGACGAGACGGTGCTGCAATGGCTCAAAGGCGAGCGCCAGGCGGGGCCGCTCGATCGTGCTCGCGACGGCCAGCCACGAACGTTATGCCCAGGCGATATCCGACCATCTGGGCCTCTTCGACAAAACGTTCGCCACCGATGAGTCAACCAACCTTTCGTCGCACCGTAAGCGCGATCGGCTGGTTGCTGAGTATGGCGAGAAGGGTTGCGACTACGCGGGCAACTCACACGATGACATCGCAGTTTGGAAGTCGGCGGAACGCGCGTTCGTCGTCAATCCGTCGCCGGGCGTAGAGCGTGCAGCACGAAAGCAAGGCAACGTCGAACGAGTCATCGAATCCCGTCCCCCGTCCCCCGTCGCTCAAGACATGGGCACGTTCGCTTCGCCTTCATCAGTGGCTCAAAAACCTGCTCGTCTTCGTGCCTCTATTGGCCTCGCACGCGGTGTCCAATCTAGATGAAGTTTTCGCCGCGTTCCTCGCGTTCGGCCTATGCGCCTCCAGGCGTCTACCTGCTGAACGATCTGCTGGACCTCGAAGACGATCGGCACCATCCGCTCAAACGTAAGCGGCCGCTCGCCTCGGGAGCATTGCCGATCACGCGGGGCCTCGCCGTTTGTCCGGCACTGCTGGCCGCGGCGGCGGCCATCGCATGGACGTGGCTGCCCTGGCGATTTGGGAGTGTGCTGCTCTGCTCGCCTACTATGTGTTCACGCTCGCGTATTCGGTGTATCTCAAGCGGCAGGTTATGGTCGACGTCATCGTTCTGGCGATGCTCTATACCACCCGCATCGTAGCGGGGACAGCCGCTATCCACGGTCACCTGACGTTCTGGCTGCTCGGGTTCTCGATGTTCATCTTCCTGAGCTTCGCGCTCGTGAAGCGATATGCGGAATTGCATTCCCTGCAGTCGCGCGGTCTGGTGAAAACACGCGGTCGGGGTTATCTCTCGACCGATCTGCCGCTGATCTCGTCGCTTGGCACCGCATCCGGCTATCTCGCGGTACTTGTGCTCGCGCTCTACATCCAGGACGCACGCACGGCGCATCTCTACCGATACCCGCAAATCATCTGGCTCGCCTGCCCGCTTCTGCTCTATTGGGTAAGCCGTACCTGGATCATCGCGCACCGCGGGCTCATGCACGACAACCCAATCGTGTTCGCTGCGCGCGACCGCGTCAGTCTCGCCGTCGTCGCGTTGTGCGGCGTGATTTTCTGGGCGGCGTGATTTTCTGGGCGGCGATCTGATCGATGCAGAAAGTGCTTTCGTGGGGCCGTTATCCCCGCCTTCCTCAGGATGCGCATACCATCGACTGCGCGATGCCGCCCGCACGATGTGGACGAACGCGGCACGCGCGGGAGGCACGACACTGCCCTTCGGAAACGGACGGAGTTACGGCGACAGTTGTCTGGCGGCTTCCGGCCATGTGCTGCGCACCCTGCCGCTCGACCACCTGATCGCGTTCGATGCGGCCACCGGCATTTTGCGCGCCGAACCCGGCATCACGCTGGAACAGATTCTGAACGTCGCAATTCCGCGGGGCTGGATGCTGCCCGTAACGCCTAGCACCAAGTACGCGACCCTGGGCGACGCCATCGCCAACGACGTGCACGGCAAAAATCACCATGTGCGCGGCACCTTCGGCTGCCACGTGCGACGCTTCGCTCTGGCACGCAGCGACGGCTCGCTCTCCGAATGCTCCGCGGACGACCATGCTGAGTTGTTTTCGGCGACGATCGGCGGCCTCGGTCTGACTGGCCTCATCTTGTGGGCCGAAATTAAATTGATGCCGATTCGCTCGAGCCTCATTGATGTCACCAGCATTCGCTTTGCGAACCTCGACACGTTTTTCGAGCTATCGAGTCGACTCGACCCGCTGCACGAATACGGGGTAGCGTGGATCGACTGCCAGTCGCGCGGCGCCGCGCTCGGCCGCGGACTCTATATGGTTGGCGACCACGCGGCGACCGGACCGCTCGAAGCGGAAAACAGGAAGAAGCGAACGGTTCCCTTCACGCTGCCGGTTCCGGTCTTCAATCCCATCACGCTGCGCGTATTCAACGAGGTCTATTATCGAAAGCAGGCATTCGACGAAGTGCGATCGACGGTCGGCTACAATCAGTATTTCTACCTGCTCGACAGCCTGCTTGAATGGAACCGCATCTACGGCCGTGCGGGATTCCAGCAGTACCAATGCGTAATTCCCGCAGCAAGCGCGCACGACGCGATCCACGCCATTCTGACGACGATCGCGAAGAGCGGAACGGGCTCTTTTTCGCCGTGCTCAAGCGTTGTGGCAACGTACCGTCGCCGGGCCTGCTGTCCTTTCCGCTCGAAGGCACCTCGCTCGCGCTCGATTTTCCGCAGTGGGCCACACTGAACGAACGCCTCTTCTCAAAACTCGACGCCATCGTGCGCTCGGCGGACGGGCGCATCTATCCGGCCAAGGACGCTCAGATGTCCGGCGAGGACTTCCGGTCGGCCTACCCTCAATGGCAGCGCCTCGAAGCGCTCCGCGATCCATCTATTCTGTCGCGCTTCTGGCAACGGACCACGCAAACATGAAAAACATCCTTATCATGACGAATGCCGTGTCGATGATCGCGCTGTTGACGCCTGTCGCAAACCGGCTCGAGGCGCAA
>JAQFVI010000203.1 GCA_029439495.1 Caballeronia sp. BR6202001590007
GTACGGCGAGTCGGACTTCGACTTCATTCAGCGGCTGATGCAGGAACACGGCATCTACTGGTTCTTCGAGCACTCGAAGGGCTTTCACCGGATGGTGCTGGTCGATCACGTCAGCGCGCACAAGCCGACGGAGAGCGAGGCGTATCACGCGATTCTCTACCAACCGCCCGAGGCGAAAGTCGACGAAGAGACGATCGAGGCATTCGAGCTGATCCAGAGCATGCGGCCCGATGTCTGGACCACGGACTACGACTTCAAGCGGCCCAAAGCCGATCTGACCGCGCGCAACGAGATGCCGCAACAGACCGCGCACAATCGATTCGAACGCTATGAATGGTCGGGCGATTACATCGAGCAGACCGACGGCGATGCGTTCACGCGCGTGCGCATGCAGGAACTGCATGCGGGCGGCGAGAAAGGACGCGGCAAGGGCAATCTGCGCAATATCGTGTGCGGCACGGTGTTCGAACTGAAGCGTTATCCGATCGAGCGCGGCAATCAAAAGTACCTCGTGCTCGGTGCGGAGTTCTTCGGCGAGGAACTCGGTGATGCAATCGATACCGGCCAGTACTCGATGCGTACCGAGTTCGACGTGCAGTCGGCGAACGTCGTCTACCGGCCGCGCCGGACCATCGCGAAGCCGCGTACCATGGGACCGCAAACGGCGGTGGTGACGGGCGCCAAAGGCAGCGAAATCTGGACCAACGAGTACGGTCAGGTGAAGCTCAAGTTCCGATGGGATCGCTCGTCGGTCAAGGATCACAACTCCTCATGCTGGATACGCGTGTCGTATCCGTGGACGGGCACCAATTACGGCACGATCCAGATTCCACGCGTCGGCACGGAAATGATCGTCGACTTCGAGAACGGCGATCCCGATTGTCCGATCGTCATCGGACGCGTTTATAACGCCGGTTCGATGCCGCCGTGGTCGCTGTCGGCCAACGTGACGCAAAGCGGCACGCTGACGCGTTCGTCCAAGAACGGCGGCTATGAAGACGCCAACGCGATCCGCTTCGAGGATCGCAAGGACGCGGAGGAACTGTGGGATTCATGCGCAGAAGGATCAGCGCATCGAGGTCGAGCACGACGAGAGCCATTGGGTCGGTAATGACCGCGTCAAGAATATCGACGCGAACGAAACCGTCAACGTGAAGCAGAATCGCACCGAGACCGTCGGCATGAACGAGACCATCATGGTCGGCATGAATCGTACGGAGATCGTCGGCATGAACGAGACGATCCTCGTCGCGATGAACCGCATGGTGTCGACGCTCATCAGCCAGGAGATCATGGTCGGCATGAACGGCACATATACCGTCGGCGTCAGCCGCAACGACTCGGTCGGCATGAACTACACGCTGAGCGTCGGCCAGCAGATGCAGGTGAGCGCCGGCAAGCAGCTCACCATGAGTTTGGGTGGAACGGCGGCGTTCAGCGCCAAGGACAAGATGGTCCTGCAATGCGGACAGGCGTCGATCTTGCTCGAAAGCAACGGCAACATCATGATCAACGGACAGTCGGTCGGCGTGCAGGGCTCGCAACAGGTCAGCGTTCAGGGCGCGACGGTGGACATCCAAGCGAAGGGCGGCTGCCGTGCCGCGGCTCAGAACGTGTAGCCGACCGACAGGAAGGTGACGATCGGGTCGAGCTTGATCTTCGATTCGCTGCGGACCTGACCGACCGACGATTGCGTCGTCAGTGTCGCGCGCGTGGACAGCCACATATACGACACAGAGAAGGACGCCGACCAATGCTTGTCTAAGTTGTACGCAAGATCCGCGTTCACGACCGGCGAGAACGAACTGCTGATGTTCACGTTGGTCGGGCCGGTCAGCGCCGTGCCGGTCTGCGTCGAGTAGAGGAACGCGCCGTTGCTCATCTGCTGGTTCAGCTTGATGTCGGAAAAGCGCACGTACGAGGCGCCTGCGCCGAGGTAAGGGCGCAGCTTGCTGTCGGCGTTCAGGAAGTGATACTTCAGCAGCAGCGTCGGACTCCATTCGCGGGCCGTGCCGAGTTGGCCGAACTGTGCAAGCGTGCCTTCGCCGTCGAGATGGAATCTGGGCGGCACGTCCAGCACGGTTTCCACCGCAATGTGATCGGTGACGAAGTACTGAAGCGTCAAGCCGAACGTGTCGGCATCGCTGACAGCGGCACCCGAACCCGCGCGCGCCTGCGTTCGTCCGAGGGCGGTGACATTGAATGCGCCGCTCGAATCTTGCGGCGCGAAATGCATCCAGCCCGTATTTACCTGTAAATCTCTGGCGTGCTGCGCGTGGGCCGCCGTTGCGGCCATCGCGCCCAGTGTCGTCAGCGCCACACATGCAAGTCGTTTCAGCTTCATTTCTCTGTTTTCGTCAGGATGGTCTTCGAATGTTGAAAGCTCCGGCTCGACCGGATTGCCCGCTAGCTTTACGGACATTGCTATGAAATTCGTTCGCTTCGTCCATTAACAGCAGAGCGCGCGCGAAGTTGAGGCGTTAAGTCGACGAATTAGCGGCGCAGATCTTATCTGGCGAATATTCAGGAAATATTGAATCGGCGGGATGATGGGCGCGGCGTTTAGCCGCCAGGCGTTGCGGGCGTTTTGAATGGACAGACCGAATGCATCTTTATAACGCGGCTGAAAGACCGAATGCGGCGCGCGTCATGCGTGACCGTCGACCCATCCGCGTGCCCACGCGATACCGGCCTGCAGCGCTTCTTCATCGGACGCAAAGACATCGAGGATGCCGCTGCTTTCGATGACGATTCCGTCCTTGATGACGGTGCCGCTCGCCGCGTAGCCCGCGTCCTGGTTCGATAGAATGGCCATA
>JAQFVI010000204.1 GCA_029439495.1 Caballeronia sp. BR6202001590007
TTCCGCAGAGGTTTTCGTCTTTCTCTCGGCGGTTATGCGTCGGCAGCGGCTTACACGGCGCTTGCGACTCGCCTTAGCAATTCAACCGCTCGCCGACGCTTTTTCAAACGAAGCTGGGAGATTTACCGGGCGTATCTGTTCACGGCCTTTCTGATGCTGATCGGCGGCGCATTGATGATGGCGCTCAAAATCGATACGCCGATGCTGCAATACACCGAGTGGTCGAATTTCCTCACGCGCCCGCTCGGCCTGCTCGCCGATATCGCGATCCTGCGCCAGCAGCCGTATCTCTCCGCCGTACTGCCGATGTACTCCGTCTTCGCGCTCGCGGTACCGGTCATCGTGCCGCTGGCCACCATCAAGAAGCCCGTTGACAGCCTGCTCCTCTGGCTTGCCGCGACGCCGCTTCTGCATGCGCTGCCGGGCAGCTACGGCGAAGCGTGGTCGTTCAATCCGTTCGCGTGGCAACTGATGTTCATGACCGGCGTGCTCGCGCGCGTCCAGCCGATCAGCGGCAAATTCCACGCTGGACGCCTCGCGCGCTGGCTCACCGGCGGCGCGATCGCCATTGCGCTGACCTTTGCCGTCTACAAGCTGTTCTTCGAAACGCAGTCGGCGCCGGGTTGCCGGGTTATATGAAGCAGAATCTCGCGACACTGCACATCGTGAGCTTCGCGGCGATCGCCTGGGTGGTCGGTCGCGCGCCGCGTATGTGGGATGGATCGGCAAGCTCGCGAGCAGACTGCCGGGCGTGGTCATGATCGGCCGCAAGGGCTCGTGTGTTTCTCATCGCGGGCGCGTGCGTGTCGCTAGTGCTGGATTCGGCGTTGCGCGCGATGGGCGTACTCGGGCTCGGCTGTTATCCGTCGCACTGGATTCTCGGGCTGATCGCCGACGGCATCGCGATCGCCACGCTCTTGTGGCTCGCCCGATTCTGGGCCGATCGCAAGGCGGCGAAAGCGGGCAAGACCGCTCGCCCGGAACAGAAGCCGGCGCCGCGCGTGCCGGCCATCAAGGGCCGTCCGGTGCCGGTCGCGGTGAGCAACCGACGCGGATCGCTGAGCGCCGGTCGTCGAAGCGCTAATGCAGCAGGTTCAGTCCAGCGCGATATCGCGCGTCTCGCGCATGCACAGCACCGCGATCAGGCTCACGGCCGCCGCACACATACGCACGTAAGTCAGTCCGCCCGCATTGGCAAGCAATTGCGCGATATACGGCGCGACCGACGCACCCAGAATGCCGCCGAGGTTGTATGCGATGCCCGCGCCGGTATAGCGCACGTTGGTCGGAAAGAGTTCGGGGAGCAGCGCGTCCATCGGTGCGAGGATGACGCCCATCAGGAACAGTTCGATCGTCAGGATCAGCGCGACCTGAATCGTGTTGCCGCTGCCGAGCAGCGGGGCCATCGTGAAGCCGGACAGGATCGCGAGGATGCAGCCGACGACGAGCACCGGCTTGCGCCCGAAGCGATCGCTGGCGATGGCCGAGATCGGCGTCGCGATCGCCATTAACAGCACGGCGAAGCACAGTAGACCGAGGAAGATCTCGCGCGCGAAATGCAGCTTGCCGACACCGAACGACAGCGAAAACACCGTCGAGATGTAGAAGAGCGTATAGCAGACGAGCAGACGACCATCGCAAACGCGCCGAGCAACGTCGGCACGAGGTGGCTGCCGAGCAGCGTCGCGACCGGCACCTTGACGCGCTCCTTACGTTCGACGGCCGCATGGAACGCGGGTGTTTCGGCGATCTTCAGGCGCACGTACAGCCCGAGCGCGACGAGCACCGCGCTGACGATGAACGACACGCGCCATCCCAACTGCGGAACTGCTCATCCGACAGCGACAGCGCGAGCCCGAAGAAGAATCCGTTCGACGCGAGAAAACCGATCGACGGCCCGAGTTGCGGGAACATGCCGAAAAGCCCGCGCTTGACCTTGGGCGCATATTCGGTCGCGAGCAGCGCCGCGCCGCCCCATTCGCCGCCGAGTTCGATGCCCTGTCCGAAGCGCAGGATGCACAAGAGGATCGGTGCGAGACTGCCGATCGAGTCCGTAGCCCGGGACGAGGCCGATCAGCGTCGTCGACAGGCCCATGACCAGCGGCGACGCCACGAGCGTCGATTTGCGCCCGATGCGGTCGCCGAAGTGCCCGAAGATGAACGAGAGCCGATCGGACGCGCGAAGAACGCGATGCCGAACGTGACGAACGCGGACAGCGCCTGCCCTGGCGCGGGCGCGCCGCTCATGCGCGCCTCGACGACGCTTGGCGGCGGCGTGATCGTGCAGGCGGCGATCGCCAGGCTCAGTGCGATGCCGCCGCTCGCGAGCGCGAGCGTGCGGGGTCGGAGCGTCGTGTTTATGGCGAGTCTGCGCAGTGGCGATGTGCCGATGGTAGCGCGCCGGACGCCGTTGGGCGCACATCTTGCTGCGCATGGCTGCTCCAACCATTGCATCGACGGAGGAAGCCATGAGCAGCGACACCCATCGTCCCGCCGACGTTCAGCCGGCCGAGCACAGCGACAACGAAAAGAGCAAGCTGCCCGAGCGCGACGACGAACATCGCAAACAGGCGCCGAACGATCAGCCCGGCAAGCAGCCCGGCGAGGGCGAAACGCCGATGGGCTGACGAAGTGCCTATTCGGAGTAGGGCTTGACCAGTTCCACGCATTTCAGCGGACTGCTGGCGCGCGTCGTGCCGGTTTCGGCGGCGCGCGTTTCGACGCATCTGAACACGCTGTTGTTCTTTTGCAGGATGTAGGTATCTTCGGAGAGGCCGGTGCGGCGCGCACCGACGCTCGTCACGGCGACGATGCCGTAACTGTTCTGGATCAGGTCGAAGAGTGTGGAGTCGGACGCGCGCCATTGGGCGTTCGGCGTGGTTTCGGCGTGGGC
>JAQFVI010000205.1 GCA_029439495.1 Caballeronia sp. BR6202001590007
TGCTGCAGAAGAACATTCGCTATTCAGCGCGGCAGATCCTTTGCCCGCTCTGCCGCCGTTCGATTTTCATGCCGCGCTCATCGCTTCCATCGTCATTCCCTTCGGCGTTTTCTGTCTTTACGGTTACTACACTTATATGAACGCGCGCTGGTCGAAGCCGGCGAGTCGCTGCAAAGGCTCGTGCGCGTGCTCGATGAAAAAGCCAATATGGTTTTCAGTATCAACCGCGAATTGATATCGCGCATCGAGGAATCGCTCGGCAATGGGGACGCCGAGTACATCGCCCGCAGCCAGACCGAACTGCACGACAGACTGCAAAAGCTCGTCGAAAGCCATCCGCAGATCGCGGCGCTCTCCGTGCTCGACGCACGCGGCAAGCTCATCCTGAGCAGCCGCTTCCTGCCCGTGCCCGACGTATCGATCGGCGATCGCGAAGACTTCATCGCAACGCGCGACACGCGTGCGAAGTTTCACGTCTCCCTGCCCGAACGCGGCCGCGTGCAGAACACGGATATCGTCAACACGCTGACCGCGCGCGTCGCGCCGGACGGTCACTTCCTCGGCGCGATCTTCATCGCGTTGCGCCGCGACTTTCTGATTCACGTCTACCGCGAACTCGCAGAGAACGATCCCGCGCTGACGCTCGCGCTGCATCGCGACGACGGCGGCGTGCTGGTGCGCTTCCGCCTTCGCCCTTGCCGAACGCGCCGAGCCGTCATTCGGTACTCGCGAGCGCCTTCAAGAAAGGCCTCAACAACGGACTCATGCGCCATGTGTCGCCGCTCGACAACGACGACAAAATCGCCGCGTACCGGCGCGTCGGGACCTATCCGATCTATGCGGTCGCGGACTTCTCGATCGACGACGTGCGGCTCGCATGGTGGCGGCGCGACGTATCGATCGCGGTGATTGCGCTGCTGCCCTGCATCGGCCTGTGGCTGCTGATTGGCTTCTCGCTGCGCCGCCTGAAGGCCGAAGAAGCCGCATGGCACAACTGGCGTGGCAAACTCGCGCTGCGCCGCTCGGCCGAAGCGACGACGCAGCGCATGCAGCGCATGGACGCGCTCGGCAATCTCGTGGCGAACGTCGCGCACGACTTCAGCAACCTGCTGATGGTCGTCACGTCGAACATGGAGATCGCGCGCCGCAAAGACTACAACGGCGTCAGAAACGAGATCAACGCGGTCGAACGCGCGTCCAGCAGCGCACGCGCGCTTGCGCGCAGATTGATAAGCGTCGCGTGCAGACAGCCGCTGCAGCAGCAGGTGATCCGTCCCGAACGCTGGCTGGACGAAGTCGAGTTGCTCGTGTGTTCCGCCGTCAGCAGCAAGGTCGCGCTCGATGCACATGCCTACGAAGCCGTATGGGCGGTAAAGGCCGATCCGACCGAACTGACCTCGGCGATCATCAACATCGCCGTCAATGCAAAGGACGCGATGCCGCACGGCGGCCACTTCACCGTCCGCTGCGCAAACGTTTCCTTCGATGCACGGCGCTACGGACTCGATGCGGGCGAATACGTCGTCATCACCGCGAGAGACAGCGGCACGGGCATGATGCCCGAAGTCGCGCGTCACGCGTTCGAGCCGCTCTTCACGACCAAGGCGCCGAGCGAAGGCACGACCATCTATGCTTATCTACCGCGCTGGCAGGGCGAAGAACCCGCCGAGCCGGAACCGGCGAGCATCGTCGATGCGGAAAGGCGATCGGGCGTGCGCACGGTACTGCTGGTGGAAGACAACGAAGAAGTCGCGGCGGGCCTGATGGCGGTGCTCGAAGTGCTCGGCTGGCATGCGCATCACGAACCGACCGGCGATGTGGCGCTCAAGGTGCTCGAACAGGGCGACGAGTTCGATCTCGTGCTGTCCGACGTGCAAATGCCTGGTACCTGCGACAGCGTCGAGCTCGTCGAATGGATCAGGAAGCGGCGCTCGAAACAGGCCGTGACGTTGATGACGGGTTATGTGGATCATCTCGCGGAAGCGCGCCGGCTAGGCGTGGCCGTACTCGCGAAGCCGTTCAACGCGGACGATCTGAAAGCGCTGCTGAGCGGCTTGCCGGTCAGCGCGGCCGAGTGAAGCGCATGCGGCTCAGGCGCGCGCCGTGCAGCTCAGGCAGCACATTTCGAGTTGCGTGATCGCACGTTGCAGCATGCGTTTCTCGTGTCTCTGCAAGTCGAGAAAGCGGCAGCCGAGCACGGTATGACGTTCGCCGGTCAGCGTGAAGGCCCGGCGCGGCGCGACCACTTCGAGATCGACCATGACGGCGCCGAAAGTGCCCAAACGCAGCGCGACGTCTTCCCAGATGCGGCCACGTTCGATCGCTTCGAAGCGTGCGTCGAAGGTCCGCAGCGCGATGCCGCCGAGCGACATGTCCTGCAGATCAAGCCTGAATCGTGTGCCGTCCGTGTCCAGCCCGCTCGCGACGAACGGTTCGAACATCGGCGTCTGCACGCGATAGTACTCGCGACGCTGCACGTAATAGAGCAAGGCGGGAAACGGCGCCTCGAATGCGGGTCGGCCTTCGAACGTCGTCGGCGTCGCCCGCTCGATGACGAACTCGGTGCGAATGCCTGACGGCTGGCTGCGGAACGTGAGCCGTTCTGCGCAGGCGAGTGCGGCGTTGTCGCTCGAATTGCTGCCGAAGTCGAAGACGAATCGCGCGCGACTTGAATCCACCTCGAGTACCTGAGTCACGATCTGCCAGCCGCCGAAATGGACCGTGAGAAAGTCGCGACGCGCAACCAGACTTCTCAGGCAAAGCCCGATCTGCAGCGCGTGATGCTGCGCATAGCGCTCGTCGATCTGCCGGTCAGGCGTGCCGGTGGCGGCTTCGATGCTCAGGGAAGGTTCGACGATCATCTCGACTGTTCTGATAAGGCCCATGTTCGCCGGCGGACTGCGGCGACCG
>JAQFVI010000206.1 GCA_029439495.1 Caballeronia sp. BR6202001590007
GAGTTGTCGGAAATCGTCGGCGGCGCCGCAGCAGTCTGATGCCGACCGCGTGAAAGAACACAGTATCTAAAGGAAATGCGATGCGTACTACTGCTTTGGTAGAAGGCAAGATCGTACAGTGCATCGGCGCCGTTATCGACGTGGAGTTTCCGCGTGAACAGATGCCGAAGATCTACGACGCGCTCATTCTGGAAGGCTCCGAACTGACGCTCGAAGTCCAGCAACAGCTGGGCGACGGCGTGGTCCGCACCATCTGTTTGGGTGCTTCCGATGGTCTGCGCCGCGGCACGATGGTCAAGAACACGGGCAAGCCCATCAGCGTGCCGGTCGGCAAGCCGACGCTCGGCCGCATCATGGACGTGCTCGGCCGTCCGATCGACGAAGCCGGTCCGATCACCTCGGAAACGACGCGCTCGATCCACCAGGCGGCGCCGGCGTTCGACGAACTGTCGCCGTCGACCGAACTGCTCGAAACCGGCATCAAGGTTATCGACCTGATCTGCCCGTTCGCGAAGGGCGGCAAGGTCGGTCTGTTCGGCGGTGCAGGCGTGGGCAAGACCGTGAACATGATGGAACTCATCAACAACATCGCGAAGGAACACGGCGGGTTCTCTGTGTTCGCCGGTGTGGGTGAGCGTACCCGCGAAGGGAACGACTTCTATCACGAAATGAAGGACTCGAATGTTCTCGACAGGGTCACGCTGGTGTACGGCCAGATGAACGAGCCGCCGGGCAACCGTCTGCGCGTCGCACTGACCGGTCTGACGATGGCCGAGCACTTCCGTGACGAAGGCCTCGACGTGCTGTTCTTCGTCGACAACATCTACCGTTTCACGCTGGCGGGTACGGAAGTGTCCGCTCTGCTCGGCCGTATGCCGTCGGCAGTGGGTTATCAGCCGACGCTGGCTGAAGAAATGGGCAAGCTGCAAGAGCGCATCACGTCGACCAAGACCGGCTCGATCACTTCGGTTCAGGCCGTGTACGTCCCTGCGGACGACTTGACTGACCCGTCGCCGGCTACGACCTTCGGCCACCTGGACGCAACCGTTGTGCTGTCGCGTGACATCGCATCGCTCGGTATCTATCCGGCGGTGGACCCGCTCGATTCGACCTCGCGTCAGATCGACCCGAACGTGATCGGCGAAGAGCACTACACGATCACGCGTCGCGTTCAGCAGACGCTGCAGCGCTACAAGGAACTGCGCGACATCATCACGATTCTGGGCATGGACGAACTGGTGCCGGAAGACAAGCTCGCCGTCGCGCGCGCTCGTAAGATCCAGCGTTTCCTGTCGCAGCCGTTCCACGTTGCGGAAGTGTTTACGGGTTCGCCGGGCAAGTACGTGCCGCTCAAGGAAACCATCCGCGGCTTCAAGATGATCGTCAATGGCGAGTGCGATCATCTGCCGGAGCAGGCGTTCTACATGGTCGGCCAGATCGACGAAGCCTTCGAAAAGGCCAAGAAGATCCAGTAAAGGTCGGGTGTGATGAAGCGGGCGCCGGTGCAATGCGCTGGCATCTACGAAAGACACTGAGACCCTAAGGAGTGGACATCAAATGGCAACCATCAAGGTAGACGTCGTCAGCGCGGAAGAGCAGATCTTCTCGGGCCAGGCGAAGTTCGTCGCGCTGCCGGGCGAGTCGGGTGAACTCGGCATTTTGCCGGGCCACACGCCGCTCATCACGCGCATTCGTCCGGGCGCGGTGCGCATCGAGGCGGAAGACGGTTCGGAAGAGTTCATGTTCGTCGCAGGCGGGATTCTCGAAATCCAGCCGGGCATCGTGACCGTGCTTGCCGATACCGCCATTCGCGGCGCCGATCTCGACGAAGCGAAAGCGGAACAGGCAAAGAAGCGTGCCGAAGAGGCGATGCAGGACAACAAGTCCGAACTCGAATACGCGACCGCGCAAGCGGAACTCGCGTACGTGACGGCGCAGCTCGCGGCCATCCAGCGTCTTCGCAAGGTTCACGCGAAGCACTGAGCACCGCGTTCAGCAGTTTGAAGAAAGCAGTCCGCGGGCTGCTTTTTTATGCGCGCATGGCGGATGCAAATCTGCACAACGGTTATGCCTCGCGCGTTCCTCTCTCCGAGCGATTGATCCGGCGTGACTTTTCGGGCTCGCCAAAATCCATTGCGGGTAACACTCAATGCCCGCCCGCGTCCTCGCCGTGCACAATGACCTTCCAGTTGGCCTTTATCTGGCGGCGATTCATTCATGCGGAGACCATCGATGGCATCTGATTCAACACCCAGCGGCGCGCAGATCGAACCCGGGGACGGGTTGTCCTACGTGCGCGGAGCGACCGATATCCTTATGTCCGACGCGACGGTTTCGCGGCATCTGCTTGCGATCGTCGAGCGCTTTGCCGATCGGTCGGCGGTCGTGTTTCGCGAACCAAACGTCCGATGGACGTGGCGCGAGTTCGCCGACGAAGTCGACGTGTTCGCGACCGCGCTGCTTGATCTCGGCGTTGCGGCGGGCGATCGCGTGGGCATTTGGTCGCCGAATCGTGCGGAGTGGTTGCTCACGCAGTTCGCGGCGGCGCGTATCGGCGCGGTGCTGGTGAACATCAATCCGGCCTATCGCCTAGCCGGGCTCGAGTACGCGTTGAACAAGGTCGGCTGCAAGACGATCGTCGCCGCGGAGCAGTTCAAGTCGTCGAAGTATCTCGACATGCTCCAGACGCTCGCACCCGAGCTGCGCGCCGTCATCCGCATGGGCGAAGCGAAAACGTCCGGCATGCTGAACTTCGACGAACTGATGCGTGCAAGCCGCGCTCGCGTCGACACCGGGCGCCTGGATGCGCCCGAAGCCGCGCTGCAACCCGACGATCCAATCAACATTCAGTTCACGACACGAGCGGGACGACCGGCAATCCGAAGGGCGCGACGCTGACGCACCGGAACATGCGCTATATCGCGATGGCGATGCGTCTGAGCGAGCAGGATTCGCTTTGCATTCCGGTGCCGCTCTATCACTGCTTCGGCATGGTGCTGGCCGTGCTGGCGTGCGTGTCAACCGGCTGCGCGTGGGAATGGGCGCCATCGCGCTGCA
>JAQFVI010000207.1 GCA_029439495.1 Caballeronia sp. BR6202001590007
GATGCCGAAATTCTCGAAGATCCGACCACCCGTCGCGTTTGGGTCGAGTTTTCATTCGCACCGAAAATCAAAAAGAAGCTGCTCGATCCCGTGCAGTACGCACGCCTGAGCCTTCAGTTTCAAAGCCAGCTGCGGAGCAGCGCCGGACTCGCGCTTTATGAGATCTGTGTTCGCTACCTGACCAATCCTAGTCATCTGACGATGCGTGAGACCTGGGAATGGTGGCGCCCGATCTTGTCCGGAACGCCCGATACCGAGGCCGGCGACGAGGCCAAGCGCGAGTACAAGTACTTCAAGCGCGATTATCTCCGGCCGGCCATCGCCGAGGTCAATGCTGTTACGAACATCTTTGTCGAGCTCGTTGAGCATCGCGAAGGACGCCGAGTCGCCGAAATTCAGTTCCGCGTCACGGAGCGCAAGCAGCCGATGCTGGCGCTCGACGAACATCCGAACGTTTTCGACAGCACGCTCGTCGATCGGATGGTGAAGATCGGCATCTCGCTCAAGGATGCGCAAACGCTCTACGCCGACAGCGAGGAAAATCGCATTCGCGCCGCGCTACAGATGACCGAGCAGCGCATGCGGAGCACGACTTTGCCGCCCGTGCGCAGCGCCGCCGCTCTGTTCAAGGATGCGCTCAAGAAGGGCTACGCACTGCCTGTAGAGGCGCTGCCGCCGGCGAACGGCGCTGCGGCACCTCGCGGCTCGGTGGCGGCCGCCAACGCGGCAGACGACCTGAAAGCTCGCCTGTTGAGCGAGTTCTCCGCCTATCGACGCAAGGAAGCGCGGGCGCTCTATGACGAACAAGGCGAGGAAGAACGTGACTTGGCGCGCCAGACCTTCGAAACCGACGTGCTACCGGGCCTCGGTACACACATGCGCGACGATTGGCGGAAGCGGGGACTCGATTCGAAGCTCGGAGAAACATCCTTTTTCGATTGGCTCGCCTGCAAGACCTGGGGCGAACCGACCGACGGAGACCTTCTGGCTTTCACACTAAGTCAGCCGCGTGCTAGCTAATCGTTGCGAGTGTGCCGACCGCGAGCGAGTCGTAAGAGCCACTCGTCACGCCCGTAGCGAACTACTCTTTCGTGCCCGCCGGAAGCAGCATCTTCTCGATCTGGTGAAGCAACTCGTCGCGCTTCTCCTTCGTCAGGCCGCGCAGACGCAACTCGAGCCGATCTTCGCCATACGACTTCAAATCTCCGACGGACACGCCGTCCATCTTGATCTCCATGCGCTGCGCATAACGCTGGCGTCCTGCCGGTTTCGGTGCTTCCTGGGTGCTGGCACGGCCTTTCACGATATCGGCGACTTGTCGCGTGCTCAGATCGTCCGAGGTGATCTTGTTGATGAGCCTCAACGTGGCATCGTTCCCGCGCGCCGCGTGGTAGCGCGTGATCTGATAAGCCATGTTCGAGCCGAAACGATCCGGGCGCGTCACCATTTCCTGCATCACGTTCTCAGGCAGCTTGGCGATAGATAGCGCGACGGCGATTGTCGATTCATCGAGTCCTAGATGATCCGCAAGTTCGCGCTGGCTTTGGAAGTGCCGCTCCTCGAGGAAGCGCTTCCAGACGACTGCGTTGTCAAACACCGTTTGTGAATCGCGCTGGACGTTGAGATCGTAGCCGAGCTTGTAGCTCTCGATTCCGATGGGTAGATCGACGACGATCGCCTTCACCGTCTCCTTATTCGCTTCCTTCAGCGCACGAACGCGGCGGCCTCCGTCGTTGACGAAGAAGGTGCCGGCATTCTCGTAGTCGGGTATGACGTGGATGGCCTGCTGCTGGCCCTGCTTGGCCAGATTCACGGTTAGTTCGGCGATAGAAGTCTTGAGATAAAAGTGCCGCGGATTGAACGGACTCGGCTTGATTGCCTTCAGCGGCAATTCAATCACTTGTCCGGCCGTGTAACGATGCGCACGGCGCCAGGCGCGATACGCGTCCGATTCCGGTCCTGCTACGTCATCGAACTGCTCATCCGCGAGAAAGGCACTCGATTGACCATTGACTGCTGCCTGTCTTGACTGTTGCACGTCGACGATGCCGTCGATGGCATTAAGGCGATCTAACGCCGTACGCTTTTCACTACTGGTGGTGTCGGGACGGGCCTTGAAGCCCTTGGCAAACTGGGACGGTTTCATTCTGTGGCCTTTATGCGCATAAAGTCAGGGAAGCATGCCGAGGATCTCGTCGGCACAGGCGCGAATCTCAGCTGCGGCGAGCTTGGAGCCGCGGTCGCTCATTTGCAAAACGGTCTGGCCTAGCGCCATTGCCTGCTTGTAGCACTCGCGTGTGGGGATCTGCGTTTTGAGCAAAGGAAAACCCAGCTCCTCCAGCGCCGACTTGAGTTCGCGCGTGAGCATGCGCTTCTCTTCCGTCTTGTTGAGCAAAAAGACGGCGCGCAGGTCTTCATTCATGACTTGTGCTTGCTGGATCAGCTTGACGAGTCCAACGCTGGACCAATAATCCGCAGGCGATGACGACGTCGGAATCACCGCGATACTCGCCGCGAGTAGGACAACTCCCGAGACTTTCTCGGTAATTGACGGCGGGCAATCAACCACAATGACGTCGTAATCGTTGATGAACTTCTTGATCTCCCGATGGATCTGGCCTCCGGCTTCGGACAGATTCACGATCGGAAAGGGAATGCCGTGTGCATCGTCGGAAGCAGCGCTCGACCAATGAATAAGCGTGTTTTGACCATCCGCATCGACGATGAGCACGCGCTTCTTCTTTTCGTGAAGCGCGGCACCCAAGTGCATCGCAATCGTGCTTTTCCCAACACCGCCCTTTTGTTGCGTGATCGCTATGATTTCCGCCGCCACATTTCACTCCGAATTTTGAAGGCGTTTGAATTCTACATTGAGTTATAAGTTTAGCTGGTTGAATTCAGTAAAAAGCGATGATCCTGGCCATTCGGATAGGTCATCTGGGAATAAAGAGGCCGCTTTTAGCCATTCGGCCTATGTGTGCCACGCGCTGCTTTGTCAGTACTGCGCACGTGAGGCCGGCTGAACTTTATGCGCATAAAGTCGGCGCCTTCATATGACATTGCGACGTTAGCTGGGAGCGGTAGTCGCCTAT
>JAQFVI010000208.1 GCA_029439495.1 Caballeronia sp. BR6202001590007
AACGTCAATCCGATCGGTCCGCGCTCCTGCTACGACGAAGGCAAGCGCTGCGCCGAGACGCTCTTCATGGACTATCGGCGTCAGCACGGACTGAACATCAAGATCGCGCGCATCTTCAACACGTATGGTCCGCGCATGCATCCGGCGGATGGCCGCGTCGTCTCGAATTTCATGATGCAGGCGCTGGCGGGCGAGCCGATCACGGTCTACGGCGAAGGCACGCAGACGCGTTCCTTCTGCTATGTCGACGATATGGTCGACGCCTTCATCCATTTGATGGACACGCCCGACGAACTGACAGGTCCGGTCAATCTCGGCAATCCGCACGAACTGTCGATGCTCGACATCGCGAAGTGCATCGTCGCGATGACGGGCTCGTCGTCGGAGATCGTCTTCAAGCCGCTGCCGATGGACGATCCGTGGCATCGCCAGCCGGACATCACGCTTGCGCACGAAGCGCTCGGATGGACGCCGACGACCTCGCTCGACGAAGGCCTGCGGCGCACCGCGCACTACTTCCGCCAAGTGATCGAAGCGGACCGCGCGCGCGAGGCGCTCAAGGCGAGCGCGTAGTCACGCTTTCGATCGCCGCGATCAGTTTGGGCGCGGGCACGGGCTTGGTCAGATGCGCCTGAAAGCCCGCCGCCTGCGCCCGCACGCGCGTTTCCGCCTGCGCGTGTCCCGTCAGCGCGATGGCGGGCAGTCGCTCGCCGAGCGACACGCGGCGGCTCGCTTCTTCGTCGCGAATCAGGCGCATCACTTCGTAACCGTCGCGTTCGTCGGCAAGCACGATGTCGCACAGCAAGGCATCGGGCCATTCGTCTGCCGGGCGCTCGCGCAGATAGCTCAGCACGTCGTCGCCGGAGGCGCATTGCACGACCTTCGCGCCCACGGATTCCAGCACGGCTTCGAGCGCATCGCGGGCTTCTTCCTGATCGTCGAGCACCATCACCGTCATGCCGCCGAGCGCGTTGTCGCGAATCGCGTCGGCTGAGCCGGCATCGTCGAGTACGGGACGCAGCGGCAAAGTCGCGACATAGCTCACATGGGTATCGATGAGACGCGCCGAGAACGTGCCGCCCGTCTCGCCGAGGGCTTTTTCGAGCCTGCGGACTTGCTGCGGCAACAGCTCGCCAGGATTCGCACGCTGACCGATCACCGTGAGGCTCGCGTAGTTGGCCTCGCGAAATGCGCGCAGTTCCACTCGCTCGCCGCGCGCGGCCGCGCGGATCTGCGAACGGTACAAATCGGCGATGATCTGCAGCAGCACGCTCGCATCGCCGTTGACGTGCAAGCCGGGCTCCATAATCACAATGTAGAGATGCACGCCGCGCGCGGCAATCTCTTCGTGCAGCGCATCGACCACGCCGATGGCGTGTTCGAGTTCGCCCTGTTGCCACCACAGCGACCACATGCGCGCATAGACGCCGTCGCTCGCGAGCAGGTCATCGTGCTGGCCTTGTTCGACGATGCGNTCGACGTGCGGCCTTTCGCGAGCCGGTCCAGTTCGGTCTGGATCGCGCGTTCAGAACGTGTGTCGAGCGCGTCGCGCCCGGCGTATGCGATGTTGTAGGCGATCGTATCGTTGAAGAACACCGTGTCCTGCGGCACGATGCCGACCATTTCGCGCAGGCTCTTCTGCGTGACCTGCCCGATGTCCCGACCGTCGATACGGATCGTGCCGCCGGTCGGCTCGTAGAGCCGGAACAGCAGCTTGACGAGCGTCGTTGCCCGAACCGCTGCCGCCCACCACCGCGAGCTTCTTGCCGGGATGCGCGCGAAACTCGACGTCGTGGAGGATCTGCCGGGCTGGATCGTAGCCGAACTCGACATGATCGAACTCGATCCTGCCTTCGGTGACGACGAGCGGCTGCGCGTGTTTTTCGTCGACGTCCTCGCGCACCTTGCCGCGCGACAGCAGGATATCGAACATGCGCTCGACGTTGACACGATGGCATCGTTGGTCTCGCGAAGCACGAAGCCGAGCGTATTGAGCGGATTGCACACCTGCCCGATATAAGCGTTGACCAGCACCAGATCGCCGACGCTCATGGTGCCCGCGACCACATGTTGGGCGGCGTGCAGCATCACCGCGCCGATGCCGAGCGCGATGATCGTGCTTTGCCCGACATGCAGGATGGTCAGAGCGCGCTGATTCGCCACGCGCGCTTGTACCCATCGATCGAGCACGCCCGACAGACGCCCCGTCTCGGTATGTTCGCTGGCGAAGAACTTGACGGTTTCATAGTTGAGCAGGCTGTCGACCAGACGGCTGTCCGATTGCGCTTCGAGCTGGTTGCATGCGGTAGCGCGTGAAAACGAAGGTGTACGCCGAATACAGCAGCGCCGTAATCGCGACGATGACGATGAATTTGCTGGAATAGCGCGTGACCATCACCGCGACGACGGTGCCGATTTCGATCATCACCGGCACGATGGTGAAAAGCCCGACGCTCAGCAGATAGCCGATGCCGTCCGCGCCCTTTTGCACGTCGCGCACGACCGCGCCGGTTTCGCGCCGCGCATGAAAGCGCGCGCCGAACGCATGCAGATGCGCAAAGGTCCGCTCGGTGAAGGACGCGACCGTGCGTTGCGTGACGATGCTGAAGACGACGTCGCGCGCTTCGTTGAGCACGTCGCCCAGAAACATACGCGAGGATGACGAAGACCGGAAAGACGAGGTTCACCGCCGGATGACTGAATTCGTCGATGACCTGCTTGAGCAGCAGCGGCACCGACACGACGGAAAGCCGCGCGCCGATCATCAGGACGATGGCGGCAAGCGTCTGAAAGCGCCAGGCCCAGATCGCCTGCCACAGATCAGCGGCGATCCGGCGCCGCAGACGCGCGCGCTGCGGTTCGGCATCGACGGTTGCGGCGGGGGCAGTCCCGTCACTCCTTCCAGTCCTTGCGCTGGCCTTTGCCCGACGCGTCGCTACCGTGCTTTTTCTTCACGCGTTTTTCTTCGGTGCATTTGAGCATCGCGGGATCGGTGCCAGCCTGGCCCGCCGCGCCGCCTTCGCCGACATAACCCGCCGCTTTGCCTGAAGTGTCCTTGTCCTTGGGCGACACATTGCCCGGCGGCGCGCCCGAAGGTTGAGCGTGCACGGCGATGGCTGCGAGCATCAGTCTCGTCATGACGATGCGTTTCATCGATATCCCTCCCCTTTGCGTCGATGCCACTCGCTTAGCAATGCGTGCGCCTGATGCAGGCCGGGGCACGACAGACAACGCGAAAAGAGCTTGCCGCTCACAACTCCGGGCAAGC
>JAQFVI010000209.1 GCA_029439495.1 Caballeronia sp. BR6202001590007
CCGAAATACGCAGCTAGCCCGCGATCACCTTGCTCTACGACGAACACCGCCTCGCAAAAACCCCCGTCGCGCCCATCGCGTGGACATCACGTCACTTCGCACTGGTCTGCAGCCACCTCGGCCAGTCGCGTCACGAAATCCTCGCGCGCTGGCCGCTCGGCCGATAAAACCCGCAAACCGCTCGGCTAGGAGGGTTTCGCAGATGTTTCTGACAGGTTAAGGTTCGTCTATCGGAATGAATTGATACGAAACGCTTACATGACCCGATCCCCGCTGTCTCACATCACGCCAGACACGCATCACGTCCAGATCGACCTCGTCTACGCGACTGATCGCAATCTCACCGGCAAGCCCATCTACTGCGCTGCGCACTGCCTACTGCTCGAACCTGCCGAAGCCGCGCTTCGCCGCGCGGTCGGGATCGCGCGCAGCTTCGGCATGACGCTCAAGATCTTCGACGCCTACCGGCCGCCGCAGGCGCAGCAGATCTTGTGGGACTTCCTGCCCGATCCGACCTTCATCGCGCCGCTCGATCGCGGCTCGAACCACAGTCGCGGCACGGCCATCGATCTCACGCTCGTCGACATCGACGGACGCGAACTCGACATGGGGACCGGCTTCGACGCGATGGTCCCCGAATCCGAACACTTTCATCCCGGCCTGCCGCAACACGTCCAGCGCAATCGCACGCTGCTGCTCGGCGTGATGCACGGCGCAGGCTTTACGCATATCAACAGCGAGTGGTGGCATTACGAATTGCCAGGATCGCGCGAACTTGCTCTGATCGACGCGTGGTGGGTGGCGACGATCCCCGGCCTCGCGATTCTCGCGGTCAGCCTCGCGTTCAATCTGCTGGGCGACGGGTTACGCGACGTCTTCGATCCGCGCCACGGAGGCTGACATGGGTGCCGACACGAACGCAGCGACACCGCGCGCAGATCGAGGACTTGCGGATCGCATTCCCCAGCCACGACGGCGCGGCGATGCCCGCCGTGCGCGGCGTGTCGCTGAGCCTGATGCGCGGCGAGCGGCTGGGCATCGTCGGTGAATCGGGATCGGAGAAAGCAGCTAGGGAGCCCGCATGAAGATCGTTCTGCAAGACAGAGTTGTCAATCCGTCCCTGACGCAAATGGCGCACGAATGGGACATGAATCTTAAGTCCACGGACGGAACGGGCCGCGCCGGTCACACTTGGATTTTCGACGCGCTGAAGGAAGCGAAGTCTTTGCCCGAAACGTACTTCCTACCGCGCGACGAAATGAGCAACGAAGAGATCTGGCACCGCTCGCGGCGTTGAAGAGCCGCGAGGAAGCGCGCCCAATGGACGTAAGCAGATGGGCATAAGAGGCACCGCGTCCTCGTCACGTCCTATTGCGCTTTCCGGGCTCGCGGCCTTCACTCTCAGGTTGTATACATTCTCGCGTTTGCGGCTGAATCGGAGTTGAATGCCGCGCTGATCGACCGCGCGTACACCGGCGCGAACTTTCTCGAAGGCCTGCCGGAAGTGGAAGGCGAGATCCACCTGATCACTCAAAGCCTCGATCTTTCGAAGGATGCCCGAACAATCATCGCGTGGATCGACGAGCAGCTTAAGAACGTTCGCGATCCGTCGGAGCGGATTGCGGCTTGGGTGGCACGCGGACAGCTTACGGCGTACATCGATCAAGAGAAGAGGAAACTGAAATGAGCAAAATTCAAGACTACATCGAGAATCTCGCGAAGTTGGCCGCAGAGGACCAAGGTCGCATCGTTCGGAGTCGCGGACGGCGAGGCGCGCTACGGCCGTCCGTTGGGACCGGAAGATATCAAGCGCGTCGCTCAAATCCACGACTCGGCAGTAACGCGGGCATCGGAAACGTGCGCTGCGATGGACCGCTTCGACGCGATGACTAGGAAGCCGATGAACGCGACAGAAGACGCACGGACCAAGTTCCAGATTCTCGACGGTCTGGAGAACAACCCTTCGTTCGTCAGCGCTTGTGGCGTGGACGTTGTTCAAAAGTTTCCGTTCGTCCGCGCAGCTATCGCGGCGAAGCGTTTTGGTCAGATCGCGAAGCTCACGGACTTCGTACAGAAGCCGCCGGTCAGTGCTCTAGACGATGCCGCAGCTACGCAGCGCGCGGCGATCATCTCGGACTTGGACTATTTGTCGGCCACAGTCGAGGAGAAATCCAAATGAGCGAAGCGAACCAACGCGGAGCGAAAAGCTGGCCGCACGGTGCAGCCGGAATGCTCGCGAAGCGGAGCCGCTTAGCGGAAGGTCAGAATAAGAGATAAACGCCGATCGGAGACGAAGCCGTGCATGGTACGGGTTGTGCGCCTGAACAAGCTTTCGCCACTGTCGAATCGCAGCAGATGTATCGCGCTGCGATGCCCGGAGCCGTCGCGCCAGTTCGTGCCGTTATAAAACACGAACGTCTGCCTAAAGCACGAACGTCTGCCGCAGGACACGATGCGGCGCTTACAGTTCTTCGCGTCCGACTCGGCGCTTCGCGACGTAACGCTGGTAGAAGACGGCTGGCTAGGGAAGGGCATGGAGCAGACGCCCTTAGACGAGACTGGCCTTTACGTCGCTCGCGGCGAGAAGCAGCGCGCCACCGACCCCAACATGGTAGCGGGACTCGACGCGGAGCCGCGCATTTCGAAGGAGGAAATACGCGAATTGTTCGAGCGCGTCAAAGTTGTTCTCGCAATGCTTAACCGGCTTCGAAACAAACCAAAGTAACAAGCTCTTTCCCCAGAGCCATCGATCTATCCACAATAATTAGTAATACGACACAATCATGAGCAAAGCACACATCATCGCCCGAAACGGTCATCAACAGCGGTACACCGTGGAAGCGTTCGTCAGATCGTACGCGGAAGATGTGCAGCCGCTGTACGTCCATCTTCGCGTGCGCGGCTTCTCGATGTTCGATTCGTTCGTCGCGACGTTCGTCACAGACTTTGTCGGTCGTCAGACTGAGATCGAAGCTGCGTGCGCGGCGCTCGAACAGTCGCCGGAATGGACGGCTCATTTCGACCGTCTCTACGGCAACGCGGCCACTGAAGACCTGCTTGCGGTTTGGGACCGTTTCACCGCGCTTTCGAAGGCCAAGACCAGCATGGCCGTGGCGGAGCTTACGCAACGCCTCGACAAGCGCGCCACGCTCGAAGCCGCTCAGTCGCGAGACGATTTCTGCCGCAAGCGCATCGGCCAATGGCGCGAAAAGCGTGAAGAGAAGAAAGCCCTTCAGCAACGTGCGGCATCGGTCAACGACTACCACAACATTGCATAC
>JAQFVI010000210.1 GCA_029439495.1 Caballeronia sp. BR6202001590007
AGTCGATGCTGTCGGAGATCGAACGCGACAAAGCAAATCCGACCATCGCAGTGGCCTGGCGGTTGACGAATGCCCTTGGTATCAGTCTCGATCAGTTGTTCGCTTAGCAGAAACCAGTCGAGGCGATCCGCGTTGTCGGGCCGCATGACATCCCGACACTAAGCGGCGACAATGGCAGGTATCAATTGCGCGTGTGGGGACCGTGTGGAGACCTATTGAACTTGCTGGCAAGTTTGAGTGGTATGAACTGACGCTACGACCCGGTGCCGCGCTGACATCGAATGCCCATGAACCGGGCACGCGCGAGCATCTGACGGTATTGAACGGGACAATCGAAGTGGATGCCTCCGGCGCTACACGGCGACTGAAACGGGCGAGACTGCGCGTTATGCCGACGACGACGGGCATGCGATACAAAACGTCGGACGCGCGAAAGCCAAGGCGTTGCTGATCGTGATTCATGGCGAGCCGCGTCGGCGGCTCGCGCTGCCGAGCCTCAACTTTATGCGCGTAAAGTCGCCATGCCGACAACTGCCGAAACTGCCGAGCCGCCTGCGTGATGTCGCGTACGCAGCAAATCGAAGGCCGTCCATCCGCATAGGCGGAATCGCACATACACTTGATCCGACTAGCGCGACGCTATTTACATTGCGCCAAATACTGTATGTATACACAGTGAATAAGACCAGTTGGAATGGGGTGGAGCATGGAGACGAATGGCAAACATCTGAGCAAAAAGCAGTTTGCGCGGACGGTACGTGACCTGGAACGGATCACGCGTCAGATCGCGGCGCGATATACCGAGCAAGGCGTACCGCTGACCTGGCAACTGCTACACACGATCGAAGCAGAAGCCGTCGCGGACCTCGGCTTTGCGGGCAGACACGAAGCTGCATTGCGCGAGTTGTTCGCGCGTCCCGATGATTTCCACTTTCCCGAAACCGACGACGTCGTCGATGTGGCGTCTTCCGATGCGTTGCCCGCGGTATTTGCGTTCGCCGTCGACGCTTACGAACAAGCCGCACGTCACGGACGTCCGCAGCTCGCTATCGCGCATTGAGACGTTCGCCGGATGCGCCAGGCTCGAGAGATATCTCGGGCCTGAGCCCGCTGCTCAATGAGCTTGCGCTTGCGATACACGACGACACAACTCGAATACAGTTCTCGACAGTAAATGGCGATTTGCACTTGACGTGACGTGCGCGAAGCCGAACGTTGTCCGCAACTAACATCGTCGCGAACGAGCACTCAGAACGCCATGCCTGACACTTCCGATCTCTTCGATCAACATCGCGCAGACTGGCAAGCCGATCCGCATGCGGCCTTCGATGCCTGGCTTGCCCAACAGCACCTCCGCCGATGTGTATCGGGCTCAATGGGGCAATTTTCTCGATTGGCTCAGCGCAAAGCGGGCGACGCTACAGACCGTGCAACGACCGGTCATCGAGCAATTCCTGGCGCAGTTGGAAATTCGTCGGCCTCAGCACATGCAATATCTCCGCCTTATCGAGCGCGTGCTGGATCACGTTCGCGAAGTCGAGTCGGCAGGGACTAATCCGGCTCGCTTCGTCGCACAGGACAGCGATGCTGCCTGGCGGAAGGCGCGCGACAACGAGCCAACTGGATTTCTGACTCGTGACGAGCGCGCCCGACTCATCGCGCATCTGTATTCGCCGCTTGAAACGATGCCGGCCGGGCAGCGCTGGCGAGAGCGGCGCGACCGTGCGCTCGTGGCCGCCTTTCTCGGCGCGCGTGTTAAAACGGGCGAGGCGGCGCAATTGACCGTCGATTGCTATGCGCCGGGCGCGCCGTACATCACTGTCGATGCCAGCAATCCGATGCTGATTCGCCAAGCACGACTCGCACCGTTTGCGATCGAATTGCTGGATAGCTGGATAGCTGGATAGCTGGATAGCTGGATAGCTGGATAGCTGGATAGCTGGATAGCTGGATAGCTGGATCGCGGAGCGCAAAACCATCGAGGTGGCCGGCGATTTATTGTTTCCGTCTGCGTCGTCAGGACGCTCGATGTACAAGGCGACGATGCTGCGTGCGATCGACGCGGTCGTCGAAGCGTCCGGCATCGCGGCATCGCGCAGCGCGCACCAGTCCGCAGACCTTTCACAACACTTATGCAGCCGAGCTATTCGACGATGGAACGGATATCGAGCGGGTTGGGCAATGGCTCGGTTTTCAGCAGATGATTTCCGCGCATCGGCTGCATCGCGTGTGGCAGGAGTGAACAGGTGAGCAAATACGGGAGTGCTACATGGCGCGCGCGCCGACGTTATGAACGATGTCGCGCTCGAATCACCGTTCGATGATCCCGAAAAGCCTCACCTTTGAAGACTTGACGGTCTCAACGATCGGCGCATTCTCGAACGAAGCCCTCGACCGCCGCAAGTTTGGATCCGACTGGTCTTGACGTACGTCCACAGTTCGGACAGAGCAATTCGAACTCGCCTTCGTGGAGGTCGAGTTCTGGCTCGCCAGATTCGCATGCGGGGCACGTGTCCGGCGCCACGACGAAGGCGTCGATCTGCGTGCCGACTGCCGCGATTTCTTGTGCGGTGAGCCGTCCTTCCGCTACGAGCCACGCGATCAAGCCGCCCACTTCGGTGCTGATATTCGCGCGGACGCGGTGCGCATCTCGCTCGCGAACCAGCGCATCGATCTCGTCGGACTGCGCGCGCACTTGCGATTCCAGCCGGTCAGCACGACCGCGCGCCGCGCTAAGCTGTTGAATGAAATCGGCGTTGCGCATCCCGGCCTGATAGGTCGCGGCCATGCCTCGCAGCGAGTCCAGTTCGACGAGCATCGGTTTGACCCGTTGCTCGGCTTCCTTGACGGCATCCTTGATCTGCTGCGCGTAATGCTCGGTGTTATGCCACAATTCGCTTTGCATTTCGTCGACGCGATCGCGAAGGCGCGCGACAGTCGTCTGCTCTTGTCCTAAGCGCTCCGAAAGCGATGCGTTTTCACTTTCCAGACGCGCAATGACTGCCTTCAGACTGACTTGCGCATTCGATCCTTGATTGTTGAGCGCACGTAGTTCGGATTCGAGCGCAGCGACGCGCGCAGAACTGGCGTCGGCCCGGGCTTCGGCACGTTGGCGAGCAAGCTCGACGGTTTCGCGGCGGATGTCGGCATCCCGCGCTTCGGCTTGCGCGGCCCTGCTTGCGGCGTCGAAGCGATCGCGTTCCGATTCGAGCTCCGCTCTTGCGTGCTGGTGTGCCTCCGTGAAAAGCGAGGCGAGCAATTTGCCGGCGTGCGCCTGTAAAGTTTCGGGGATGGGACCGG
>JAQFVI010000211.1 GCA_029439495.1 Caballeronia sp. BR6202001590007
GTCTGACGAACGGCTTCGAAGTCATTTCGTACATCGGCGGTGAAGGCCACAACCTGCAAGAGCACTCGGTCGTGCTGATCCGCGGCGGCCGTGTGAAGGACTTGCCGGGTGTGCGTTATCACATGGTTCGCGGCTCGCTGGATACCCAGGGCGTCAAGGATCGTAAGCAAGCTCGTTCGAAGTACGGCGCAAAGCACGCGAAGGCTGGCAAGTAAGCCGTCGGCTTTCTATAGTCGTATTGGTCGTACGAGTCGTATCAGGTCGCCGTAAGGCGGTTTAGGCGGTGGTGCCGGAGTTGCTGGCGCTATCGAGTAAGTGGTCACCCGGCCAAGCTGGTTTAGTCGAAGAGATGGATCGGGTTAGTTGGTGGCCGCGGAGCGGACAGTCGCTCCAACTGAAAAGCAAAGGAAGAATCATGCCGCGTCGTCGCGAAGTCCCCAAGCGGGAAGTGTTGCCGGATCCGAAGTTCGGTAACGTAGATGTAGCCAAGTTTATGAACGTGCTGATGCTCTCCGGCAAGAAGTCGGTTGCGGAGCGTATCGTGTACGGCGCTTTTGAACAGATCCAAACCAAAGGTGGCAAGGACCCGCTGGAAGTGTTCACGGTTGCGCTCAACAACGTGAAGCCGGTGGTCGAAGTGAAGAGCCGTCGCGTTGGTGGTGCCAACTATCAGGTTCCGGTCGAAGTGCGTCCCTCGCGTCGTATAGCATTGGCGATGCGTTGGTTGCGCGAAGCCGCGAAGAAGCGCAGCGAAAAGTCGATGGCCCTGCGTCTCGCAGGTGAACTGCAGGAAGCGGCCGAAGGCCGTGGTGGCGCGATGAAGAAGCGCGACGAAGTTCACCGCATGGCGGAGGCCAACAAGGCATTCTCGCACTTCCGTTTCTAATTTCCCGCTCAAGGGCATAACGGAAATATCAGGGCGGGTGCGCTACTCCAGGCGCCTCGCCCGTTTGTGTTAGACGTGTCGGCATTCGCCGGCGCGTAGACCGA
Source organism: Caballeronia sp. BR6202001590007 (assembly GCA_029439495.1). Taxonomy (GTDB): domain Bacteria; phylum Pseudomonadota; class Gammaproteobacteria; order Burkholderiales; family Burkholderiaceae; genus Caballeronia. Next base: position 991 of record JAQFVI010000211.1, read on the forward strand.
AAAAGGATCCAAAGTGGCTCGCAAGACACCTATCGAGCGCTACCGTAACATCGGTATTAGCGCTCACATCGACGCCGGCAAAACGACGACGACCGAGCGCATCCTGTTTTACACGGGCGTGAACCACAAGATCGGTGAAGTTCACGACGGCGCAGCAACGATGGACTGGATGGAGCAGGAGCAGGAACGCGGCATCACCATCACGTCCGCTGCCACAACCGCCTTCTGGACGGGCATGGGTGGCAACTATCCCGAGCACCGCATCAACATCATCGACACGCCGGGACACGTCGACTTCACGATCGAAGTGGAGCGCTCGATGCGTGTCCTCGACGGCGCGTGCATGGTCTATTGCGCGGTCGGCGGCGTGCAGCCGCAGTCGGAAACGGTGTGGTGCCAGGCGAACAAGTACAAGGTTCCCCGTCTCGCGTTCGTCAACAAGATGGACCGTACCGGTGCGAACTTCTTCAAGGTCTACGACCAGCTGAAGATCCGCCTGAAGGCGAACCCCGTTCCGGTCGTGGTGCCGATCGGCGCTGAAGAAAACTTCAAGGGCGTCGTCGATCTGCTGAAGATGAAAGCGATCATTTGGGACGAAGCCTCGCAAGGCACGAAGTTCGACTACGTCGACATCCCGGCCGAACTCGTCGATACGTGCAACGAGTGGCGCGAGAAGATGATCGAGTCGGCTGCCGAAGCCAGCGAAGAACTGATGGAAAAGTACCTCGGCGGCGAAGAGCTGAGCGAAGCGGAAATCGTCAAGGCAATCCGCGACCGGACCATCGCGTGCGAAATCCAGCCGATGCTATGCGGCACCGCGTTCAAGAACAAGGGCGTGCAGCGCATGCTCGACGCCGTGATCGACTTCCTGCCGTCGCCGGTCGACATNCGACGACGAGAAGTTCTCGTCGCTGGCGTTCAAGATCATGACCGACCCGTTCGTCGGCCAGCTGATCTTCTTCCGCGTGTACTCGGGCGTCGTGAATTCAGGTGACACCGTGCTGAACGCGACCAAGGACAAGAAGGAACGTCTCGGTCGTATTCTGCAGATGCACGCGAACCAGCGCGAAGAAATCAAGGAAGTGCGCGCGGGCGACATCGCGGCAGCCGTCGGCCTCAAGGAAGCGACCACGGGCGACACGCTGTGCGATCCGCAGCATCCGATCGTCCTGGAACGCATGATTTTCCCGGAGCCGGTGATTTCGCAGGCAGTTGAGCCGAAGACGAAGGCCGACCAGGAAAAGATGGGCCTGGCGCTGAACCGTCTCGCGCAGGAAGACCCGTCGTTCCGCGTCCAGACGGACGAGGAATCGGGCCAGACCATCATTTCGGGCATGGGCGAACTGCACCTCGAAATTCTGGTCGACCGCATGAAGCGTGAATTCAACGTGGAAGCAACCGTCGGCAAGCCGCAGGTTGCCTACCGCGAAACGATTCGCACGACGGCAGCAGACGTCGGTGGCAAGTTTGTCAAGCAGTCGGGTGGTCGCGGCCAGTACGGTCACGCGGTCATCACGCTCGAGCCGAACGAGCAGGGCAAGGGCTATGAGTTCCTGGACGAGATCAAGGGCGGCGTGATTCCGCGCGAATACATCCCGGTCGTGGACAAGGGTATCCAGGAAACGCTGAAGTCGGGCGTGCTGGCGGGCTTCCCGGTGGTCGACGTGAAGGTTCACCTGACGTTCGGTTCGTACCACGACGTCGACTCGAACGAAAACGCGTTCCGCATGGCCGGCTCGATGGCCTTCAAGGAAGCAATGCGCAAGGCAAGCCCGGTCATCCTCGAACCGATGATGGCCGTGGAAGTCGAAACGCCGGAAGACTACATGGGCAACGTGATGGGCGACCTGTCGGGCCGTCGCGGTATCGTCCAGGGCATGGAAGACATGGTGGGCGGCGGCAAGATCGTTCGCGCCGAAGTGCCGCTGTCGGAAATGTTCGGCTACTCGACTTCGCTGCGTTCGCTGACGCAAGGCCGCGCGACGTACACGATGGAGTTCAAGCACTACGCCGAAGCTCCGCGCAACGTTGCCGACGCGATCATCAACGCCAAGGGCAAGTAATTCCGCAAGTCATTCTCGGCGCAAGCCACAAGCTTTAACCGACAACCAAACTTTGAAAGAAGGTAACCATGGCCAAAGGTAAATTCGAGCGGACCAAGCCGCACGTCAACGTGGGCACGATCGGTCACGTCGACCACGGCAAGACCACGCTGACGGCAGCGATCACGACGGTGCTCACGCAGAAGTTCGGCGGCGAAGCAAAGGCATACGACCAGATCGACGCGGCGCCGGAAGAAAAAGCGCGCGGCATCACGATCAACACTGCGCAC
>JAQFVI010000212.1 GCA_029439495.1 Caballeronia sp. BR6202001590007
GCGGCGGGCGCCGGAGTCGGAGCAGGCGTGACGGAAGGCGCGAGCGTGGTCTCCGGCGCGGGCGTGACATCCGTCACCGGCACATTGAGCACCGAGCCGAGCCGCAGCTTGTTGATGTCGCGATTGCCGAACGCGTTCGGATTGGCTTCGAACAACGCGCGCGCCATTTTTTCGCGAACGTCGCGGTCTTTCGAGCCGGTGAGATCGCCGGCGACGTCGTTCAGCGACTGCCCCGGCTTCACCGCATAGGTCTGGCCCGTCAGCGCGGGCGCCGATGTCCCCGCCGCCGCCGAAGCCGCCGCGGCCGTGCTCGCCTGCACGAGCGCATCGCCCGGAATCGTCCAACACGCCGCGCTCAAGGCGACACTGGCCGCGGCGAGTACCGCGCGCGATGACGAACTGAAAGACCGGACGGGTCGGTGAATCATTGAAGCTCCAGAGCGCGACATGAATGAATTCGAATAGCGACGGCCGGTTCGATCGAACCCAGCCCGTGAAACGTGGCCGCAAAATAAAAAGCGCCGCGGGAAACGCGGCGCTTTTGAAGGTGCACGCGCTTCTAGGCGCGTAGTTTACTTTACTTGTCCAACAGAATGCGAAGCATGCGGCGCAGCGGTTCGGCTGCGCCCCACAGCAGTTGGTCGCCGACCGTGAATGCGGACAGATAATCGCCACCCATCGCGAGCTTGCGCAGACGGCCGACCGGCACCGTCAGCGTACCCGTGACGACTGACGGCGACAGGTCGCGGATTGACGCTTCGCGCTCGTTCGGCACGACCTTCACCCAGTCGTTCGCCGATGCGAGGATGCCGTGCACGTCGTCCAGCGGCACGTCCTTCGCGAGCTTGATGGTCAGCGCCTGCGAGTGGCAGCGCATTGCGCCGATGCGCACGCACAGGCCGTCGACCGGCACCGAGCCCGGCGTGCCCATCGTGGGCTTGCCGAGGATCTTGTTGGTTTCCGCGCCGCCCTTCCATTCTTCCTTCGACATGCCGTTGCCGAGATCCTTGTCGCTCCACGGAATCAGCGAGCCCGCGAGCGGCACGCCGAAGTTGTCGACCGGCATGCGTTCGCCGTTCATGGCGGACAGGACGCGGCGATCGATGTCGAGGATCGCCGACGACGGATCGGCCAGATCTTCCTTGGCCGCGCCGTAGAGCACGCCCATTTGCTGGAGCAGTTCGCGCATGTTTTGCGCGCCCGCGCCCGATGCGGCCTGATAGGTCATCGCCGTCGTCCATTCGACGAGGTTCTCGCGGAACAGGCCGCCGAGCGCCATCAGCATCAGGCTGACCGTGCAATTGCCACCGATGAAATCGCGGCCGCCCTTGACGAGCGAATCCTTGATGACGTCGAGATTGACCGGATCGAGGATGATGACAGCATCGTCCTTCATGCGCAGCGCCGATGCCGCGTCGATCCAGTAGCCCTTCCAGCCGGCCGCGCGCAGCTTCGGATACACCTCGTTGGTGTAGTCGCCGCCTTGGGCAGTGATGATGGCGTCGCACTTCTTCTTCAGGTCGTCGATGCTCGTCGCGTCCTTGAGCTTCGTCTCGTTTTTGGCGAACGACGGCGCGTTGCCGCCCGCATTGCTGGTGCTGAAGAACACCGGTTCGATCAAGTCGAAATCGCCTTCCTGCTGCATGCGCTGCATCAGGACGCTGCCGACCATGCCGCGCCAACCAACGAGACCTACGTTCATGACTAACCTTTAACTGTGGACGCTTCCCCGCATCTTTACCCGGCGTGGCCGCGCGGGGAAGACGCTCGGACACGAGGGACGATCAGCGAATCGTGATCGCTTTGATGGAGATTTTCGTAATGCGCGCGAATGCGCCGGTCTTCGCCGTGCCGACGACGGCAGCGTTGCGCTCAATGATGGCGAGATCCGTCGCGACGCGTTTTGAGCCGCGTCCGATGGTATCCAAAGAGAATTGGGAGTTCTGCGCCATGATTTTTGCAGTCTACACGAAACTTTCGCGTTTTCGGCAGATCGATGCTGCTTTGCATGAAATTCGTGCGGATCGTGCGCGAACTTCGGTAAAAAGAGACGATCGGCCGCTTTCTCACGCGTAGCGGCCGATCGTTTTCCCGCGCCGGGACGCTTACAGCGCCTTCAGCACCGCGTCGCCCATTTCCTTCGTGCCGACGATCTTGCCGTCCGGCGTCGCGATATCGCCCGTGCGGTAACCTTGTTCGAGCACCTTCTTCACCGCGCTTTCGATGCGATCGGCCTGTTCGGTCTTGCCGAGCGAGTAGCGCAGCATCATCGCGGCGGAGAGGATGGTCGCGAGCGGATTGGCGATGCCCTTGCCCGCGATATCCGGCGCGGAGCCGTGCGACGGCTCGTACAGGCCCTTGTTGGCCTTGTCGAGCGACGCCGACGGCAACATGCCGATGGAGCCGGTCAGCATCGCCGCTTCGTCGGAAAGGATGTCGCCAAACATGTTGCCGGTCACGACGACGTCGAACGCCTTGGGCACCTTGACGAGCTGCATCGCGGCATTGTCGACGTACATGTGCGACAGCCCCACGTCCGCGTATTCCTCGGCGACGTTGATCATGGTGTCGCGCCAGAGTTGCGAGGTTTCGAGCACGTTGGCCTTGTCGACGCTCGTGAGCTTCTTCTGACGCTTTTGCGCGGCCTGAAACGCGACGTGCGCGATGCGGCGCACTTCGGGTTCCGAATAACGCATCGTGTCTAAGCCTTCCTGCGCGCCTTCGAACGGACCGTCCGGCGACTTGCGCAGACCGCGCGGCACGCCGAAATAGATGTCGCCGTTCAGTTCGCGCACGATCAGGATGTCGAGGCCCGAAACGATCTCGGCCTTCAGCGACGACGCGCCCGTCAGTTGCGGATAGCAGATCGCTGGACGGAAGTTCGCGAACAACTGCAGATGCTTGCGCAGGCCCAGAATGGCCTGCTCGGGACGCAGTGCGCGTTCGAGCTTGTCGTACTTCCAGTCGCCGACGGCGCCGAACAGAATGGCATCGGCTTCCTTCGCGAGCTTGAGCGTGGCTTCCGGCAGCGGATGCCCGCTCGCCTCGTAGCCGGCGCCGCCGACCGGCGCTTCTTCGAGTTCGAACTTCTCGCCGAGCGCGTTCAGCACCTTGACCGCTTCGGCCGTGATTTCCGGACCGATCCCGTCGCCGGGCAACACTGCAATCTTCATCGTCTCTTGTTTCTTCCTTCTGTGATCGTGTTTCGATTTATCCGACGAGGCGGTTATTCAGCCACGGCTGCTTCGTCAGACGCTCGGCTTCGAATTGCTTGATCTTGTCCGCGTGGCGCAGCGTCAGACCGATGTCGTCGAAACCGTTCAGCAAGCAGTATTTGCGGAAGCCCGGCACCTCGAACG
>JAQFVI010000213.1 GCA_029439495.1 Caballeronia sp. BR6202001590007
AAACGAACCAAAAAACAGAGGCGCCTTGCACGAAAAAAATCAAACCAGCCGCTTACCCAAACTAACAACCTCATCCATCCGATACCCAAGCCTTTCATAAAAAGCCCGCAACTCGGTCCTAAAGGAAAGAATCTGCAAATTAACCTTAGGGCACCCAAGCCCGTGCAACGCGGCTTCGCGTGCCTCATGAGCGAACTACCGAACCCGCGTCCACGCATAGAAGGCGTCACGGCAAGTGAATAGACCCCCCGTCATACCCACACATGACGGACGCCATCGACACACCCGACGCAGAACAACTCAGGCTGCGTACCGAGCTTATTGGCAATCGACAGTGCAGGATCGCGCTGCGGCCGCGCCGCATCCGCGTACTCCAGGAACACATCGCGCCACAGGGCGATCACGGCCTCGCGATCGCCCAATTCGAACGTGCGAATGATCACAGCGAATTCAGCACGGAACGCAGCATCGTCATCATCTGATCGATCTCGTCCTTGGTCACGTTGAGCGCCGGCATGAAGCGCAGCAGGTTCGGACGCGCCGCGTTCAGCAACAGGCCGTCCGGCTGCATCAGCCGCGCCTTCTCGACGATCTGCGGACCCTGGTCGCCATCGAGGAGCAACGCACGCAGCAGGCCTTCGCCGCGCTCGCCCTTGAAGCCACGCTCGTCGGACAGCTTCAGCAGTTGCTGGCTCAGATATGCGCCTCGCTCGCGCACGCCTTCGAGAAAGCCCGGCGCGACGAGCTGCGAAATCACCGAGTAGCCGACCGCCGACATCAGCGGATTGCCGTTGTAAGTGCCGCCCTGATCGCCCGTCTCGAAACACGCGACCTCCGCCGTCGACAGTAGCGCCGCGAGCGGCACGCCGCCGCCGATGCCCTTGCCGAGCGTCATGATGTCCGGCTCGATGCCCGACAACTCATACGCGAAGAGCGTCCCCGCGCGGCCGCAGCCGCTCTGCACTTCGTCGACGATCAGCAGCAGGTTGTGACGCTTCGTCAGTTCGCGCAGTTGCTGCATGAATTCGCGCGTCGCCGGAATCACGCCGCCTTCGCCCTGGATCGGCTCGAGCATGACCGCAACCGTCTTCTCGCCGATCAGCTTCTCGACCGACGCGATGTCGTTCAGATCGGCCTTCGGGAAGCCCGGCACCTGCGGCGCGTAGATCGTGTCCCAGCCGGCCTTGCCGCTCGCGGACATTGTCGCGATCGTGCGGCCGTGGAAGCTGTGATCGAAGGTGATGATCTCGTAAGCGCCGTTGCGGAATTTCTTGCCCCACTTGCACGCAAGCTTGATCGCGCCTTCGTTCGCTTCCGCGCCGCTGTTCGCGAAGAACACCTTGTCGAAGCACGAGTTCGCGGTCAGCAAGCCCGCGAGTTGCGCCATCGGGCCATTGTAGAACGCCGGCGACGGATTGATCAGCGTGCGCGCCTGCTTTTCCAGCGCTTCGATCATGCCGTCGTTGCAGTGGCCGAGCGAATTCACCGCCCAGCCCTGAATGAAGTCGAGATATCGCTTGCCCGTGTTGTCGTAGAGCCAGGAACCCTTGCCGTGCGTGAACACGATCTCGGGACGGTTCGTGATGTACATCAGCGAATCAACGGGATACTCATTGAAATTCATGACAGCGGGCTCCACGAAAGGCAGAAGAGGAAAGTGGTGCGGAAAAATGGTTGAGAACCGGCGCGTCGAAAACCACGCGCCGAAAAAACAAAAGCCACGGAATGTCCGTGGCTTCATTTCGTGCGCTTCAGCATGACCGAACCGTGAGCACAAATGTATGACAAGCCAGCGGCATTCCTAGGGAAGCGGCGAGCGACGACGTGCGTTCAGGTTCCGGTTCATTCGCGAAGAATACGTTAAGTGGTTCCTGCGTGTAAACCATGCATGCGGATTTTTTATCCGCATGCATGGCTCGGGCACGCTCAGACCGGATGCGCGAGATCGGCCGCACTCGTGAAGGAATCCGCATAGAACTCGTCTTCCGGCAAGCGATGATGCTGCGTGAAATCGCGCTGCGCGGATTCGACCATCACGGGTGCGCCGCATGCGTACACCTGATAGCCGTTCAAGTCTGGCAGATCTTCGATGACAGCGCGATGAACGAAACCCATGCGGCCCGTCCATGCATCGCCCGCATCGGGTTCGGACAGCACCGGCACGAAGCGGAAGTTCGGGATCTCGCACGCCCATTGCTCGGCGAGATCCATCATATACAGATCGCGCTTGCGGCGGCCGCCCCAGTAGAGCGTCATCGGACGGTTCAGGTTTTTGAAGACCGCATGCTCGATGATCGCCTTGATCGGCGCGAAACCCGTGCCCGATGCGAGCAGCACGATCGGCTTGTCGAACTTGTCGCGCAGGAAGAAGGTGCCGAGCGGGCCTTCGAAGCGCAGGATGTCGCGCTCCTTCATCGCGCCGAAGACGTGATCGGTGAAGGTGCCGCCCGGCATGTGGCGAATGTGCAGTTCGAGCGGGCCTTCGTGATGCGGCGGGTTCGCCATCGAATAGCTGCGGCGCTTGCCATCCTTCAGGATAAACTCGATGTACTGCCCCGCGTAGTACTGCAGGCGCTCGTTGGCAGGCAGTTGCAGCTTGAGTTCGATGACGTCCTCGGCCTTGCGCTCGAGAGCATTGACGCGGCAGGGCAGCTTCTTGACCTGCACGTCGCCGACGCCCGCGACCTCACGCACGTCGATGGTCAGATCCGACTGCGCCGTCGCGCAGCAGAAGAGCGCCTGGCCACGGGTCTTTTCGTCGTTCGACAGCGCCGACGACGAATGCGGCGCCTGCTCGATCCGGCCTTCGACGACCGCGCCCTTGCACGAACCGCATGCGCCATTCTTGCAGCCATACGGCAGGCCGATGCCTTGCCTGAGCGCCGCGGTCAGAACCGGCTCGTCCGGTTCCACTTGAAACTGCCGGCTGCTTTGCCGGAGCGTTACGTTGAAAGCCATAGATCGATGTCTTGCGATGTGAGGAGTTGTAGTTGCTCTGTGCCTTGCGTTGCCGCGCATCCCGCATGCTTGCCGCTGCACGCTTCGTTCGGGCGGCGGATAGAATGCGCGGATGATCGCCACTCGAATTCTTCGCCGCGCGCGCGTGCTGATCGTCGGTTGCGGCAATGTCGGCATGCGTACGCTGCCGCTTCTCGGAGCGCGCGTCGCGCCGCCTCGCGTCATCGCGCTTACGCATCGACCGGAACGCGCCGCCGAACTGCGCGAGGCGGGCGCGCTGCCGATCTCCGGCGACCTCGATGCGCGCCGCAGTCTGCGGCGTCTCGCGGGCATCGCGCGCGACGTGCTGCATCTCGCGCCGCCGCCGCGCGATGGCGCAATCGATACGCGCACGCGCGCGCTGCTCGCCGCGTTGCGTGCGCCGCAT
>JAQFVI010000214.1 GCA_029439495.1 Caballeronia sp. BR6202001590007
CCGCCGCACCCGCCGCACCCGCCGCACCCGCCGTGAAGAAGTCGTGCGCGAGCGTGCTCGCCTGCGAAGCGCCGTGTCCGAAATACAAGGTGGTGCATGCGTGGCAGGGTTGCGCGGGCGTGACCGGTTTCGAGGCGATCGACCGCGTGCTCGAAGTCGATCAGACGCCGATCGGCAAGACGCCGCGTTCGTGTCCGGCGACCTACATCGGCATGTGGGACACCATCCGCAAGCTGTTCGCCGATACGCTTGAAGCTCGCGCGCGCGGTTATACGCCGTCGCGTTTCTCGTTCAACACCGGCGAGGGACGCTGCCCGGCCTGCGAGGGCCAGGGCGTACGCACCATCGCGATGAACTTCCTGCCGGACGTGAAGGTGCCGTGCGACGTCTGCCACGGCCAGCGCTTCAATCCGGAGACGCTCGCGGTGACGTGGCGCGGCAAGAACATCGGCGAGGTCCTGACGATGGAGATCGACGAGGCCGTCGAGTTCTTCTCGTCGATGCCGTCCATCGCGCATTCGCTGCAGTTGCTGTGCAACGTCGGCCTCGGCTGTCTGACGCTCGGCCAGCCGTCGCCGACCCTGTCGGGCGGCGAAGCGCAGCGCATCAAGCTCGTCACCGAACTGTCGAAGGTGCGCGACGACGTCACGCGGCGCGGCCAGAAGCCGCCGCATACGCTCTACGTGCTCGACGAACCGACAGTCGGCCTGCACATGGCCGATGTCACGAAGCTGATTCGCGTGCTGCATCGGCTGGTGGACGGCGGGCATAGCGTGATCGTCATCGAGCACGATCTCGATGTGATCGCGGAAGCCGACTGGGTGCTCGATCTCGGTCCGGAAGGCGGCGTGAACGGCGGCACGATCGTCGCGGCGGCGGACCCAGACACGCTGGCGGCGCATCCGTGCAGTCATACGGGCGCGGCGCTGCGGCCGGTGCTTGGGCGCACGCGGGCGGCCGAACATGCTGCGTGATCTCGCCGCGCTCGTCGCCTCGATGCAGTCCGAACTGCAGCCGGGCGTCTATGTGTACGCGACGCTGCCGCACGACGCGCCGTTGAGCGGCGCGAGCATCGTCGCGACGTTTGTTTCGCGAGCGCGAAGGCCTCACCGTCGTGATGGAGGAAGACGCGGCGCGGGCGGCGGGTATCGAGCCGCTGTTCCGCGCCGCGTGGATCGCGCTGACGGTGCATTTGGACCTGCACGCGGTCGGGCTCACGGCCGCGTTCACCCGCGCGCTCGGCGACGCGGGCATCAGCTGCAACGTGATCGCGGCGGCGTATCACGATCACATCTTCGTGCCCGTCGACGATGCCGAGCGCGCGATGGATGCGTTGCGCGCACTTCAGCGTGACGCCGGCGAGACGCTGGTAAGCTTTCGCCCTTTCCGAAACCCTGAGCCGAAATCGATGGACATGCAGGACACAACGCACGCGGACGCGCACTATGCAACGAACGAAGCTGCACGCGACAAGGCCGCCGCGCTGCGCAGGATGAAATGGTTTGCGACCGCCTTGCTGGTCGCGGTGGGCGCGCTGTTCATGCTCGCCCGAAGTCGCCACGATGCGGGCGCGTGGGCATGGGTGGCATCGTTCGCGGAAGCCGCGATGGTCGGCGCGCTCGCGGACTGGTTCGCGGTCGTCGCGCTGTTTCGGCATCCGCTCGGCGTGCCGATTCCCCATACCGCGATCCTGCCCGCCAATAAGGCGCGCGTTGCCGATAACTTCGCGGTGTTCGTGCGCGACCGCTTTCTCGGCACGGATGCGCTGGTCGCGCGCGTGAATGCGTTTGATCCGGTGAGCCGCCTGTCGGTGTGGCTCGCGGAGCTGAAGAACGCCGATCTGCTCGGCCAGAAGGCCGTGACGGCGGTCGGTCAACTGCTGTCGTTCGTCGACGACGAGCGCGTCAAGAACATGCTCTACGAAGCCATCCGGCGCCGCGCCGACCAGTTCGATCTGACGGGCGCGGCGTGCGGCGTGCTGTCAACGCTGACGGCCGACCGGCGGCATCAGCTTCTGCTCGACGAGGGGTTCAAGCAGGCGACCGCGTGGCTCGACAAGCCCGATGTGCAGGAAATGCTCGCGGCGCGCATCGTCGCGGTGGCGGGCGAGGAATATCCGAAGCTCGTCGGCATGCTGGGTTTCGTCGGGCTGAATGCCGAGGAACTCGGCGCGAAGTTCGCGGCGGGCCTCGTGCGCGGCGCAAATCAATGGCTGCACGAGGTGAGCGAGAATCCCGAGCACGAACGGCGTCTGGCCTTCGATGCCGCCGTGGCGCGCTTCGTCGAACGCCTCAAGAGCGACGCGACGTTCAAGGCGCGCATCGACGAGCACAAGCGCGAATGGCTCGGACGCCCAGAACTGCGCGAATACGTGAACGGTTTGTGGGACGAGTTCGCCGCGTGGCTCGACGCGGACTTAAAGCGTCCGGATTCGGCGCTGCATGCGAAGGTGATCGAAGCGGCGAGCGAGTTCGCGCGGGCGCTGGGCGGGGATGCGGCGCTGCGCGATTCCATCAACGAGCACATGCGCGATGCGCTGAAGGCGCTTGCGCCGGAGTTGCGCGAGGGCATCGCGAAGCACATTGCCGCGACCGTCAAGCAGTGGGACGACGCGACGCTCGTGCGCGATGTCGAGCTGAATATCGGGCGCGATCTGCAATTTATTCGCGTGAACGGGACGCTGGTGGGCGGTGCGGTGGGGTTGTTGATTCACGCAGTAATTGTTTATTTGGGGTAGGCGCTTTGTCTTCCTGGTCGCGTCGACAGTGGGTTGTCGGCGCGGATCAAAAGGGATTAACCGCCTGAGGCGTTTGACAGCGTTGCATAAATGCTCCGATTCCAGATGCCATGATCATCACGGATGAGATAAGGTTTACGAGAGCGAAAGGTGATGGTTGGTTCGATCGTCCGCGAACAATGCCATCCCGAACGAAAATAACGCTGCAATTAGCGAGCGAAGCAAGGCCGCCAATGAGAGGATTGTCGTTCGAGAGGAGCTGTTAGCAGCAATGTTCACGTTGATGAGATACACGGAAAGTGATGGATACACGGCGCGTATGATCTGGTGACACAGAATGGCGCAGACTATGGCTAATTCGGAATCTGGGCCAATTGCGATGCCGGCAGAAATCACAAACGTTAGCGAGATAAGAACAAGGGTCAAAGGGCCGCTAAACGCTGACGATCGAAGCTTGCTGTAGGCGTAAGCGATCGCAGCCGAGAACAGCGAAAACCCGGCAAAAATGGCTCCGAGCTGGGCGACGTTCACGCCCGACGCGAGCAGCATCGGTTGATATAGGTTGAATCCCGTTCGCATTCCCGCGAAGGCGACCGCCCCGACAAGTATGGACGCCAACAACATCTTCGAAGAATAGGCCGCTTTGATCGCATCCACTGCAATCGAGTTGAATGAAATCTGACGCGCTGTAGTGTTTCTGCTGTAGTGTCTCTAACTGTCGAGGGTATTAAGACGAACAGTACGATCGTGGAAATCGGCAGTACGAAGATATCGACAATCATGGGTAGCGCAAGCGAAACGCCCGCGAGTA
>JAQFVI010000215.1 GCA_029439495.1 Caballeronia sp. BR6202001590007
TTCCGAAGGACAGCATCGCGATCGCGCAATTGAGCCACGACAATCTCCAGGCGGGTACCGAAGTGGCGCAGCGCTTTGTCGAGGCCATCGGCGAGAAGGGCGAGTATATCGAGTTGACCTGCAATCTCACGGACAAGAACTGCGTGACGCGCTCGCAGGCGTTCCATCAGGTGCTCGATCAATATCTCGATCTGAAGATGGTCGCGCGTCAGGACGCGAAGGGCGCGCTGTTGCCCGGCAAGCAGGCGATGGATTCGATCCTGCAGGAGCATTTGAAGATCAAGGGCGTCAGCAGCAGCAACGGCCCCGTGGCGCTCGGCGCGATCGCCTCGCTTGATTCGGCAGGCCGCAAGGACGTGATCGTCATGGGCATCGACGGCAGCAACGACGAACGCGATTCCGTCATCGCCGGCAAGCTGAAGGCGATGGTGATGCTGCAGGCGCAGGGCATCGCGATTCACGGCGTCGACCTGCTCGACAAGTAAATCGCGACGGGCAAGACCGGCGAGCCGGAGCGCCAGTTGTTCCGCGGCATCCTGATCACCAAGGACAACGCGTCGAAGGTCAAGGACTTCTACTACAACAAGTAACGCGCAACATCGTGTGAGGTGGGCGCGCCGGCGCGCCGGCGCCAGGCTTGTCATGTGAGGTCGTCATGGTTCAACCTGTTTCAGCAGGCTGGCGCGCGCTCGTGTTATGCGCGGCCGTCAGCATGTCCGCGTGTCATGTCGTCAGCGAGTCGGAACTGGCGGACANATTCCCTACGCCGACAAGAATGCGAAGCCCGCCGCGTAGGTGATCGGCGCGCTCAACCAGAATTTCGACGAATACGGCTTCCGTCAGAGCAATGCGTTCCCGTGCAACTTTTGGCTGCGCGTGCAGGGCAAGGTGACGCGCATCGACGACACGTCGCGCGTTGGCAAGGCTTATGTCGATGTCGCGCCCGCGAGTGGCGGCGAACCGGTGCACGTCGTGCTCGAAACCGGACCGGTCGTGGTCGGCACCGGCGTGCGTGACGGCTTTTCGGGCGTCAAGTACAGCGACTTCGACGACCAGACGCGCTTTGCCGCCTTCGGTCAGGAGCTGAACAAGATCGTCGTCACGCGCGCGCAATCCGCGAAGCTCAAGGCCGGCGACAGCGTCGACGTGGCCGCCGTCTATAGCAGCTGGAGCGAGCCGACCGGCGAGATCTGCGCGATTCCGGTGGCGTGGAAATGAACGCGCCCCGCACGATGAACCCTGTCAACGTGATCGAACCCTGTCAACGTGATCGAGACGCGCGCGCTGTCCAAGCAGTATCCGGGCACGGCCGCGCTCGTCGAGGTCGACTACGTCGTGCGCCGCGGCAAGGTCAATATGCTGATCGGCGAGAACGGCGCGGGCAAGTCCACGCTGATGAAACTGCTCGCGGGCGCGGAAACCGCGACGTCCGGCGAAATCTGGATCGACGGGCAGATCGCGCATATCACGGATGTGCGCAGCGCGGAGCAGCACGGCATCGGCATCATCTTTCAGGAACTGAATCTCTTTCCCGACATGACGGTTGCGGAAAACATCTTCGCGGGCAACGAGATCACGCATGCGGGCGTGATCCGCTCGAAGGATGGAGAACCATCAGGCGAAAGTGCTGCTGGACCGGCTGCATATCGCGATCGATTCGCGCACGTGACTCGGCGATCTTTACGTGGGCCAGCAGCAACTGATCGAGATTGCGAAGGCGCTCTCCAAGCACATCAAGGTGCTCATCATGGACGAGCCGACGTCCGCGTTGTCGAAGGCCGAAGTCGAGATTCTGTTTCGCATCATCGTGCAACTGAAGGAAGAGAGCGTGACGGTGATCTACATCTCGCACCGGCTCGAAGAGATCATGGCGGTCGGCGACTGCATCACCGTGTTACGCAACAGACGGCTCGTCGCGCAGGACGAGATCGCCAACATCGACATTCCGTGGATCATCGAGGCGATGGTCGGCTCCGCGAAGAAGCGTTTCGCGTTCGAGCAGCACAGCATCGGCGAAGACGTGCTTAAGGTCCACGATCTCGCGCTCAAGCGCTCGAACGGCATCTATGCGGTCGATCACGTTTCCTTCGACGTGAAGGCGGGCGAGGTCATCGGCATCTACGGACTGATGGGCGCGGGCCGCACGGAACTGCTCGAATCGCTGCTCGGCGCGCATCCGCTCGCCCTCGGCGACATCGAACTCGCGGGCAAGGCCATCGGCGACATGCCGATTCCGAAGCGCATCGAAGCGGGCATCGCGCTCGTGCCGGAGGACCGCCAGAAGCAGGGCATGGTGCAACTGATGACGATCCTCGAAAACATGACGCTGTCGAGTCTCTCGAAGTTCACGCGCTGCCTCACCGGTTCGCTCACGCGCGACAGACAAGTGGTGGCGGCCAGCGACATCGTTGGCAAGCTCGCGATCAAGGCGTCTTCCGTCGATGCGCCGATCACGTCGCTTTCGGGCGGCAACATGCAGAAGGTGGTCATCGGCAAGGCGCTGCTCACGCGCTCCAAGGTGCTGCTGATGGACGAGCCGACGCGCGGCATCGACGTCGGCGCGAAGAAAGACGTCTACAAGACGATCAGCCTGCTCGCGCGCTCGGGCATCGCCGTGATTTATGCGACATCCGAACTGGACGAAGCGATGGCCGTATCGAACCGCGTCTTCGTGATGGCGAGCGGCAAGCTCACGGCCGTGCTGGATCGCGCGCAATTCGACAGCGAACGCATCGTGCGCGCCTCGAAGCCCGCGAGCGCCGTCGTGTGAGGTCAATGGAATGGACACTATGAATACACTCAACAGCAGCAACCCGCCGGTGGCGTCCGTACCCGCGAAGCCCAACCGGCACGGCGTCTACGTCGCGTCGCGTATCGTGGTGAGCGTGCTCAAGCTGCGCATCTTCATCGCGCTCTTCGCGATCGTCATCGCGATCGTCATCGTGTTTTCGCTGGCCATGGAGAACTTTCTCTCAACCAGCAACATGCTGACCATGGCCAAGCACGTCACCGTGGTGGCGATCCTGTCGATCGGCATGACGCTCGTAATCCTCACAGGCGGCATCGATCTGTCGGTCGGCTCCATCGTCGGCATCAGCGGCATGGCGGCGGGCTATCTGCTGCTCGAAGGCGTGAAGATCGGCAATCACTATGTGTTCTTCAATCCGTGGGGCGTGACGATCATCGCGTGCGCGCTCGGCGCGCTGATCGGCGCGATCAACGGCTATCTGATCACCATGCTCAATGTCGCGCCGTTCATCGCCACGCTCGGCATGCTGTACGTCGTGCGCGGCGCGGCGCTACTCGTCAACAACGGCAGCACGTTTGCCGATCTTCAGGGCAATCCGGTGCTCGGCAACACGGGCTTCGAATTCATCGGCAACGGCACGCTGCTCGGGCTATCCATGCCGGTGTGGATCATGATCGTGCTCGCGGCCATCACCATCTTCATCGCGAAGAAGACGCCGCTCGGACGGTGCATCTACGCGATCGGCGGCAACGAGCAGGCGGCGCGCTTCTCGGGCATTCGCACGAACCGCGTCAAACTCTT
>JAQFVI010000216.1 GCA_029439495.1 Caballeronia sp. BR6202001590007
AAAGCACACTGATGAAAATCCTGACCGGCGTGTATGCACCCGATCCGGGCGGCGCGATTCTCATCGAAGGAAAGGAGGTTGCGCTTGCGGATGGCAATCACGCGCGCTCGGCGTGAACATCATCTATCAGGAACTGACGGTCGTCGAAAACCTGGCGGTCGGCGAGAACATCTTTCTCGCGAAGGAGCCGCGCACGCGCCTGGGCTTCCGATCGGGCGCGAATGTATCGCGAATCAAGGGACATTCTGCAGACGATCGGCATGGACATCGACCCCGCCACGCGCGTGAGCGAACTGAGCGTCGGCCAGCGGCAGGTGGTCGAAATCGCCAAGGCGCTGTCGGCACAGTCGAAGGTCATCGTGATGGACGAGCCCACCGCGTCGCTGAGTCATCACGAAACCGGCGTGCTGCTCGCGCTGGTCAAGCGGCTGCGCGAGCGCGGCCTCGCGGTGGTGTACATCTCGCATTGGCTCGAAGAAATCTTCGAGCTGGCGGATCGCGTGACCGTGTTGCGCGACGGCCGCACGGTCAATACCGCGCCGATCGCCCAGGTGACGCGCGAATCGCTCGTACGCGAGATGGTGGATCGCGAACTGAGCGAACTGTATGGCGAGCCGCAATCGCATGCGAGCGGCGAGCCCGTGCTCGAAGTGCGCGGCCTTTCGCTCAATCCGGTGAGAGCGGCGGAGGCGCGCATCCGCGATATCGGCTTTACCTTGCATCGCGGCGAGGTGCTCGGCATCGCGGGACTCGTCGGGAGATCATGGAGACGATCTTCGGCATGCGCGCATCGACCGGCACGCTGCTCGTCGATGGCATGCCCGTGAAGATACGCAATCCGCACGACGCGATCCGCGCGGGCATCGGCTTCGTGACCGAAGATCGCAAGGCGCAAGGACTGGTGCTCGGCATGAGCGTGTGGGAGAACTTCAGCCTCACGCACCTGAGGCGCTATTCGCCGTTCCAGTTCGTGCAGCATGCGCGCGAACGCGAAAGCTGTCTGGAATACGTGCGCATGTTCGGCATCAAGACGCCGGGCGTCGAACAGAAGGTCGTGAACCTGAGCGGCGGCAATCAGCAGAAGATCGTCATCGCGAAGTGGGTCGCGCGGCAGCCGAAAGTGCTGATCGTCGACGAGCCGACGCGCGGCATCGATATCGGCGCAAAAGCCGAAGTGCTCGCGGTGAGCGATCGCATTCTGACGGTGCGCGAAGGGCACATTAGCGGCGAGTTGACGCGCGCGCAAGCCTCTCAGGAAAAGGTGATGGCGCTCGCCACCGCGTGATCAGAGCGAAGCGAACGCCGGCATCTTGTGCAGAGCCGCGACACGAAGGCGGGCGTTAGCACGATCTTGCGCTCGCGCATGTCGACGAGTCCTTCGGTCTTGAGTTCGTTGAAGTGCCGGTTCACCGATTCGCGCGACGTGCCGATGAATTCCGCGAGCTTGTCCTGCGCGATGGGCAGATCGATGAGCACCGCATCGTCGCGATCCAGATAATCGCACGGCGTGCCGACCTGTCCCGCGAACATCACAAGGATGTTCGTGAGGCGCTTTCCGACGTCGTGCAGCGAAAGATTCTCGATCAGTTGCTGCGCTTCCTGCCAGCGCAAATAGTGGTTTCTGAGCACGAACTGATTGATCACGTCGTAACGCGCGAGCAGATCCTTGAAGTCCTGCTTGCGGATGTAGCAGACCATGCTCGGCGCGAGTGTCTGCGCATGATGCGAGTAATTCGCCTGATTCAGTACGTCGCCATCGCCGAAGATCATGCCGGCCTTGACGAACGCGAGCGTGATTTCCTGACCGTCCTCGGTCAGCCGGTAGAGCCGGACGCTGCCGCTCTTGAGCAGATAGACATGTTCGCTCGATTCGTCGGGCCGGTAGATAACCGCATTCTTGCGCAGCGTGCGATGGTCGCTGAAGGCGGGCATCACCTCGTCGAGGCAATGATGCGCGATGAGAGAAAGCAGTTCGCTCTTGCCGACAAACCACATGGTTGTCTCCTTTGATTTGCCTTTGCGATTCGGCTTTCTTTTCAGGGCTTCGTCCTATGCGCGTGCCGAAGTCCCGCACCGTAAAGACGCGCCCGTTCCATTCTACACATCGATTCCAAACGCGCGCATGTCGCGCGACTGCATCCATCGAGATACGCACCGTAATGGATCAGACCTTTTTGGTGCGTTGCAACGGCCGCGCACACCAGTGATGATGCGCATCGGGGCGTTGATTTGCTGCGTTCGCAGCGAAGAACTGAACCCGAAAAAATTTGCAGCGGCTACGGGAAAGTCCCAAGAAAAACATCAGACGTCTGATATATATTGAGCGCCATGTCCATTGCGAGAGTAGCCATGTCCATCGCGAGAGCATCATGCGCCTGAGCGTCGAACGTTCGATGAGCGACAAGATTCAAGAGTCGCTTCTCACCATGATCCGCGAGCGCAAGCTCAAGCTAGGCGATCAGATTCCCACGGAAATCGAGTTGTGCGAGTTGCTCGGCGTAGGCCGGTCGAGCTTGCGCGAAGCCGTGGCGCAAATGATTTCGCATGGACTGCTGGAACGCGTGCAGGGACGCGGCACCTTCATCAGACATCGCTCAAGCTGCAAGGCAGTCTCGATGATCTGATGTCCGTGACCGACATGATCAAGAGCGTGGGCGCGGTGCTTTCGACGAGCCACATTCAGATGGACACCATCGCGGCATCGGAGAGCCTCGCGGAGAGGCTGGGAATCGAGCCGGGCGATGCTTGCGTGTGCATCGAGCGCGTGCGCCGCGCGGACGATGCCATCGCAGCGTATTGCATCGACACGATTCCGAAGCCGCTCTTCGATGCGGCACAGGGCGAACTGGGCGAGTCGCTGTTCGGCATGTTCGCGCGCATCGGCAGACGACTGTCGCATACGCGCACGTCAATCCAGCCGACCATCCTCACGCCGCGCGACTTGCCGGAACTGGGCGACGGCTTCGGCCTGTTCCTGCTGCTGGACGAAGTGGATTTCGATCAGGGCGGCGAGCCACTCTGCTATAGCAACGACTACTACAACACGAGCATCTTCAAGTTCGATCTGGTGCGCAAGCGTCGCTGACCTGCACGAAGCAGGCACGACGCACGCGCGGGCCGGAACACATCGGAGGAGACACCGATGGAGTTTGAAGCTTTCACCGCATCCGCACTCGCCGACTATCTCGGCGGGATTCCCGAGGTGCGCGCACGACTCGGACACTTCGACGACGCCGGCGATCTCGACATCGCCGAAGTCGGCGACGGCAATCTCAATTTCGTCTATTTCGTGACGAATGCGAGAGCGCGCGAGCATAGCGTCGTCGTCAAGCAGGCGCCGCCGTTCTTGCGCCTCGTCGGCAAGACATGGCCGCTGTCGTGCCAGCGCATGGATCACGAGGTCGCGGCCTTGCGGCGCTTCGGCGCGCTGTGTCCGCAGCACGACCGAAGGTTTATTACGTCGACGAACGTCGCTATCTGATGGTGATGCAGCATCTCGCGTCGCATCGCATCCTGCGTCGGGGCTGATGGACGGCATCGTCTATCCGCG
>JAQFVI010000217.1 GCA_029439495.1 Caballeronia sp. BR6202001590007
GGGATGGGGCAAATCGATGCGCATCTTGCGCGCGAGCACCTGAGGATCGTCGAACACTTCGCCGAGGTCATTGATCGGCCTGCATGGCACGCCCGCCAATTCGAGTGCCGCAAGCCACTCGTGCTTGCCCTTGCCACGGACCATGTCCGCCAGAATCGGCACGAGCACATCGCGATTCCTGACGCGAGAAGGAGAAGGGTTGACCGCAAACCGCTCGTCATCGGCGAGCTCGCCGCGTCCGCCCGCCTCGACGAACTTGCGGAACTGTCCGTCGTTGCCGATCACTTGTTGCGATTCACGGCCAGATAATACGCGGCCTCGTGCGTGTCCTCGCCCTCGGGCGTGCGCAGGTACGGTGGCCCTCAGTGACGCGTGTCGTCGCCGCTGCCGGGCCGCTCGATCTTGATGACGTCCGCGCTGAGATCGGCAAGTGTCTGCTCGTACCACGGTCCCGCCAGCACGCGGGTCAGGTCGAGTACGCGGATATGGCTCAAGGCTCCCATTCGATGTTTCGCTCGCTTTAGGTTGGCTCGAACCGCAATGTCGCATAGAACGTGCAGTCGTGCGATAGCGGAATGTCCGGCAAGCGCGTTCCGGACACGGCCGCAGGCAGCGCCCGCACGGCCCGCGCGCCCGGAAGTAGCCGGTGAATCCCGTATAATCAAAGATTCACTTCGCCTGGCTCGAAACCCCGTCGCGGGGCGATTCCAAGCCAATCGAAAAACCGCATCAGATACGAAACGCGCCCCGTACACGCCATGAAAGCCGCCGAAATACGCGAGAAATTCCTGAAGTTCTTCGAATCGAGGGGCCACACGATCGTCCGTTCGTCGAGCCTCGTGCCTGGCAACGATCCGACGCTACTCTTCACCAACTCAGGCATGGTCCAGTTCAAGGACGTGTTCCTCGGCAGCGAACAGCGTACTTACTCGCGCGCGACCACCGCGCAGCGCAGTGTGCGCGCGGGCGGCAAGCACAACGATCTGGAGAACGTCGGCTATACGGCGCGGCATCACACGTTCTTCGAGATGCTCGGCAATTTTTCGTTCGGCGACTACTTCAAGCGCGACGCCATCCACTACTGCTGGGAGCTGCTGACGAAGGTCTATCAGCTTCCCGCGGAAAAGCTGACTGTCACCGTGTATCAGGAAGACGACGAGGCATTCGATATCTGGGCGAAGGAAATCGGCGTGCCGGTGGAGCGCATCATCCGCATCAGCGACAACAAGGGCGCGCGTTACGCATCGGACAACTTCTGGCAGATGGCCGATACCGGTCCGTGCGGCCCGTGTTCCGAAGTGTTCTACGATCACGGCCCGGAAATCTGGGGCGGCCCGCCGGGATTGCCGGAAGAAGACGGCGACCGCTTCATCGAGATCTGGAATCTCGTGTTCATGCAGTTCAATCGCGATGCGCAAGGCAACATGACGCCGCTGCCCAAGCAGTGCGTCGATACGGGCATGGGTCTCGAGCGCCTCGCCGCCGTGCTTCAGCATGTGCACAGCAACTACGAGATCGATCTGTTCCAGAACCTCATCAAGGCCGCGGCCCGCGAGACGGACACGGCCGATCTGGAAAACAACTCGCTCAAGGTGATCGCGGACCATATCCGCGCATGCTCGTTCCTGATCGTCGACGGCGTGATCCCGGGCAACGAAGGCCGCGGCTACGTGCTGCGCCGTATCGTGCGCCGTGCGATTCGTCACGGCTACAAGCTCGGCAAGAAGAGCGCGTTCTTCAACAAGCTGGTGGCGAATCTGGTCGCGGAAATGGGCGCAGCGTATCCGGAACTGAAGGATGCGCAACAGCGCGTGACCGACGTGCTGCGTCAGGAAGAAGAGCGCTTCTTCGAGACCATCGAGCACGGCATGTCGATCCTCGAAGGCGAACTCGCCGATCTGGAAAAGAAGGGCGTCAAGCAGCTCGACGGCGAACTCGCGTTCAAGCTGCACGACACGTATGGCTTCCCGCTCGATCTGACGGCGGACGTGTGCCGCGAGCGCGACGTGAGCGTCGACGAACCCGCGTTCGACGATGCGATGGCGCGTCAGCGCGATCAGGCGCGTGCAGTGGGCAAGTTCAAGATTGCAGCGGGCCTCGAATACTCCGGCGCGAAGTCGACGTTCCACGGCTACGACAAGGAAATCTTCGACAACGCGAAGATTCTCGCGCTGTACGTCGACGGCGTATCGGTGAATGAAGCGAAGGACGGCCAGCAAGCGGTCGTCGTGCTCGATCACACGCCATTCTACGCGGAATCGGGCGGTCAGGTGGGCGATCAGGGCGTGCTCGCGAATGCGAGCGTGCGCTTTGCGGTCGTCGATACGCTGAAGGTCCAGGCCGATGTGGTCGGTCATCACGGCACGGTCGAGCAGGGCGCGCTGAAGGTCGGCGACGTCGTGAAGGCGGAGATCGACGTCGTCCGCCGCGGCCGCGCCGCGCGCAATCACTCGGCCACGCATTTGATGCACAAGGCCCTGCGCGAAGTGCTGGGCGGTCACGTTCAGCAGAAGGGTTCGCTCGTCGATGCCGACAAGACACGCTTCGACTTTGCGCACAACGCGCCGATGACGGACGACGAGATTCGCCGCGTCGAGCAGATCATCAACAACGAGATCATCGCCAACGCGCCGGGCGTAGGGCGCGTGATGGCTTACGACGACGCGGTGAAGGAGGGCGCGATGGCGCTCTTCGGCGAGAAGTACGGCGACACGGTGCGCGTGCTTGATCTGGGCTTTTCGCGCGAACTGTGCGGCGGCACGCACGTTCAGCGCACGGGTGACATCGGCTTCTTCAAGATTGTGATGGAAGGCGGCGTGGCGGCGGGCATTCGCCGCGTCGAGGCGATCACGGGCGACAACGCCGTGCGTTACGTACAGGAACTCGATCAGCGCATCAATGAGGCGGCGGGCGTGCTGAAGGCGCAACCGTCGGAACTGACACAGCGCATCGCGCAGGTTCAGGACCATGTCAAGGAGCTGGAAAAGGAACTGGGCTTGCTCAAGTCGAAGCTCGCATCAAGCCAGGGCGACGAACTCGTATCGCAGGCCGTCGACGTATCGGGCGTGCAGGTGCTTGCCGCGCAGCTCGAGGGTGCGGATGTGAAGACGCTGCGCGAGACCGTCGACAAGCTGAAGGACAAGCTGAAGAGCGCGGCCATCGTGCTGGCTTCGGTCGATGGCGGCAAGGTCAGTCTGATTGCCGGCGTGACGGCCAATGCGTCGAAGAAGGTGAAGGCGGGCGAACTGGTCAATTTCGTTGCGCAGCAGGTCGGCGGGAAGGGTGGCGGACGGGCTGACATGGCCCAGGCCGGTGGAACGGAACCCGCGAATTTGTCTGCGGCGCTGGCTGGTGTGCAAGGGTGGGTGCAGCAGCAGCTTTAAGGTTTCTTTCTGCTTCTTGATTAAGCGGTCTGATTGGCGGTTTGTCGATCGGGCCGCTTTTTTCGCTTTTTTATTATAAGGCTGACAGGCACGGGGCGTGCATCGTCCTCTTTGCTGTTTCTTTTTTCAAACGACAAAGGGGAGATGGATCATGAATCGTGCTGTTTTGTCTGCTTTGATCGCGGGTAGTGTGTTTGCCTTCCCCTCCGGCGGGGTTTGGCCAAGGGTTGTTTCAAGGGG
>JAQFVI010000218.1 GCA_029439495.1 Caballeronia sp. BR6202001590007
CGCCTAGTAGTAAAGGTAACCGCTGCAAAGCACTGTATCGTTTGCTATTTTCGAGAAAAATCGAGGACTTGCGCACGAGGCTTGACCGCCCGGCCGCTGGGGTAGAATCCCGCTCGTCCGACGAATGTAAGCGCCTCGAACAATCGGTTATAGACCGGCCGCGCGCGGGCGCGAGAAAATCGATACGTTGCCGGCGCCGCGAGTTCGGCTTTCGCAGCGATTCGTCAGGCAAGCGACTGCCAAGTTTTTGTTCACCACTACAATTTTTCAGGCGTTCGACCAGTGCTGCAGCCGCATTCCGATGTCGTCATTCCGCTTTCCTTTCACGATGCCTGCAGGCGCGCGCGCCGCGGGCATCGCCGCGTATCAGGTCGCGACGCCCGGCCAGTACGGCGTCTCGGACTCGTGCTCGTGCCGCTGTTGCTGATCGCGCTGTCCGTCGCGTTGCGTTCGCCCGCGCGCGGCTGGCTCGTGCCGGCCTGGGCCGTCGCCTGCGCGGTCCTGTGGGCCGGACGCGCGCCGCTCACGTAGCATTCACGGGTCGATCGAGCTGCGCGTCGCACGCTATACGCGCGGCGTGACACTCGCGTGGACGCTGTTCTTCGCGGGCACCGCGCTCGTGTCGACGCTGCTGTTCGCGCTGGCGTCGCTCGTCGCGTGGTCGACGTTTGCCAATTACGTGGCGCTGCCGCTCGTCGCCGCGATGTTCGTCGCCAAATACGCGTGCCGCCGCTTCGCGTTGTCGGGCATGCGCCAGTCGAGCCTGCTCGACGCCGTGCGCGCCTTACCCGCAGTCGATGCAGATGAAGCGGAGCGGCGCGCAGTGACGGCGACTTCGTCCGGTGCTTCCGGTTCATCCTCTCTTCCTGCGACCATGTCGAGTTTTCCGCTGTTTTTCCATGCTTCGCTGGATCAGACGCTCGCCTGGCGCGACGGCGCGCCGGTTTCCGTCCATGCGTTCCTCGCCGACGTGAAGCGCGTCGCCGCCGCGCTGCCCGCGGGCGGCCATGTGTACAACGTCTGCGCCAACCGCTATCGCTTCACGGTGAGCCTGTGCGCGACCCTCGTCGCGGGCAAGACGAGCCTGCTGCCGTCGACGCACACGCCCGAAATGGTGCGCGCGCTGGCTTCGTTCGCGCCCGACGCGTTCTGTCTGCACGACAGCGCCAACTGCGCGATCGACCTGCCGCGCTTTCGCTATCCGGAGGCAGACGGCGCACCGGACGCGCACGCCGACGCCGTGCCGCAGATCGACGGCGCGCGTGTCGTCGCCTATGTGTTCACGTCCGGTTCGACGGGCACACCGGTGTCGCATCGCAAGACCTGGGCTTTCTCGTGCGCAACGTGCGCGCCGCCGCGCGCCTCGGTCTGCTCGACACGACGTCCGCGACGCTGATCGGCACGGTGCCGTCGCAGCACATGTACGGCTTCGAATCGACGGCCTGCTGGCGCTGCTCGGCGGCATCGCGTTCAGCAATCGCCAGCCGTTCTATCCGGTCGATATCCGCGCCGAACTCGCCGCCGTACCTGAACCGCGCGTGCTGGTGAGTTCGCCGATCCATCTACGCGCGCTCCTCGCCAATGAAGAAGCGCTGCCGCGCGCCGCGCCGATGACCCTCGTGCCGTCCGATTCCCGCATGAGAAAACAGGTCGCGTCGATCGTGCTCGCGCGCGTCGAAATCCGGCAGGCCGACGGCGATCGTTCGCTGATGCGCCTGCAAGACGCCGGCGCGCGTTAAGCGCATCGGCCTGCCTCCATGCGCGCGGCGNGCCGAGCGAGCAGCAACGCGTCTTGGTCGAGCAGTTGTGCGACGGCCTCGTCTCGCGGCTGATCCTGATCGGCATCGAAGGCGGCGATGCGGCCGGGCGCGCCGAGGTGTCGCGCAAGCTCGCCGTCACCCTGCGCGGCGACCGGCAGTTCTCCGCGATCAACAACGGCGAAGCCGTCGGACAGGCGCGCGACGAGCGCTTCGTCTATGCGCATCGCTATCAGCTGAGCCCGGCGGTCACGCCCGAACGTTTCACCGAGGCGGGTCTGCGCGATGCGCTCGGCGACAGCCTCGATCTGCTGAGTTCGTCGGCCTGCATGGTCGCGAAGGATCTGCTGCCGCACGATCCGACCGGCGAAGTCGCGGCGCTCGTCGGCCAGCTCGACAGCCACGCGCAGCCGTCGATGCGCGACGGCCGGAGCGCCGTGCTGCTCGCGCAGACCGCGAGCGCCGGTTCCGATACCGATGCGCAGGCGCGCGCCATCGCCGCGATCCGCGCCGCCTACGCGCACGCCACGGCCACGGCCCCGACGTCTTCGTATCGCCTCGTCATGACGGGCCCCGGCGTGTTCGCCGTCGACACCCGAGACACGATCATGCGCGACGTGCGCTGGCTGTTGAACGCGAGCATCGTGCTGATCGTGTTGTTGCTGCTGGGCTGGCGGTGTATCGCTCGGTGCCGACCCTGTTGCTCGGGCCTTGCGCCGGTGCTGTCGGGCGTCGCGGCGGTGAGCGTCGCGTTCGATACGGTGCACGCCTCACGCTCGGTTTCGGCACGACGCTGATCGGCGAAACCGTCGACTATTCGATCTATCTGTTCGTGCAGTCGGCGGGCGTGCAGCGGCGCGAGTCGCTGCGCGAATGGGTCGCTGCGTTCTGGCCGACCATCCGGCTCGGCGTGCTGACGTCGATCTGCGGTTACGCGTCGATGCTGTTCTCCGGCTTTCCCGGTCTCGTGCAGCTCGGCCTGGCCTGTATTCGATCGTCGGGCTGGCCACGGCCGGCATCGTCACGCGCTTCGTGCTGTCGTATCTGTTGCCGCAGGACTTCGCCATTCGCGACGTGTCGCGGCTCGGCCGGGCGCTCGCTCATCTGGCCGCGCGCGCGTCGCGGCTGCGCGTGCCGCTCGCGGTGCTGCTGCTCGCGTCGGTGGCGGTGCTGGTGTTGCAGCGGCACGGCTTGTGGAGTCAGGAACTGTCGGCGCTGAGTCCGGTGCCGAAGGCGAACCAAGATCTCGACGAACGCCTGCGCGCGGATGTCGGCGCGCCGGACGTGCGGTATCTGATCGTCGTGTCGGCGGCGAGCGAACAGCGCGCTCGAAGCGGCGGAAAACGTCGGCGCGCGCCTGCAACCGCTGGTCGACCGGCAGGTGATCGCCGGTTTCGAGAGTCCCGCGCGCTATCTGCCGAGCAATGCCGTCCAGCGCGCGCCTCGCGCGCCTGCCGGAGCCCATACCCTACGCACGCGCCGCGCCGCTGCGCGACCAGCCGATTCGTCTGAAGCCCAACACCTTCGAGCCTTTCATCGCCGATGCCGAAGCGGCGCGCACGCTCGCGCCGCTGGTCGCGGCGGTGATCATCGTGATCGAGGGGCTAGCCGTCGCGGGCAGGCAAATGACCATCTTTCACCTTGCTGATCGTCGCGGTCGGATCGAACTATGCGCTCTTTTTTAACTACCGCGCGCGATCCGATGTGCACGGCGTGACGCCGCAGACGCTCGTGTCGCTGCTGATCGCGAATCTCGCGACGGTCGCGGGCTTTGGCCTGCTCGCGCTGTCCAGCGTGCCGATGCTGCATACCTTCGGTCTGACAGTCGGACCCGGCGCGATCCTCGCGCCGCGCACGCGGTCCGCGTCATGACCGCGCCGCGCCGCTGGCGGCCCACGCCGCTCGTCGGCGGCGCGCTGGCCGTGGGCGGCCGGCAGCGTCGTCGCCCCCCCCCCGGCGC
>JAQFVI010000219.1 GCA_029439495.1 Caballeronia sp. BR6202001590007
TCGGCGGTCACGTTCGCCGAAATACGCAGTGGAGGGCTTTCGTATGTCGTGCAGTACGTTTGAATGGCGCATGCAAAATGCAAATCAAGCGTAGCGCGACCCACTGATACCCGATAGGCTCACTGATACCCGATAGGCTTATGGCTGCATCAGTCGATACCTTTCCTGCATCGATGTTCACGCTCGCCCAACTCCGCTGCTTCATCACCGTCGTCGACGAAATGAATTTCCGGCGCGTCGCCGAGCGGCTCAACATGACGCAACCCCCGCTGACGCGGCAGATCCAGTCGCTGGAGCATGCGGTCGGCACGGCGCTCTTCGATCGCGGCGCGCGCGCCATTCGTCTGACACCCACACCCGCAGGCGAGACTTTCGCGCGCTCGGCGCGAGCGATCCTCGCGCAGGCAAGCAGCGCGGTGCTCGATGCACGCCGCATCGCAGCGAGCGATACGGGAACGCTGACGATCTCGCCTTCACGGTCGCGTCGAGTTATGTATTTCTGCCGCGATTCGTCGCGCCTTTGAGGAAGGCCATGCCCGAGGTGTCGCTGACGCTGCGGGAGATGACCTCGCCGCAGCAGCTCGTCGCATTGCGCAAGGAACAGATCGATATGGGCTTGTCGCGGCCGCCGATCGTTCATCCCGGCGTCGCATCGTTGAAGGTGTTTCGGGAGGCGTTATGCGCGGCGGTGCCCGAGGGGCATCGGCTGAGCGCGCGGGGAAACATCACGCTCGACGAACTGGGGGCGAGCGGTTCACCGCCTATCCGCCGGTCGAAGGCGTGTACTTTCACCGTCTCATTACTGGCATCTTGCGTGCAAAAGGCGGCGCGGTCGCGCAGACCCAGCACGTCACGCAGACGCATTCGATCCTCGCGCTGGTCGACGCGGGGCTCGGCGTCGCGTTCGTGCCGCAGTCCGCGCAACGCGTGCGGTTTCCCGATGTCGTGTTCGTTCCGCTCGAGGATCTTCAGGATGTCACCGCCGATCTGCTGCTGGCGTGGCGCACGCAGACTGACAATCCCGCATGCGCGATGGCCGTCGAGCATGGACGAAAGCGCTCGAAGATCCCGCGTGGCTCGCATAGCGATCGAAGCCGAAGCGAAATGCATAAAAAATGCCGCATGCAGGACTTCTGCATGCGGCATATTGAATGCAACGAACGAAAATCGGCGTCAGCGCGCCACCTGCGGCTCCGCATCGTCCATATCGTGCGCACCCGAGATCGTCTCCAGACCGCGATCGTGATGCAGCAACAACACAGCCGCCACGCCGACCATCCCCGCGCCGGCCAGACACAGCAGGCCCGCGCCAAAACCGCCCGTGCTGTCCTTGATCCAGCCATCGCGTAAGGACCGAAGAAGCCCGCGATCGACAGCGCCGCATCTTCATCACGGGGTTGTCGAGTCCCGCCGATGTGCGATACCGACCGCCGCGACCATCAGCGCGATAGCGACGTGCCAGCGGCGCTCGAGCTTGCGGTCCGAATGCCGTCCCCACAGAATCATGCTCACGACGCCGACCGCATAAGGCAGCGACGTCACGAAGTCCGTCTGGACGTTGCTGAGACCGAAGGCCTTGACGATCGCGGCAGGAAGAAACTCAGCCCGTAGTTGGTCGCATTCGCGCCGAAGTAAATGAGAGCAATGGCCAGCACGCGCGGATTGAGAATGGCCTCTTTCACGCTGAACGCATGCTTCGCTTCGCGATGCGCGCGCTCCTGCGCCTGACGCTTGATGAGCCAGTCGCGTTCGTCTTCGGCGAACCAGTGCGCGTCGGCGAGCTTGTCGGTGAGATAGAAGTAGACGACGAACGCCAGCAGCGCGGGAATCGCTTCGATCAGATAGAGCCACTGCCAGCCCTGCATGCCGTTAATGCCGTCCATCTGCAACAGCGCACCGGAGATGGGCCTGCCGATCACCGTGGAAAGCGGAATCGCGGCCATGAAGTACCCGACCACGAGTATCCGACCACGCGTCCGCGATACTTCGCCGAAAACCACAGCGTCAGCAGAAAGATGATGCCGGGGAAAAAGCCTGCTTCTGCGATGCCGAGCAGAATGCGCAAGCCATAGACACGTAGGCATTCGATAATCCGGTCGCCTGCGCGATGTGCGGAATGTAGGCCATCAGTGCGGCCAGCACACCCCAGGTGAACATGATCCGCGCGATCCAGCGGCGTGCACCGAATCGTTCGAGCAAGAGGTTGGAGGGGACTTCGAAAAAGAAGTAAGCGATGAAGAAAACGCCTGTGCCGAACCCGAACATGCTCGCCGTAAGCCGGCCTTGTTCATCTGCAATGCGGCGAAACCAACGTTAACGCGATCGAGGTACGCGATGAAGTAACACAGAATCACGCGCTTCATGGTGCGAGCTTCTAGGTCCATCTATGTCTCCTCCGGATAGGAAGTCGTTAGATCGCTTCAGGTTGACGAACTAACGCGCAGCCTACTCTTTAAGGAGAAACTACAGAAGTGGTATTTGGCCTGTTTTTAAGGCATCGAAGCAACGCCATGCCGTACGCGAACGCGTTTTACGGCAGGCATCGCCGCATGCGATGCGACGCGTCCCACACTGTGCGGCAAACATGCGATCGAAGCGATGCGTATGCGGCAAATCGCTTCGAACCAAGCAGTTTCTTGGTCATTTATGCGACCGGTAACATGCGCGTGACCTTCTCCCCGGACAAACCCTGACGAGCCCATCCTTTGCCCGAGAAAAAAGCCACGCGCCCTGCTATCAGCGCTTCTTTTCCATCGGCTCGCCCAGCACGAACGGTCCGCCCTGGAAACGCTGCGCGGGGTCGTCTCGATCGTCGGTCGGCGCGCGCGTCGGAAAAGAGGCCGTCGAACTGCGCGGAACTGTCTTGCGGGTTGAAGCCGAGGAAGCTCGCCTTCGTGTTGTCCCACCACTTCACCGGATTGTCCGAGGCCCCGTACACCACCGTATGCCAGACGCGGTTGGTAAAGAGCGAACAACGCACGAGCTCGATGAAGTCGCGATAGCTCAGAAAAGTCACGAGCATGCGCGGGTTCTTCAGTTCCTCGAAGGAAGAGCCGATGCGCAGGCACACCGTCTCAATCCCGAATCGATCGAAGTAGTAGCGCGACAGGGATTCGCCGAAGCACTTCGTCACACCGTACAGACTGTCCGGGCGTTGCGGCGCGTCGGCATCGAGGACTTCCGTCACCGGATGAAAGCAGATTGCATGGTTCGAACTCGCGAACACGACACGCTTCACGCCGTGTCGACGGGCGGCTTCGTAGATGTTGTATGTGCCGCGGATGTTCGATTCGATGAGATCGTCGAACGGCGCATCGATCGAGATGCCGCCGAGGTGAACGATGGCGTCCACGCCCTCGACGAGCCGCATCACCGCTTCGCCATCGGCAAGATCGACTGCGGAGATCTCTTCGTGTTTGGCGGCATCGTCGAGCGGCGCGACATTGCTGAGCCGAACGACATCCGCCCATTGCGCGAGCGGCGCGCGCAGTTGACGGCCGAGATTGCCGGCCGCGCCGGTCAGAAGCAGACGCCGGTATGGCTTGCCCGCAGTGCTGGTTTGATTCATGGCTACTCTGTTGAAGTCGGTGTTTCTATATCGCGCTTTGTACGCGACGTAAGCTATTTCGAAGAAAACGTTTTCAATCCGACGTCGCGACCGTGGCTGCACCGTCCGATGAGCAAACGCATTCTGCATGCAAAATGCAAAATGCAAAATGCAAAATGCA
>JAQFVI010000220.1 GCA_029439495.1 Caballeronia sp. BR6202001590007
CAGAGGTCCCGAATCTCCGTGACCTGATCACATCGATGCGCTATAAAAGATCGATGTGCGGCACGCAAGACGGGAGTGGCCGCATGAAGACGCTGCGTTTTTTGCAAATCTTTTTCAGGCGAGTTTTTATGTCCTTCCCGAAAAAACGTAAACGCGTGAAGGCTGATGGCGACGAGTCTTTTCTCGCCGTATTGCGGCATTTCAGGCTGTTCGGTCAGCTCGATACGAAGATTGCCTGAGCCCGTGCGCAGGACGAGCCGGTGCTATACGCGCATGTGCTGCCAGGACTCGACATGCTTCTGTGCGGTGTACGGGGCACTCAGCCGCCCTATCAGGCGATCGACGAACTGCACAGGCGGTGCGTCGAGTCCATCACGCGCTCGAGCAGCCGCTGGACGGGCTCGAGAACGGCGGCTACTGGTATGAGGCGAACGGCTTCGGCTTTCTGGTCTTCGCGAGCCGCGCGCGCACGCAGATTCTGAGCGAGTTCGGCACCACGGTGACCGCGCATCGCCGTCGGGCACGCGCCGTCAGGATGCAGGCGATGCCGCCTCGCATCCGCTGCGCTGATCACTCTTTCCGCTGTACTTTCCTTGCCGGACGAATCCGCCGTTCTTCGCGCGACGCGCGCGGAACGGTGCGTTCGCGCATTCCCCACTTTCCCTGCTTTACTTTCCTACATTTAATGGAACGGGCGCGTTCTCGCGCCTCGTGCACGGCGCACGCCTTGCTGAACCGAGTGTGCACGCATCATCCGATGCTTCGGCCTTTCGTCACCACTACAAGGAGAACACCATGTCGGAACACGTCTACAAGCAGATCGAACTCACCGGCTCGTCGCCGACCTCGAGCGACGACGCCGTGCGCGTCGCGATCGAGAAGGCCTCGAAGATGCTGCGCAACATCCATTGGTTCGAAGTGACGGAGACGCGCGGACATGTCGAAAACGGCCAGATCGCCCACTTCCAGGTGACGATCAAGGTGGGACTGCGCATCGAGGACTGATGCGCCGCGCGCCTTTGGCGCTGTCATGAAATGAAAAACGCGCCTCGCGAATGCATCGCGAGGCGCGTTTTTTACGTCGATGCGAAAGAGCTTACTTCGGCAGCGAGCCGTCCACGCCTTCCACATACCAGTTGATACGCTGCATTCCGGATCGGTCAGCGTCTGCCCGCGGACACCTTCTCCGCGCCCGACTGATCCTTGATCGGACCGCTGAACACGTCCCACTTGCCGGTATGCAGTTCGTCACGCTTCGCGGCGACGGCCTGCCCGATCAGCGTTTCGGTGACCTGCTTTTCCTTGCCCAGATCGAACCAGCTATTGATCCAGATGACCTTCGTGTGGATCTTCGGGTTCACCGAACGCGCGCCCATCGTGTACGCATTGATGTTGCGCACCACTTCCGGAATCGGCACCGATGCCACGAAGCTGAGCGTGTTCGTCTTCGTCACATAGCCCGCCGCGACGCCCGCGAGATACGCGCCCTGATACATGCGCACGTCGTAGGTGCCGAAGTTCTTGGCCTTCTTGAAGCCGGTGGCGGTCAGGAAGATCGTGCCGGGGAAATCCTTCGCGACCTTCAACTGGAAGTCCTGATAGCCGAAGCTCGTGCCGAAGATGATCTTGTTGCCCTTGTTGGCGAGATCGCGGAACACGCACTCCGAATCCGCCGATTCCGGCACGTTCTCCACCCGCGTGATCTTGATCTTGTTGCCGAACTTCGCTTCGGCTTCCTTGCTGCCCGCGCGTCGTGCGCGAAGGTCCAGCCCGCATCGCCCGGGTTGCCGAGGTAGACGAACGCGACGCCGGGCACATCCGCCACCTGCGCGCTCGCCGACGCGACGGTAGCCGAAAGTGCGACGGTGGCCGTGATCGCCTTCAGCCATGTTTTTTCATTGTGTTTCTCTCCTGGTCGAGGGTGTTGCTAGAGCAAAAAAATCGGATCGGGCCGCGTGCCGTTTTCGTCGATCGTGACCGATCAGTGTCGTGGATCAAAAATCGAAACGAAACGCCCGTGCGGCCTGCGCACAACAGTGCGGCGGCCGCGTGTGAACGCTGCGTTCAGCTTGCCGCGAAAAACAGCTTGCCGAGCGATGCCGACGCGTTCAGCTTGATGGTGTTCGGGTTGCGCGAAATCAGAACGAGCACGACGATGGTCACAACATACGGCAGCATCGCGAGAAACTGCGTCGGCACGGGCACGCCAATCGCCTGCGCATAGAACTGCAGCGCCATCACCGCGCCGAACAGCAGCGCGCCGATCAGAAGCCGTCCCGGACACCAGGTAGCGAACACCACCAGTGCAAACGCGATCCAGCCGCGCCCGGAAGTCAGTTGCTCCTGCCAGACGTGCAGGTAGACGATCGAGTAATAAATAGCCGCCCGCGGCGATACCCGCCATGCCGCCGCCGAAGAGCGTCGCGGCATAGCGCACGCCGATCACCGGAAAGCCGACCGAATGAGCGACCGCCGGCGATTCGCCGACCGAGCGCGGCACGAATCCCGCGCGGGTCTTGTAGAGGAACCAGCCGATCGCGCCGAACATCAGGAACGCGAGATAGCCGAGCGGCGTCAGCGAGAAGATCGCCGGGCCGAGCACGGAAATCTGCGAAAGGCCGGGAATCGGCAACACGTCGATGCTCGCGCGTACCGCGGCCGACGTGTACGGCTTGCCGACGTATGCCGAAAAGCCGATGCCGAAGATCGTCAACGACAGGCCTGTCGCGACCTGATTGGCGAGCATGGTGATGGTGAGAAAGCCGAACAGCAGCGCCATCAGCAGTCCCGCGACCACCGAGGCCGCGATGCCGAGCCACGGACTGCCGGTGATCGCCGTGACGGCGTAACCGGTGACGACGCCCATCAGCATCATTCCTTCGACGCCGAGATTGAGCACGCTGGATTTTTCCGCGACGAGTTCGCCCGCGCCCGCGTACATCAGCGGGATGGCGGCGATCACGGCGCTCGAGGCGAGATTGCTGGCTTGATTGATCCATAAGGAGCTTTGTCTCTTCAGACGGCGTGATGCGCGACGCGGCGCTTGATCCGGTAATTCACGAACAGGTTGCAGCCGAGCAGGCAGAACAGCAGCAGTCCCTGGAACACGCCGGCGAGCGCCTGCGGCAATTGCAGCGAGGTCTGCACCGCCTCGCCGCCGAGATACAGCAGCGCCATCAACAGGCTCACGAGCACGATGCCGAGCGGATCAGCCGCCCGACGAACACTACGATGATCGCCGTGAAGCCGTAACCCGGCGACCAGCCCGCCTGAAGCTGGCCGATCGGCCCGGCGACTTCGCTCATGCCAGCGAGTCCGCCGGACAGCAGCAGTGAGGTCCAGATCGTCCTCTTGTCGGAGAAACCGGTGTAGCGTGCGGCGAGCGGCGCGAGACCGCCGACGTTCATGCGAAAGCCCGCGAAGCTCTTGCGCATGAAGAGCCACACGCAGAGAATCGCGATCGCGGTCAAAAACACCGACGCGTTGATGCGCGTGCCCTTCAGGAAGCTCCAGTGCCAGTCGCCGTAGAGGCGCGGGAACAGCGCGTCGTCGACGAACATCGCGGAGATCGGGAAGTTCATGCCGTCCAGATCGCGCCACGGGCCGCTGACGAGATAGATCAGCAATTGCGTCGCGACGTAGGTGAGCATCAGGCTCGTCAGGATTTCGTTGGTGTTGAAGCAGCTCTTGAGCAGTGCGGGAATCGCGGCCCACAGCATGCCGCCAATCATCATCAGTGGCAGCTGCGTATTTCGGCGAACGTGACCGCCGATT
>JAQFVI010000221.1 GCA_029439495.1 Caballeronia sp. BR6202001590007
AGGCAGCAAGGAGAAAAGGATGATGCATGAAGTAACCGGAGTGTTTTGCAGCTCCCGCAGACTGGACGAAGCGCTGGAAGATCTGCGCGCAGAAGGAATCACCGGCGACCGGGTTCGCATCGCGGACATGAACGGCTTCTCCGACCTTCAAACCTCGCTGGCCCTCAGCACCGGCGCCCCCACGCAATGGATCACCGCCGAATACGCTGGCATCGGCGATCTGTCGCTGGAAGAGGATAGCGGGCAACTCACGCTGGATGCTTCGCACGACGACATCCTGCCCGCGTTTCACCATCGCTTCGATCACGAAGCGTATCTCGCCATCCCCAGTCTCACGCATGTGATGGTCAGCATCCGCGACGATGCGGAAATGCGCGCCGTCTGCGACATCTTCTCGCGCCTCGGCACGGACGACGTCGACGTGGAAAGCAGCGCGGCCTGACCCGCGCCGCAGTCCACGTCTTGGCTGGCCTTATTGCGCCGTATCGGCGGGCTTGGCCTTCTTCTTGTGCTTGAAATGCGGCGCGTTGCGCGTGCTGCCGGGCGTCAACGTGTTGTCACCGCCCGCCGTCGGCCCTGCCGTCGCAGCGCCGCCCGATCCGCCATTGCCGTTCCCGCCCGATTGCGCCATCGCGCCCGTTGCGCCGAGCGCCACGCCGCTCGCCACCATGATCGATGCCGCTAGTCTGCCGATCTTCATTGCATCCCTCTCCAAGGTTGATTGACTGTCCATGTCCCGCTCGGGCGCGTCGCGACCTTCCGTCCATCCATCTGGCATTTAGCATGCAAAATGCGTAAGACCACCAGAGAGCAGCACGCGACATGCTGCCGTTTACCCTTCCCCGTGCTCTGTCATTTGATGCCTGCCCTATGGATGCCCGCTACTCCGCAGCACCGCCGTCGAAGCACACCACACGCGACGAGCGCCCGAACACGTTCTTAGCAGGTTTCGTGCGCGTACGCGGCGCGCGCGAGCACAACCTCAAAAATGTCAATGTCGACGTGCCACGCGACGCGCTTGTCGTATTCACCGGCGTCTCCGGTTCAGGAAAGTCTTCTCTGGCATTCGGCACTTTGTATGCAGAAGCCCAGCGACGTTATTTCGAATCGGTGGCGCCTTATGCACGACGTCTGATCGAACAGGTCGGCGTGCCGCAAGTGGATTCGATCGAAGGATTGCCGCTCGCAGTCGCCTTGCAGCAGCAACGCGGTGCGCCAAGCGCGCGTTCGTCGATCGGCAGTGTCACGACTTTGTCGAGCCTCGTCCGCATGCTGTATTCGCGTACCGGGACTTACCCGGCGCATCAGCCGATGCTGTACGCGGAGGACTCTTCACACCTTCGCGCATACACAAAGCGCGTTGATGAAGAAATGCGTCTCGCGCTTCATGGTCGGCAGCGACTACGCCGCATGCCATGGCAAGCGCCTCAAGAAGGAAGCGTTGTCGGTGAAGTTCGCCGAACTCGATATCGCCGAGTTCTCGCGCCTGCCCTTCCTGCGCCTGCAGACGCTGCTGGAACCAATCGCACGCGGCGAATGGCCGGACCTCGAAGCGCACGGAAAGCAGCCCGCGCTCGATTCGTCGACACGTCGTGCGGCAAAGACCAAACGTATCACGGCAGACGGTTCCGCGCACGATGCCGCTCCCGATGTGCGACGCACGCCCAACC
Source organism: Caballeronia sp. BR6202001590007 (assembly GCA_029439495.1). Taxonomy (GTDB): domain Bacteria; phylum Pseudomonadota; class Gammaproteobacteria; order Burkholderiales; family Burkholderiaceae; genus Caballeronia. The sequence goes on from JAQFVI010000221.1 coordinate 1,671, forward strand.
TGTCGGACGAGAAACGCGCTGCTGCCGAGCGGATCGCGTCCGACCTGCTCGAACGCATCGGCACGCTGATCGATCTCGGCCTCAGCTATCTGTCGCTCGATCGCGCGACGCCGACCTTATCGTCCGGCGAACTGCAGCGGCTGCGGCTCGCGACGCAACTCGCATCGCAGTTGTTCGGGGTCGTGTATGTGCTCGACGNCGCGAGCAATTCGCTGTTCGTCATCGAGCACGACATGAACACGATGCGCCGCGCCGACTGGCNTCTATAGCGGCCCGCCCGATGGCCTCGCCTCCGTCGACGCCTCGGAAACGCGCCGCTATCTGTTCGCCACTTCCGATGTCATGCCGCACACGCCGCGCGCGCCACGCGGATGGCTGAAGATCGAAGGCATCACGCGCAATAATCTGCAAGGCGTCAATGTCGCTTTCCCGCTCGGCTGCTTCACGACTGTCACCGGCATATCAGGCTCGGGCAAGTCGAGTTTCGTCAGTTAGGCCTTGCCCGAACTGGTGGCGAGCGCCTCGGCCGCAGCGTCGACGAGCACGAGGAGCAGGACCCGCTACTCGCGCGTCGCGATACGCCCGCAGGCGGCTCGATCGTCGACGGCATGCAGACCATCAAGCGTCTCGTGCGGGTCAATCAGAAGCCGATCGGCCGCACGCCGCGCTCCAATCTCGCGACCTATACGGGATTGTTCGATCATGTGCGCAAGCAAGCTATTCGCCGATACACCCGCCGCACGCAAGCGCCGTTACGGGGCGGGACGTTTCTCGTTCAATGTCGCGCAAGGCCGCTGTCCGACCTGTGAAGGCGAAGGCTTCGTCAGCGTCGAGCTGCTCTTTCTGCCGAGCGTGTACACGTCCTGCTCGACGTGCCACGGCTCGCGCTACAACCCGCAGACGCTCGAGATCACCTGGCGCGACAAGAACATCGCGGACGTGCTCGCGATGAGCGTTGAAGCCGCATGCGAGTTCTTCGCGGACGAGCCAAGTGTCATGCGTGCGCTTGCCGTGTTGCGCGACATCGGCCTGGGATATCTGCGGCTCGGTCAGTCCGCGACCGAACTATCGGGCGGCGAGGCGAAGCGCATCAAGCTCGCCACCGAGTTGCAGCGCACGCATCACGGCGACACCCTCTATATCCTCGATGAACCGACGACGGGCCTGCATCCCGCGGACGTCGATCGCCTGATGCTGCAATTGCAGGGTCTTGCCGATGCGGGCAACACCGTGGTCGTCGTCGAACACGACATGCGGGTCGCGGCGCAAAGCGACTGGATCGTCGATATCGGGCCGGGTGCCGGAGAAGAAGGCGGACGAATCGTCGTCGCGGAAACGCCCGATGTCGCCGCGGCGCACGAGCGCAGCGCCACGTCGCCTTATCTGCGTGCGGCGCTCACGCTGCGATGATCCAGGCAAGCGGCGCATCGATGTCTCGTCGTCCGCATACGATCAGTACAGACCGATCCAGCGCCAGATCCAGAAGCGCACGTCGCCGAGTATCTCGTGCAGCGCGAAGTTCGAATCGATCCAGCCTTCCGGATGCGGCACGAGCCACGACTTCGGGTTGCGCAGGAAGGCCACCGCCGGCTGCGGATGCAGATCGAACGCGCTAAACGACAGCAAGGCGCGGTTCATATGCAGGAACGACGTGATGAGCACGGTCGTGTCGTATTGCCGCGTGCGCAGGATCTTGTACGTATTGCGCGCGTTCTCGTAAGTATCGAGGCTCTGATCTTCGAGTATCAGGTCGGCTGGCGCGACACCGGCCTTGACGAGCAGCGGACCGTACAAATCGGCTTCGGACTGCGCGTGCTTCTGCGGATTGCCGCCGCTCATGATCACCGTGCAAGACTTGCCTTCTTCGACGCAGCGCTTGTAGAGCGTACCGGCAAGTTCGACACGCGTCATCGAATCACCCTTCGGAATGAGATGGCCGTTGCGGTCGTAGACAGTGCCTCCGCCTAGCACGATGATCGCGGTGTGCGGCGCAAGCACGGGGGGTTTCATGGTGTTCTGGCCATAGCGCGAGACGCACCATCGGGCCGGACAGCCAGCTGCCGAGCAGCCAGAACACGGCCGCGGCTGTGATGAAGATTGCGACACGATGTCCTGCACCGAAGATGAAGAGCGCAACGAAAGCCACCAGCAGACAGATCAGAACCAGTTACATCCTCGATCGAAGTTTTCAAGGACCTTGCAGTCGAGCATAAAACTTGCAAGGCATGT
>JAQFVI010000222.1 GCA_029439495.1 Caballeronia sp. BR6202001590007
GGTCTGCACGGCGTGCCGCCGATGCTGCTCGGCACGAGCGTCTGGCCGATCGCCTTGAGCACCATGTCGGCTTCGATCAGGAGCGTCTCGCCGTCGCGCTCGAATTCGATGGCGATCACGCGGCCGTCCTCGCCGATCAGACGCGCCGGCCTCGCATGCGTGACGACGCTTCACGCCCTGCGTCTGCGCGAACTCGCGCTCGGCCCACGTCGCGCTCATGTGTTCGACACCGCGCCGATACGCCATCGTCACCGACGACGCGCCGAGCTTGCGGCTCTGCACGGCCGCATCGACCGCCGTATTTTGCCGCCGCCGATCACCACGACGCGGCGTCTGACCGGCACGCTCGCGAGATCGTCGGCCTGCCGCACCTTCATCACGCCTTGCAGCGACTCGCCTTCGAGCGCGAGTTCGCGCACGCCCGCAAGACCCATCGCGATGAACACGGCATCGTATTGCTTGCGCAGTTCGATACCGCCGATCGAATAGAGCCATTCGATCTCGCGCTGCGCGAAATCCTCGACAGTCTTGTAGGCAGCGATGCCGTATTCGTTGAGACCGCCGGGCTTCGCGCGCGCATCGAGGATCACGGCGCGATGTCCCTTCAACGCGAGGCGGTACGCGCACGCGAACCCCGCCGGTCCCGCGCCGACGATCGCCACGCGCCGGCCGGTTTCGGGCGCACGCACAAACAGCGCGACGTCGTTCGCCATCGCCCAGTCGGTGGCATAACGCTGCAATGCGCCGATGCTCATGGGTGCATCGGCCGGGCGATTGCGCACGCAACTGCCTTCGCACAGGATTTCGGTCGGGCAAACGCGCGCACACATGCCGCCCAACGGATTGGCCGACAGAATGTCGCTGGCCGCGCCTTTCAGATTGCCGTTGTCGATCTTGCGGATGAAGCCCGGTATGTCGATGCCGGTCGGACACGCTTCCACGCACGGCGCGTCATAGCAGTAGTGACAACGGCTCGCGGCAGCGGCGTCGAGCAGCGGCGCGACGTCGGCAAATTCGCACGCGAGTTGCGCGGGCGTCGCGCGATGACTCGCAATATCGCCCTTGGCTTCGAGGTCATATGTGTCCTTCAGGTCGAGGAAGACGAACGGTTCGTATCGGTGAAACAGGGAAATGCGCGTTACGAAGCCGGCTCTTGCGCGCGTTCGAGAATCGCGTGCAGCAGGACGTTCGCGCCCACTTCGATCCACTCCTGCGTGGCGTCCTCGACTTCGTTGTGGCTGATGCCGTCGACGCATGGCACGAACACCATCGAGGTCGGCGCGACCTGCGAAAGATAGCACGCGTCGTGGCCCGTGCCCGACACCATGTCGCGATGCGAATAGCCGAAGCGCTCGGCCGCCGCGCACACGGACTGCACGCAGGCGGCATCGAAGTGAATGGGCTTGTTGTAGTAGAAGATCTGCTCGAGTTCTGTCTGCAGGCCATGCTCGCCCGCGATGCGCGCGAGCATGGCATCGTCGGGATGACGAAAATCGACGGTGAAAAACACGCGCCCCAGAATGACATTGCGCGAATTCGGATGCACCTGCATCATGCCGACCGTCGCACAGGCGAGCGGCGTATGATCCAGTCCGATGCGGTTGACGAGGTCCACGACGCGCGATGCACCGAGCAGCGCATCCTTCTTGCGACGCGGCATCGGCGTCGGACCCGCATGCGCTTCCTGGCCGGTCAGCGTGATCTCGTACCAGCACTGCCCTTGCGCATCGGTGATGACGCCGATGGTCTTGTCCTCCGCTTAGAGAATCGGACCTTGCTCGATATGCAGTTCGAACGTCGCATGCAGCGCGCGTCCGCCGCACGGCACGTCGCCCGCATAACCGATGCGCTTCAGTTCCTCGCCGATGGTCTTGCCGTCGACGTCCTTGCGCGATAGGCCGTAGTCGAGCGTGAATTTGCCTGCGAACACGCCCGATGCGACCATCGCGGGCGCGAAGTGCGATCCTTCCTCGTTGGTCCAGATGACGACTTCGATCGGATGCTCGGTTTCGATCGCGCGATCGTTCAGCGAGCGAATCACTTCGAAACCGCCCAGCACGCCGTAGATACCGTCGAAGCAGCCGCCGGTCGGCTGCGAATCGGCGTGCGAGCCGGTCACAACCGGCGGTACGTCGAGGTTGCGGCCCGCGCGACGCATAAAGACATTACCCATCTGATCGACGCTCACGGTGCAGCCGGCTTCCTTCGCCCAGCGCACGATGAGGTCGCGCCCTTCCTTGTCGAGATCGGTCAATGCGAGGCAGCAGACCCCGCTTTCCGGCGTCGCGCCGATTCGGGCCATCGTCATCAGGCTGTCCCACAGCCTCTGACCGTCGACCCGGATGGATGTATCGAGCAGCCTCGTTGATTGCATCGGTTGCTACGCTCATGCGCTCGCTCCTGACGACGGGACTTCGTATGTGAGGAACTGCCTGTCTTCGCATGCTTGTTCGCGGTGCATGCTTGTACTCGTGCGCGATGAATGTCTTGCCGGCGCCGTTCGACGTGCGCCGCAAAACTTGTCCAACTAAATAAATTTTAGCCGATTAAAATAAGCAAATAAACGTCTTTCCAAAAAAGATCGGCGGCATGCGCACACAGCATGTCGCGGCCATTGCGATGCAACAACGCGCATCGGCATCGGCTTGGGCCATCGCAGCGCGGCGTGCATTCATGCATGGAATCAGGCACGATGCGGCACACGAGGCATTTGGACACGACATGAAACACGACGAAGCGCGGGCCGGCATCGGCGAGCAAGCGGAGCTCGCCTCGCCTTTGCGGCGGCGCAAGGCACAGATTCGCGAATCGAATGAAGCGCACTTGCTCGCGTGCGCGGAAGCCGTCTTTGCGGAGAAGGGACTCGAAGGCGCGAGCACCGCGATGATCGCCGAACGCGCGGGGCTGCCCAAAGCCAATCTGCACTACTACTTTCCGACCAGCACGCGCTCTATCGGCGCGTGCTGGAAGATCTGTTCGAAGACTGGCATCGTGCGGCGGATACCTTCGAATGCAGTGACGATCCCGTCGATGTGATCGGCGGCGGCTACGTGCGCGCGAAGATGGACCTGTCGAGACGGCGTTCGCTCGGCTCGAAGGTGTGGGCGAGCGAGATCATCCACGGCGCGCATCACATGCAGGACATTCTCAACAAACGCGTGAAACCGTGGCTCGATAAGTGCGTGACCATCATCGAAGCATGGATCGCGCGCGGCCTGCTCGCGCCCGTCGAGCAGACCTTCATGTTCATGATCTGGGCGATTACGCAGCACTACGCCGATTTCGATGCGCAAATTCGCGCGTTGTCGAGCAAGGCCTTCGACGAACAAACCAACGAAGTCGTGCGGCTCGTGATTCGCGCATGCGGCGCGAAGTTGCCTAAGCGCGCATAAAAAACGCCGGCTGCATCGCTGCGGCCGGCGTTCTTGCTACTTGCTTGCTACGTGCTTCCTACTGCGTTTATCGCAACATCTGACTGCTCTTCTGCTGAACTGCCTACCATGAACTGCCTACCATCTACTACTACTGCTGCTAATACTCGAATCCAGGGTTTCGGCTTAGTGGCCGAAATAAACCGAGTTGCGATCCGACATCAACATGTTCACGCGAGCACCCGAGTTCGACGTGCCGGCCACCGAAGGACCGTAAGCCGAGTTGCCGTCTTGCGCATGAACGCGCGCTTCGGCGGCCTGGATGTTTTGCGGATATGTCGTGCGGTCGGTCGACAGGTTGTAACCGGCCTTTTCGAGCTGAACCAGATCGGCGCGCACTTGCTGACGCGTCACGACGCTGCCGTTGTCTTGCGAGAATGCGAACGTCGGAGCGGCCAGAGCCGAAGCAATAACGAGAGCCGGAACGAATGCCTTGATCATGATGGACCTCCAGTAGTCTTGTTTTGGAATCGAAACCGAAAGGAGAAACTCGCGGGTTG
>JAQFVI010000223.1 GCA_029439495.1 Caballeronia sp. BR6202001590007
GCCATCCGGATGCAATCAATGCATCAGCAAGGCTTTCAATTGGTTTTCGAGGGAGGCTAGGCAGCTGCGTACATGCTTGGAACGGGTCCGGCAGTGTCTTGCGAGTGGGTCAGAGCCTGCTTGGTCTTTTCTTTTATCAGGCAGCGCGAATCGTAGCACGGGAAAACGACTTCGTCCCTGCAACGCGTGCTTGCGGACGACGATCCGCATCACGCGTGGGTTTGCCCTTAGCCCGCGATAAACCCGCGATAAACAAATGGAATCGCTTCACGAGGAAATTTGATTGGATTTCCAACGGACGCCGCCCTATCGTGCGTCAGTCCAATGCGGTATTGCGCGCTTGCGGACCGGAGAACAGCGGCGCAACTAAAACAATACATTCAGGAAAGATATCCATGGAGCAATCCTCCGCCGCCCCGCATGTGCCCGATTCGAATGTCGGAGGCGTCCCGCTGGGCGCTTCCAGCGATCGGGCCTCGCCGAGTGTGCGGCGCATCCAGCGTACCGCGCTCGCCTTGCTGCTGTTAAGCGAGGTCATCAATTACATCGACCGGGCCACGCTGTCCATCGCGAATCCGCTCATTAGGCAGAACCTCGGGCTCTCGGTCGCGGAGATGGGCCTGCTGCTCTCGGCGTTCCTGTGGGCCTACGCGTTCGCACAACTGCCGGCCGGCGCATTGGTCGATCGCTTCGTCGCACTCGTCATGCTGGCCGTCAGCCTCGGTACGTGGTCGGTGGCGCAGGCGTTCGGCGGCGTCGTGACCAGCTTCGGGCAGTTCTTCGCCGCGCGCATGGTGCTGGGCATCGGCGAAGCGCCGCAGTTTCCGACCAGCGCGAAGGTCGTGCGCGACTGGTTCGGCAAGAAGGAGCGCGGCGCGGCGACCGGTATCTGGAACAGTTTGTCGACGCTCGGCACAGCGATCTCGGCGCCTTTGCTCACGGTCATCATGTTGACCGTCGGATGGCAATGGATGTTCGGCATCGTGGGAATCGCGGGGCTCGTCGTCGCGCTGTGCTTCTACCTCGTTCATCGCGATCCGCATCAGGTCGCGCTGAGCCGTGACGAGCGCGCCTATCTGACCGATGTCGAAGGTGACGTCCAGACCCGTCCGACGTGGCGCGAATGGCGGCGTNGTGCTGTGACTCTATAACGCGTGGTTGCCGACCTATCTGCAAATGGAGTTTCACCTGACCATTGCGAAGTCCGGATGGGTCGCGGCGGTGCCGTTATCTCTTCGGCGTGGTGGGCAGTTTCTCTGGCGGCAAGATCTGCGACGTGCTCGCGCGCCGGGGCGTGTCCGCGATGAACAGCCGCAAGTACCCGATGGCCGCGTCGCTTGCGGGCGTGGCCGTGTTCACGGTGTTGACGGGACTCACGCACAGAGCGGCGCTGGCGGTCGTGTTCATTTCGATCTCGATGCTGCTGCTCTACGTATCGAGCAGCGCAGCCTGGGCGACGGCATCGGTCGCGGCGCCGGCCAACTGCACCGCGTCGATCGGCGCCATGCAGAACTTCGGAGGCTACTTCGGAGACGCGCTCGCGCCGGTCATCACCGGCTTCATCGTGCAGCAGACGCGCTCGTTCCAGCCTGCGCTGTTCGTCGGCGCGGGCATCGCCGCGGTGGCGCTGGTCGGCTACTGGGTGCTGGTGCGCGGACCGATCCCGCCGGTCGCGCTCGGTGACGATGCCTGAAGACGTATCGCAAGTGCTCGAGGGCGCTAGCACCCCAGGCACTTGCGCAGATCAGTCGGACAGCGCAGCGGGAAGCGTGATCTCGTAGCGTTGCGCGCAGGCCTCGAGCGCCGGCGCGATAGTCGGATACAAGGCCACGCCGTCGCGCAACTGCTCGTGCTTGAAGCTCAGCCCGCGATCGCCGGGCATGCGCACGGCTGACGTTCCAGGGCGCGGCGGATTATCGCGGCAGGCATCGCCGAGCCAGTCCATCTGCCACGCGAACGCGTCTGTGCCGTCGAAAGCCGACGGGTCATACAACGACAGAAACACCGTCGCGCCCCAGCCATCGGCGGGATCGGCACGCCCGTGGCCCGCCACGCCAGACCGCCCGTCAGTGCCTCGATCAGCAGCGCGAGGCCGAAGCCCTTATGTCCCCACGTCATGCCGCCAACCGGCAGGCAGGCGTGCGGTCATGCCGTTCGTCACGGTCGATGCCGAGATGTCGATCAGAAACGGCGTGCCCGATGTCGGAATGCCTGCCGCAATCGGATTCGGCGTAAACACGGCGCGCGTGCCGCCGTGCGGCGCGACGCTCTTCACCGCCGGGTCGGAACTGCTCAGCACGATCATGAAGCCGTCCGCCGTGGCCTTCTCCAGATAGCTAGCGAGACACGCGATGTGGTGACTGCGGCGGATCACCAGCGTCGCGCTTCCAAACTCCCTCGCTCTGGGCGCCAGCGCTTCGATACCACTCAGGGCCAGCCACGGTCCCGACAAGCGTCGACCGTCCCACAACAGGCTCGCGCCCCGATCCGATACGACATCGGGCTCGCCCGAGCAGGTCTCGCACCGCGGCCGACATAGCCGGGCAGCAACGCAAGTCCGTGCGTGTCGTGGCCCATCAGGTCGCCGTCCACCAGGGTAGTCGCGACGGCCGAGGCTTTTGCATCATCGAGTCCCGCCTTCGTCAGCAGACGCCGCGCGAAGTCCTGCAGTTCGGCAACCGGATATCGGAATCGTGTGTTCATTGAAGTCGCGTCAGATGAGAGTGATGGATTGGGCCGAGCGTGTCGGACCCGGCCCCGCTGCGGTTCTGTCTGGATTGTCCGTCGCAGCTTCGATAAGCGTCCAATCGCTAATTGAGTAGAATCGATTCCAGCCAGTTATGAGTCGACCTGCGTATACCCTGTACCCTATGTATGTCGCAAGCTTCTTCGATCTCCGCTTCATAGGTGCTGAGCAAGCTTCGCTTCAGGTATCTTCAATTGCTCGAACTGTTCGGCCGCACTCGCAATCTGCGCGTGGCGGCCGAACAGATGCACGTCACCCAGCCGGCCGCGACGAAGATCCTGAGTGATCTGGAGGCGATGTTCGGTACGCAGCTGTTCGAGCGGCTGCCGCGCGAAATGCGGCCTACCGATCTCGGTGCGCTGTCGGTGCGCTATGCCGTCACGACCTTGTCCAACCTCGGCAAGTTTTCAGGTGAATTCGCGACCTTGAAGAACGGCGGGTATGGTCATCTGACCGTGGGTTTCATTCCGGCTTCTGCGGCGCAACTGGTCACCGCGGCGATCAAGGAGATTCAGCGCAAGCATCCGAGGCTCATCATCAAGCTGGTCGAAGAGCAGCGATCAGCTCGCCACATGGCTCGAAGAGCGGCAGCTCGACGTGATGGTCGGACGCCCGACTCAACCACGCCACGAAGCCATGTTCGACGTCGTCAACCTGTTGGCGGAGCCAGCGCGCTTATCTGGACGTGCCGATACGGCGCACCCTGACGAACTACAGCCTCATCACGCGCAAAAACGAAGCGACCTCGCAGGCGATGGACGACTTCGTCGCGATCCTGCTGGCGATCGCGGGCAATGCAAGCTGAGTAAAAGAAACGGACCCGCATGCATCGATGCGAGTCCGCTTTTTCCAGCAGAAAAAGGTTCAGAAGACCGGACGTCCCGCCGCCCGAAGCATCCGCCGCGCTCGGCCGATGGGCTTCGCGATACGCGCGCAGGAAGCCTTCTTCCGCGGCATCGACGGTGCCTTTCAACGCTGCTTCGCCGTCTGTGCGGTCTTCCTCTTTGGCCGCAAACGCTGCCGCATAAGATAAGAGATGGAACGAAGCAGACCGGCAACGTCTTTCAGCGGGCTCGACTTCGCTCTCCGCGAATCGATCGGCCGGGCCGGTTCGCCCTCGAAGTCGATGATGTACGCGTCGATATCCGACCACAGAACCTGGCCGAGATGGAAGTCGCCGTGGATTCGCGTCT
>JAQFVI010000224.1 GCA_029439495.1 Caballeronia sp. BR6202001590007
ATGCGATTGCCGCGGAACGCTCGGCAATTCGCGATTTAAAGAGCTCCAATATGCGTGAGATCGTCCATATCACCGAGGCTTTCGGCGGCGGTGTACTATCGATGCTGACTCAGTTGTCGAACCGTGCCGCGGCCGCGGGCGTCGGCGTCACGATCCTTCATTCGATCCGTCCCGAAACGCCCAATCAGTTCGCGAAGCTGTTCCACCCGGCCGTCAAGCTCGTCTACGTGAGCATGTTCCGGAAAGTGAGCGTCAAGAACGATCTGACGAGTCTGTGGAACCTCGTGCGCAAGCTCAAGGAATGCAATCCGTCGGTCGTGCATCTGCATTCGTCGAAGGCAGGCGTGCTCGGCCGCGCCGCCGCGCGCATCGCCGCGCCGCGCGCCAAGTTGTTCTATTCGCCGCACGGCCTCGCCTTTCTACGACGCGACGTGTCCGCCGCCAAGCAGTTCGCGTATCTGAGCTTCGAACGCATTGCGGCGCGCATGGGCGGCACCATCGTCGCGTGCTCGACGAGCGAGTTGCACGAGATCGAATCGCGCATGCATACGCGCAAGACGCGCATGATCGAAAACGGCGTCAACGTGATGGAGATTCCGCCGCGTCTGGAGAAGCATCCGGGACAAGTGCTGATCGGCATGAGCGGGCGCGCATCGTTTCAGAAGAATCATGAAGGCTTCGCGAAGCTCACCGTCGATCTGCGCAGCGACGCCGTGAAGTTCATGTGGATCGGCGGCAATGCGGATGAAGTGCCCGCCGATACTCCCGCGGGCGCCGTCGAATGCAGCGGCTGGGTCACGCGTCAGCGCGCGCTCGAACTGACCGCCGGACTCGACGTCTATGTGCAGACCTCGCGCTGGGAAGGCATGCCGATCGCGCTGATCGAAGCGCAGGTCGCGGGCATTCCCGCCGTCGTTACCGACGTGGTCGGCAATCGCGATGTCGTGCTGCACGGCGTGACGGGCTTCGTCGCCGCGAACGTGGAAGAGATGGAGCAGTACATCATTCAGCTTCGCGACGACTCGCTGCTGCGCGCACGCATGGGCGCGGCGGCACGCAAGTCCGCGAGCGCGCGTTTTTCGATGGATGCCATCTTCCGTCAATGGCTCTCGGTGTATGAACTGGACTCGGATCGCCCCACGCGCGAACCAGTCAAGGAAGAGGAAAAGCTCGCTTCTTACGAGACGACTTCCGAATCGCAGTATTGACCCGCATCGCACCGAACCGACCGCTCACACTCTCGATACATGGATACTTCGATCGCCCCGCACAAGCTCGTTTATAATGGCCGCTTCACGAGCCAGAAAACCACCGGCGTGCAGCGCGTCGCGCGCGAACTCGTCGCGGCGCTCGTCAAGCTGCCGCAGGGATCGCACGTCACGCTGGCCGTGCCGCCGCAGGACGGGCTCGATCCCGTTGCGGGCGTCGATACCGTCAAGCTCGGCTTCGGCAAGGGCGTGTTGTGGGAGCAACTCGTACTGCCGATGTTCGCGGGGCGCTCGCGCATCGTCAATCTGAGCAACTCCGGCTCGATCTTTCGCGCGAATCAGATCATCTACATGCACGATGCGGCGGTGTTCGACACGCCCGCGCACTTCTCGTGGAAGTTCCGCATGTGGTATCGCGTGATGTTCTGGATTCTCGCGCGCACGTCGAGCTGCGTGATGACGAATTCGACCTTCTCGCGCGACCGGCTCGCGCATCACGTCGGCGTGAAACCGGAACGCATCGGCGTGGTGCCGCTCGCGGCCGACCATCTCGATCCGATCGTGCCGGACACGTCGGTCATCGATGAACTGAAGCTCACGCGCAACCGCTATATGCTCGCCGTGAGCAGCATGAACCCCACCAAGAACTTCAAGCGCCTGGTCGAAGCGTTCATGCGCCTGAACGATCCGTCCATCGATCTCGTGATCGTCGGCATGAAGAACGCCACGATTTTCGGCAAGGCGCACGATCTGTCGGCCGCGCCGAACGTCAAGCAGGCCGGTTACGTCAGCGACGAAAAGCTCAAGGCGCTGTATCAGAACGCCGCGTGTTTCCTGTATCCGTCGATCTACGAAGGCTTCGGCATTCCGCCGCTGGAAGCGATGCGCAACGGCTGCCCGACGCTCGTCGGACGCGCGGCCGCGCTGCCGGAAACATGCGGCGATGCCTCGATCTATTGCGATCCGTATTCCGTCGACGATATCGCCGCGAAGCTGCGCGAATTGCTCGACTCGCCGGAGATGAGCGACGAGCTGCGCCGCCGCGGGCTCGCGCACGCCGAACGTTATCGCTGGACCGAAAGCGCGCGGCTCCTGATGCATTTCATCGACAAGGCGTGACGCGCGCCGCAAGGAGAAAAGCTGGTGAAGTTGGGAATCTACTGCGACTCGGCTGTCAACGGCGGTCACGAAGAAATGTTCAAGCGTTACATGCATGCGCTCGTTGCGAGCAGCAGCATCGACACGCTGTATATCTTCATACCGAAGGATAACGACGCACTCTATAGCTTCGTCGACGAACTGGCGCGCGCGCATCCGAAGGTTCGGGCGGTCGCGCTCTCCTACACGGCGGAATCGATCACCGGCAATGCCGTCGCCCTGCTGCGCATCGCGCGCGCGACGGCGGCCACGCTGCGCTCGCTCGGGCTCACCAAGCTGCTGATCGCGCAGGGCACCATCGCATCCGGTCTCGCAGGACTCTTTGCCACGCGTTTCGCGGGCATCACGGCGGTTAGCTATCTGCCGCTCGTCGACGACGCGCCCGATAACGCGGGTGCCGCCGGCAAGATCAAGTGGATGCTCAAGCGCGTGCTTTATCGCATGCCGCAGGAATTCGTCACGCTCAATGAGCATTTGCGCGGCAAGCTGCGCGCGCTGTCGCCGAAGGCGCGCACGATGGTGCTCGAAAACTACGTGGACGACCGCTTCAGCCGCTCGACGCTGAGCAAGGCCGACGCACGCGCGGCGCTCGGTCTGCCCGACGACGGCACAACCATCGTCACGCATGTGGGGCGCATCCGCTTCATGCAGAAGCGCCAGGACTTTCTGATGGACGCCATCGAGCGTCATCCCGAAGCCTTCGCGCATACGCTCGTGCTGATCGTCGGCGAGGGGCCGGACGAAGCGCTGCTCAAGGCTCGCATCGATGCGAGCCCGGTGCTCAGCTGCCATGTGCGGATGACCGGACCGCAGCGCAACGTGCTGCCGTATATCGTCGCGAGCGATGCGCTGGTGTTGCCATCGGCCTACGAAGGCATGCCGCTCGTAATGATCGAAGCGGTGCTTGCGGGACGGCCCATCGTCGTGTCGCGCGTGTCGGGGCTCGAAGCCTATCTGCCCGGCGCGCTGCTCTTCCCCGCCGACGACGCGGCTGCGTTCGTCGACAGGATCTTCACGGCCCCGAGCTTTCCGATGGACGATCTGACCCGGTCGTTCAGGCGTCGCTTCTCGCGCGAAGTGTTCGACGCGCAGGCGCAAAACAGCGTGATGCCCGCGTCCGCCTCGCGTGCGGAGCCGGCTCAGGCATCACACAAACCCTCCGACGTGCTCGCCAAATATAGCACGGACGGCAATCCGAGGAATCGATGGTAAAGTGGATCATCTTGCTGGTCGTGTCGTTCTTCGGGGCCCTGCTCTGCGGTTCCGTGCTGCTGTTCGCGCGCACCGGTCCGAGCGGCTATCAGAGCAACAATCAGGGCACGCCGGCCATACAAAGTAGCGAACAAGCGGCGCCGACCTTCGCCTGCGCCAAAGGCTCGACCGGCGTTTTCTACGGCATCACGGGACACCTCGAACATCTCGGCGCGTACAAATACAGCGACTACGCACTGCAAATCCAGCAATTGCGCGATCTCGGCGTCACCATGTACGCGCAAGACGTGTCGAACGAAAACAGCGCGCACATGGTCGCGAACTTCGCGCGTCAGGCAAAGAAGTCGTGCATCGGCGTGCTCGCGCTCGTCACGCCCTTCGAAGTCTGGAAGCGC
>JAQFVI010000225.1 GCA_029439495.1 Caballeronia sp. BR6202001590007
GCAGCGTCGCGCCGTAACGATGCGTATAGCCGACGCGCAGCCGGTTCGCCTCGTCGATATCGACGTTCAGCCGGTCCATGATGTACTGCGTCATCCCGCGGTTGATCGCCGGGAAAATCGCGTGCGATGCGTGGTGCAGCGTGTTGTCGAGATCGAAGAGCCAGACGGGACCGCGTGTTTTCACGCGGCGGCGGGATGGGCGATGCGGTGTCATAGCGAACCGTGGAAAGAAAACGCCCGCGCAGGGCGGGCGTCTCGATGAATGGCCAAATGCTCAGTGCGAGCGGATCATCGTGCCGAACGGCTGCTCGGTCAGAATCTCGAGCAACACCGAATGCTCGATCCGCCCGTCGATGATGTGCACCGAACGCACGCCGCTCTTCGCCGCATCCAGCGCTGACGAAATCTTCGGCAGCATGCCGCCCGAAATGGTGCCGTCGGCGAACAGCGCATCGATTTCGCGCGCCGACAGATCGGTCAGCAGCGTGCCTTTCTTGTCCATCACGCCGGGGATGTTGGTCATCATCACCAGCTTCTCGGCGTTGAGCACGACCGCCAGCTTGCCCGCGACGAGATCGGCGTTGATGTTGTACGACAGACCGTCTTCGCCGAAACCGATCGGCGAAATTACCGGAATGAACGCGTCGTCCTGAAGTGCCTTCACGACCTCCGGATTGATCGCCTCGACTTCGCCGACCTGACCGATATCGATGAACTGGCCCGGATTGTCGCGGTCTGGCATCATCAGCTTGCGCGCGTGGATGAGGCCGCCGTCCTTGCAGGTCAGGCCCACCGCGTGGCCGCCGAAGTGGTTGATTAGCGTGACGATGTCCTGCTGCACTTCGCTGCCGAGTACCCATTCGACGACTTCCATCGTTTCTTCGTCGGTGACGCGCATGCCCTGAATGAACGTGCCCTGCTTGCCGATCTTCTTGAGCGCCGTGTCGATCTGCGGGCCGCCGCCGTGGACGATCACCGGGTTGATGCCGACCAGCTTCAGCAGAATGACGTCGCGCGCGAAGCCCTGTTTGAGGCGCTCTTCGGTCATGGCGTTGCCGCCGTATTTGATCACGACCGTCTTGCCGTGATACTGACGGATATAAGGCAGCGCCTCGGCCAGAATTTCGGCTTTCAGGGTCGGCGCGATTTGCGTGAGGTCAGGTAGCTCGGACATGGCGACAAATGGGGCAAAGGGCGGTTTAAACACGCGGAATTGTACACAACTGACGCAGCGCAGCAGCCTGCTTTTGGCCGCTCGGCACCGCGCTTCGCAGCATGCGATGATGTCGCCGGCAACGATGACGAAACGATGAACGCGCGTCCCGAAACGAAATCACCTGACGATGCAGGCACTGCACGCTGCACGCGCTGCGGCGCATCGTTTCGCTGCGGCACGCGCGCCAGCGACGACGCCTGCTGGTGCGCATCGCTGCCGCGCTGCCGCTCGATTGCCTGACGCCCGGCGCGCAGTGTCTGTGCCCGGCATGCCTCGCATTCGAAATCGAACGCGCAAAGCCTTCAGCAACGCGCGAACCATGACGGCCGGCAACATCGATCCGGCACGGCGGTAAAAAGGGTGCGACAAATCGTGCCACCGGCGGTTCCCGTTCGCGCGCAAGCGTTCCCGTTCGCGCGCAAGCGGGATAATGTCGCAAGCGCTTTTTCATCGAGCCGCACAGCAAACATCCGATGCCGCATCGCATAACCAATACCGGACGCGTCAATCTCGGTCATCTCTTCTGGCTTCGCTCGCTGGCGATCATCGGGCAGTTGTCGACCATCGCCGTCGTGCAGATCTTCTACGGCGCGAAGCTTCCGCTGCCCGCGATGCTGCTCGTCATCGTGCTCGAAATGTTCTTCAACGGCCTCACATGGCTGCGCGTCGCGCGGGCGCAGTCGGAAACCAATCTCGAACTGTTCGGCCAGATATGGGTCGATCTCGGCGCGCTGTCGGCGCTTCTGTTCCTGTCGGGCGGCGCGACCAATCCGTTCGTCACGCTCTATATTCCGTCGCTCGCCATCGCCGCCGCCGTGCTCCCGTGGCCGATGATGACCTGCCTGATGATCTTCGCCGTCACCTGCTACGCGCTGCTCAGCTACAACTACGTGCCGCTCAACATCGAGAATCCGGCGAATCTGTTCGACTATTTCCGCACCGGCCTGTGGGTCAACTTCATGGTGAGCGTCGGGCTGATCGGCTGGTTCGTCGCGCGCATGTCCCGCGCGCTGCGTGTGCGCGACGCGGCCCTCGCCGAGGCGAAGCAGCGTCACATGCGCGATGAACGCGCGGTCGCGCTCGGCGTGCAGGCGGCCACGGTCGCGCACGAAATAGGCACGCCGCTGTCCACCATCGCGATGCTGTCCGAGGAACTGCGCGATTCCGCCGCGCACGACAAGAACCTCGCGCCCTATGCGGCGGACTTCGAATTGCTGGAACAGCAGATGGCGCTGTGCACGTCCGCGCTCGCGCGACTGCGCAGCCGCGCGACCGGGCCGTCGACGCGTCAGGTGCTCGACGAATGGCTCGCGAGCTTCATCGAGCAATGGCGGCTCAGGCATCCGCGAGTGAAGTTCGAACAGCTCGGCGACACGCCCGACGACGTTTCGATCGACGATTCCGTCGCCGTCGGCCAGATCCTGACCATCCTGCTCGACAACGCCGCGCGCGCGAGCCGCGATTTCGTCACGCTGACTGCATCGGCGGAAGCGGTGGACAGCGTGAACAAGGTGCGCTTCGACGTCTGCGATCGCGGCTCGGGCATTCCGCCGCTGCTACGCGCGTCGCTGGGCGCGGGGCCGGTCGACAGCACGCAGGGCGGACACGGCGTCGGGCTATATCTGGCGTTCGCGGCGGCGGCGCGGCTGAACGGTTCGATCAAACTCGACGATTGCGAGCCGCATGGCACGCGCGCCATCCTGCACCTGCCGAATCGCGCGACGCTCGCGCGCCAGGCGCAGGCGCGCAAAACCGAACGAAGCGGCGCGGCATGAGGCGCGCGCTGGGGGATTAAGGAGAAAAAATCATGAGCGATACGAACTTCCTGATCATTGACGACGACGAAGTGTTCTCGGGCATCTTCGCGCGTGGCCTGATGCGGCGCGGTTACACGCCCCATCAGGCGCACGACGCAGAAGAAGCGCTCAAGCTCGCCAATCAGCTCAAATTCGGCATGGTCACCGTCGATCTGCATCTCGGCGACGATTCCGGCCTGCGCCTGGTCACACCGCTGCGCGATCTTCAGCCGGACGCGCGCATTCTGGTGCTGACGGGTTACGCGAGCATCGCGACGGCGGTGCAGGCGGTGAAGGACGGCGCCGACAACTATCTCGCCAAGCCCGCCAACGTCGAATCGATTCTGGCCGCGCTGCACGAGCAGGCGAGCGAACAGACCGCCGAGGAGGCGATTGAGAATCCGGCGCTGCTGTCGGTCGCGCGGCTCGAGTGGGAGCATATCCAGCGGGCGCTGGTGGAGAACAACGGCAATATTTCAGCGACCGCGCGCGCGTTGAACATGCATCGCCGGACCTTGCAGCGCAAGCTGGCGAAGAAGCCGGTCAGACAGTGAGCGTTTGAAATAGGGCGCGTCCGGCTAACGGCCGGCGCGCTTTTGTTATGCGCGTGCACCGCGGCGATAACTACGAGGAAACACGAGGAAACGCCAGACAAAAAAGAACCGCCCAAGCAGGGGAACGAGGGCGGTAATCGGAGAGTTGCAACGACTTCGTGCATATGCATGGGATACGCACGGGAGACAGCATACGTCGATCGGTCGCGCCCCAATATACGATTTATCCGAAACCTAGGAACGCTCCTAGTCGATTGCCGCCAGGCAATGAAAAGCCGGAATCCGCGAATGCCTCGTCGGCGCTCATTCGCGCGGCGATATCCTGTTCATACCTGCTCAAGATTTTCCGTTGCGTGCGCCGTAATGTCTCCGGTGCGCGGAAGAAGGTCCGTGCAGCCAACGGAAGAAAGAGGAAAAGATATTGTATAGACTGGGGACATGGTTGACCCATTGT
>JAQFVI010000226.1 GCA_029439495.1 Caballeronia sp. BR6202001590007
CACTTGACACCGGTCCCGCTAATGGGTGGCAATTCATTTCGGGAATTCACGCGATTCGGCTTTTTCATGGGACGTTCGTCTGGCTCGAAGCCAACGCGCACGGCGGTTTCAGCCGATTCGGGCAGTTTTTGTCAACAATTCGTGGCGTGATTTGGTGCACGGACGTTCGTTGACAGTACATGAACCCCGGTTAGTTATAGCAAACGACACAAAAAGCGCTCCCGAAGGAGCGCCTTTTCGCGCGGAGTCAGGCCAGATGCGGATAGTCGGTCATCTTGAGCGTGAAGCCGCCCGCGTTCGCGACGAGGTGCGCATTCGCACCGAAAGGCAGCGTCAGCAGATCGTCGACGTGTCCGAACTGCAAGCCGGTGACGATCGGCACGCCCGTCGCGTTGCCGATCTGTTCGATGACCGCATCGAGCGAATAGCCGTTATCGTAGTCCGACAGCCGCGCTCCGGAGAATTCGCCCATCACGATCGCCTGCTGGCGGCCGAGGATGCCGGCCTGATGCAGTTGATACAGCATCCGTTCAACACGGAACGGATGCTCGTTCACGTCTTCCAGAAACAAAATACCGCCTTCGACCGGCGGCAGATACGGCGTGCCGACCAGCGCCGCGAGCATCGCGAGATTGCCGCCCCACAGCATGCCGCGCGCGTCGACGGCCCGGCGTTGCGGCGTGCGGCTCGCGACCGTTAGCGTCGCCTGCGTAATCGCCTGCCAGAAGTGATGCATCGTGAATTCGCTCGCGTCCTGCGCGCCGAAATCGCCGCAGAACATCGGGCCGCCGAAGCTTTTGATGCCCGCCTGCGCGTAGAGCGCGCATTGAATGGCGGTGAAATCACTGTGGCCGACGATCGCGATCGGCTGATTGCGCAGGCGCCGTTGCAAGCCCTGATAGTCGAGTCCGTGCAGCAGCCGCGACGTGCCGTAGCCGCCGCGCACCGCGAGCACGATGTCCGGCAGCAGCCGCGACGGATCGGCGAGGCGGTTCAGATCGTTCGCGCGTTCGAGATCCGTGCCCGCGAAGCGCTGAAACTTGCGCCGCGTCGCTTCGATGTTGCCGACGCGATGCCCTGCTNCTGAGGAGAAGATTGCGCTTCGTGCGCACGGCGGGCATCGCGTTCGTCGCGTACGAGCCGGCGGCGCTCCGCGAAGAAGTTCTTCAGCGCGTGGCCGCATTCGTCGGCGAGCACGCCGCCCGTCACCGTCGTGTGATGGTTGAGTTGCTCGTTGGCGAAGACATCGACGACACTGCCGCATGCGCCGGTTTTAGGATCGGCGGCGCCGTAGACGACGCGTGAGATGCGCGCGTGCATGATCGCGCCTGCGCACATCAGGCAGGGTTCGAGCGTGACGTAGAGTTCGCAGCCGGGCAGGCGATAGTTCTGCAGCTTCAGCGCGGCTTCGCGCAGCGCGGCCATTTCGGCGTGCGCGGACGGATCGTGTCCGCGAATCGGATGATTGAAGCCGGTCGCGACGACCTCGTCGCCGCAGACGATCACCGCGCCGACCGGCACTTCGCCCGCGCGGCGCGCTTCGTCGGCGGCAGCCTGGGCGAGCGCCATGAAACGGCGATCGCGCTCGCTGGCGGCATCGGCAACGAAAAGTGTATCAGGGACGTCACCGCACGGCGGGTCGTGCGGCGTCAAGGCTGGTTCGGCTCCGGCTCCACGCGCGACTGCGTGCGCTCGGACAGCCGTTCCGCAATGCGTCTGCGATATTCGTGCGGCACGCAGCAGCAGCCGCGAAGCGACTCCAGCGCCATATCGAGCGCCAGCATCTTGACCTGGATCCGGCAACGAGCGACCGGGTCGGTCACCTTGTCCAGCTCGTCCTGCAGACCGCGCAAGGCGCGCAGTTGCTCGACGGCCGGCGGGACGAAGCCCGCGTTTTTGAGGATGCGATTGGCGACGCGGACTTCCTCGGGAACGAGGAGATCGTCGTCGAATTCGAACGGTTTGCCCGCACCCGGCAGATTTCGGAAGTCTCCGCGCGAGGCGGCTTCGTTGATCTGCTGTTCGACTAAAGCATCTAGCAATTTCATCTGGGAATAAGACCGGTCTCGCCCGCGAGCGATGCGGTCTGACACGATTTCCGTTGGTCAGCCTGAAGTCGGAGGGCACCGGATTCACACGTCTGTCACGTTGATCGGCTAGCTCGGACACTCTTGTCGCGTATTCTAACAGCGGCTGGTGCACCGGCTTGCCGATGCGCCCGGACTCTCGCCGCAACACATGATATACTTATAAACATGGACTGTTTCCACAATAGTTTTGCGATGCAGCATACAAATCCGCTTGACGTCGCAAAATCTACCGGGCGTCGTGGATGCCTTTCTGCGCGTCCCTCTCCCTCGTATAACCCTCGGTCTCACGGCGAGCAGCCGGCGCGTGTAGTCGTCCTGCACGTCGCGCGCGCGGATCGCATCGATGCCGAGAGTTGCTTGACGATCTCACCCTCCTTCATCACCGCGACGCGATTGCAGAGAAAGCCGATCACCGCGAGGTTGTGACTGACGAGCAGCATCGTCAATTTGCGCTCGGCGTGCAGGCGCCGCAGCAGATTGAGGATTTCCACCCGCACCGAGACATCGAGCGCGGACGTCGGCTCGTTGCGGTGTCGTGGCGCGCGATCATTTCATCGAGCACGGACAGGACCTGCATCGACACGAGCACGTCGGGCGCGCTCGACGTGCTCGTGTCGATCAAGAGGCGCGGGCCGGCGAACACCATCATCGCGATCATCACGCACTGGCTCATGCCGCCGGACAGTTCGTGCGGATACGCATCCGCGACGCGTTCGGGATCGCGGATGTGCACGGCCGCGAGCGCCTCGACGATACGTGCGCACATCGCTTTGCGGCCGAGGCGTTCGCCCTGACGCGCGAAGGTTTCGCGCATCTGCTGCGCGACCGTCATCACCGGATTCAGCGAGCATTTCGGGTCCTGCAGGATCATGCTCATCTGCGTGCCGCACAGGCGCCGGCGTTCCTTCGCGGTCATCGCGAGCAGATCGCGGCCGTCGAAGCGCAGCGATGTCGCGGACCAGCGCGCCTCGGGCGGCAACAGTCCGAGCAGCGTGCGCCCGGTCAGCGATTGCCGCGCCCGGTATTCGGCCTTACGGATTGGGGCCTGCACGCGAGCGTCGATAAGGGATAAGGTCGTGTTGGTTCTGAGCGAGAAGCCAGACGTCCGCTTTCCACTCGCCGCACCACAGTTCGATCATTGCTGTGACTTCGGGCGTAATGGGCGATTTCGCGTTAATGATGTTGTAGAGCATTACGTGACTAATGCCGATTTCCAAAACAGCCTGTTTAACGGTAATGCCTTTACCGTCAATCATTCGCTTCAGATTATTTCCGGGGTGATTTTCGTGCATTTCGCTGTCCGGGGAAGGATTTAGTTTACGTGCGGTTAATCTCGATTTAACAACGAGTTAACGCCAGCGATGTAGAAAGCGGTACAGGAATTTAACAGGGAACGAAATATAAAGTGTTCGCGTTTAAATAACGGTTAAACTCCGGTAAAGCGATGTTTAAATAGCCTCACCTAAATAACCTTGGACTTAATTATTATGCTGACGCTTGCTCATTCTTTCTTTTTTGTTTGTGCGTCTATTGCTTTTTCGGACCGGTTCGGACTCGCTTTATTTGTCTGGTTGTGTAATGTCGCCGTAGTTACTCTGGACACGAGGCGTAATAGAATCGGGCGGATTAAATCTGGAGTCTTTGCATATAGCCGCACTCGATCTTAATTCACTTTGGTTCGGCATCGCTCCGGAAAGCCGCGATGAAATAACCGGATGCGAGGTAAGCTGGCGAGGAAGGACTTGGGTCGAATCGGACGGGGTGACGGAGCGAACCTGCCCTGAGTTCCAGACGCGCCCGGTCGAGGTAGATTCCGAGGCCGAAGCGCTACGTGCGGCGTTCCTCGCCTATACGTCGCCCGAATGTCGCCGCAGGGTCGAGGCGCATCTACATGGTCCTGCGCCAGAACCAGTTACGGCACGTAAGCGCGAATCCCTCCCGAAGCCAAAGTGGGAGCCTACTGCTTGCGTATTTCGGCGAACGTGACCGCCG
>JAQFVI010000227.1 GCA_029439495.1 Caballeronia sp. BR6202001590007
CGGGAGATTGGCGCACGTTTTCTCGTTTCGATCCGCCTTTCTCAAGCCGACGCGCGCCACCGATCCGGAGGGATTTCATCGCGAAACGGCGCGCGAAATTCGATCAAGATTGCCGTTCGTTTCCCGGCCTGTAACAACTCGCCGCCGCGCACCGCTTGTGCTTGTGTCCTGCATTGATCGGATGAAGCGTCCCCGCGCGTACGCGCGCGCACGGTTGAGCTTCGCCCCGGCCATCATCGTGGACGTTCGACTGCGGCTTCGCGCCGGAAATGTTTCAGATTCGTAGCATGCGTTGACCGCCCGCTTCAGGTCCGCCCGATGGCTCACCTCACGAACCCGTCACCGACACGATGAACCCACACTCCAGGACTTCCGCCCTCGCCCTCGCTGCTGCCGCTCGGCCTGATCGCGGGCTGCGACAATGCCGTCTCCGACGAAAGCGGCAGCGCACAGGCCGCCAACGCGGTTTCGATCGACGTCGGCGCGTGGATTCCGTGCGCATCCGAGCGCGGCACCTGCAGCTTCCAGGGCGAGAAGCGCGTGATGTACGGCACGCCCGCGCAACACGCCGTGAAGTCGTTCACAGGGCAGGCGCGCTGCGACAACAGCGCGTTCGACGATCCCACGCCGGGCCTCGAAAAAACTGCTGGGTCGAGGCGCCCAGGGGCACCGTCGTCAGACAGATGCCGAAAGCGGCCGCGACCGCTGCCTCCTACGCGCCGAGCGCCTCCGATACACCTCCTGTCCAGTGCGAGGCGCCCGCCGCGACCGAAGCCGACGACGCGATCGAGGCCGACACGCCCGGCAGCGACGGCACGCGCATGTTCGCGCTGAACACGCCCGTGAAGATCGCGATCACGACGCGCGCCCGCTCCGCCGACACCGTCGAGTGGCAGATCCGCAACGCGTGGAACACCGTCAAAGCGAGCGGCACCTTCGCCGTCGCGGCCAAGCCGGGCACCTACGCGCTGCAATGCAAGTCGGGCGCGGCCGGCTATTTCGCAGTGAGCGCATCGCTCGCGTCTGAAGGACGCGCGCTCCCTTCGCGCGGCACGCGGCCGACGGGGATCGCAACGTTTGGCGTGATTCCGGACGTCTCCGGCGCGCTACCGAAGGCGAGCTTTGCGCATCCGGACCAGCATCGCTTCGGCGGACAGGGCGCGGCGTATCTGAAGCCCGGTACCGCCTGCTGCGATGGCGACGGCTATCGTCCGCTGTATCCGAATCTCGGCCTCACCTGGGTCAACGACAACCGCAACTGGTACATGACCAAGGAGAAAGGCCCGAACCGCTTCAATCCGAACGCCGACAATATGCAGTCGTTCTTTAAGCAGGACGGCCTGCTGCGCCTCATCCAGCTCGACAGCATTCCCGCGTGGGCGAGCTCGACCAAGGAGAAGACGCACAGCTACGCGCCCACCTCGCTCGATCAGTATCGCGACTATATGAAACGCGTCGGCGAGGACTCGAACGCGATCCACAAGAAGTACTTTCCGCAGACGCAGCACAACTACTACCAGGTGACCTGGGAGCCGGATTACGAAGGCGGCCTACCGTGGAAGGATTCGGATGCGAACCTCGTCGCGATGTACAAGGCCACTTACGAATCGCTGCACGCGACCGATCCGAACGCGCTCGTCATGGGCCTCACGCTGTCGAATCTCGGCGCGAACGCGACGTGGCTCAAGCGGCTCGCGCCGCTCGGCATCGGCAAGTATCTGGACGGCGTAAGCGCGCACGGCTACTATGATGTCGGCACTTCGCCGTCGCATCCGCCGGAGCGGCTAGACGCCGATGCCGCGACTTCCTTCAAGTCGCTGCCCGGCATGATGCGCGGCCTGCGCGCGGCGATGACCGACATCCTGAAACCGGGCGCGAAGCTTTTTGTCACCGAGACGGGCGCGAGCTACGACCTCGGCACCAAGTACGGGCCGAACACGCCGAACTGGAACGTGCTGTATGCGCAGGGCGCGATCGTCGCGCGCACGCATCTGATCCTGCTCGGCGAAGGCGCCGATACGTCCTTCGTGTTTTATTCGGCGGATTTCCCCGGCGAGATCGGCTACGGCATCTTCTTCGATCTCGTCAATCCGCAAGGCGGCTTCGGCCAGACGCTAACCAGCCCGAAGCCCGCCGCGACGAGCGTCGCCGCGATGACTCGCATGATCGAGGCACCACGACTCCCGGCCCCGTCAACGATACGCCGCAAGGCGTGTATGCCTACGCGTTCCAGCGCCTGAACAACGGCAAGGTCGTCACCACGCTGTGGACGCACAGCAATGCGGCCTGGCCCGGCGCGAAGGGCTTCGATGCGGGCCATGCGGTCCGCTACGAGCTGCACCGTCGAAGTCCGGCACCGCGACCGTCTTCGACATGATGTGATGGGCAATGCCAAACGCGTGGACTACCGCGACGGCCGCCTGCCGCTCACGCTGACCGAAGCACCGGTCTACGTCGTCACCGACAACGCCGACGCGATGAAGGCGAACGTCACGCGGCCCGCCGGCTACAGCGCGTAATGAGGCGCCGCGCGAGGCCGCACGGGGCTGCCCGCAAGGCAAGGATCAACGGGCGACCTTTAGGCGTTTTTAGCCAGTGTGCGGCGCACCGTGACCGGTAACGCGCACGCTACACTGACCGGGCGCTGAACCCTTCACTTTCGGGAATCCGAAGAAAGGGTGCGAATCCAATAACAATCAAGCAAACGACCACGGAGCGGTAATGCTGGACAAGGCGGATTTCATGACGGTGGTTCGGCTTGCGCCGCTCGTGTCGATCGATCTGATCGTGACGGACGGACATCGGCGCGTGCTCGTAGGGCATCGCCGCAACCGGCCCGCGCAGGGTACGTGGTTCGTGCCGGGCGGCCGCGTCGCCAAGAACGAATTACTCGATGCCGCGTTCAAGCGCATCGTCAACAACGAACTCGGCGTAGCCAGCGTCGAACGTTCTTCAGACGAACTGCTCGCGTGCGACGACGTGCACGAGAATACCAAGGCGTACTTCCGCTAAGACCTCTCCATCGCACGTGATGAGGAAGCAGGCGAATCGCATCACGCGCGCCACAAAGACAAACGGCGCGCATCGCTGCGCGCCGCCTGCCTTACCCGCCAAGAACCTTCGCTCAAACTTCGACCGTCGAGCACTCGCTCGCGTCGTCGGCCACGGCGTCGTTCGCCGCGACTCCTTCACCTTCTCTGCTTCCTCGACGCCGAACTGCGCGCGCAGATAGTCCGAGAACTCGTCCTTCACTTCCGGATAACGCAGCGCGAATTCGACCGTCGCCTTCAGATAGCCGAGCTTGCTGCCGCAGTCGAAGCGCTGGCCGCGATAACGAAACGCGAGCACTTGCTCTTCCTTCAGCAGCGCCTCGATACCATCGGTCAGTTGAATCTCGTTGCCCGTGCCCGGCTTCTGTTTGCGCAGGAATTCAAAGATGCGCGGCATCAGCACATAGCGTCCGACCACGCCGAAGTTCGACGGCGCGAACGCCGGTTCCGGCTTCTCGACCACGCGCGAGAGTTTGAAGAGCCCGTCGTCCCAGGGCTTGCCTTCGATCACGCCATACGACTTCGAATCCTTGCGATCGATCTCTTCGACGCCGATCACCGACGAGTGATAGTGATCGAAGACATCGACCATTTGCGCGAGCACCGGCGGCTGGCCGTCGGACAAGTCGTCCGCGGGCACAACCGCGGACGACCCGCCGCCGGCCATCTTCTCGGCGCACAGCACGGCATGACCGACGCCGAGGGCTTCGGCCTGACGCACGTACATGCAGGTGACATGGCTCGGCAGAATGCCGCGTACGAGTTCGAGCAGCTTTTCCTTGTCGCGCGCTTCAAGTTCGGCTTCGATCTCGTGGGACTTGTCGAAGTGATCTTCGATGGCGCGCTTGCTGCGGCCCGTGACAAAGATCATCTCGGTGATGCCCGCGGCCATCGCTTCTTCGACCGCATACTGGATCAGGGGCTTGTCGACGACGGGAAGCATTTCCTTGGGACTGGCTTTGGTTGCCTGCCAGAAGGAATCGCGTGCCTAGGCCCGCCACCGGAAATACCGCCTTGCGTACTTTAAGCATCGGTTCACCTCATGTGTTGTTTGAAACGAGGCGCTAGCGACG
>JAQFVI010000228.1 GCA_029439495.1 Caballeronia sp. BR6202001590007
TGTTCCGCAAGCTGCTCGACCAGGGTCAGGCAGGCGACAACGTCGGTATCCTGCTGCGCGGCACGAAGCGTGAAGACGTCGAGCGCGGCCAGGTGCTGGCCAAGCCGGGTTCGATCACGCCGCACACGCACTTCACCGCTGAAGTGTACGTGCTGAGCAAGGACGAAGGCGGCCGTCACACGCCATTCTTCAACAACTACCGTCCGCAGTTCTACTTCCGTACGACGGACGTGACGGGCTCGATCGAGCTGTCGAAGGACAAGGAAATGGTGATGCCGGGCGACAACGTGTCGATCACGGTCAAGCTGATCGCCCCGATCGCCATGGAAGAAGGTCTGCGCTTCGCGATCCGCGAAGGCGGCCGTACCGTCGGCGCAGGTGTCGTGGCTAAGATTATCGAGTAAGATAGCAAGCTTGCCCGCGGGTAGGTCTGTTTTCGAATTCGTAGTCCTTTGCGGTACAGCAGTCGCAGTAAAACCGGGACCGTGCTCGTCCTCCACGAGCGCCCGGTCCTACGCTCTTTTGCTCATGTGCGGTGCAAGACCGCCTCGCTCTTTCTAAGGAAATGTCATGCATAACCAAAAAATCCGTATTCGTCTGAAAGCGTTCGACTATCGCCTGATCGATCAATCGGCAGCCGAAATCGTCGATACGGCGAAGCGGACTGGCGCAATCGTCCGTGGCCCGGTGCCGCTGCCGACGCGCATTCAGCGTTTCGACATCCTGCGTTCGCCGCACGTCAACAAGACCTCGCGCGATCAGCTCGAAATCCGCACACACCAGCGCCTAATGGACATCGTCGATCCGACGGACAAGACCGTCGACGCGCTGATGAAGCTCGATCTGCCGGCCGGCGTCGACGTCGAAATCAAGCTGCAGTAAGTCTCTAAAGTTTCGCCGCCGGGCAATCGGTTCGCGGATGAAGCTGGCCCGCGGACGAAGCTAAGTCTTTGATTGCTTGCAGGATTCGAAAAGCCTTGATATGCTTTAAAATTTTTCTCGCCTATGCGCACGAAAAAGACGCAAGTAAGCCGCTCGAGACCTGGCATCGCGCCAGTTAGCAAAGGCGGCCTTTGTAAATCAGCCCCGACCAATCGCAGTCGGGAATGGAGAAAACGATGAGCCTTGGACTCGTAGGTTGCAAGGTTGGCATGACCCGTATCTTCACGCCTGAAGGGGATTCGATCCCCGTTACCGTGCTGGACGTGTCGGACAACCGCGTGACGCAGATCAAGACCGTTGAAACGGATGGTTACACCGCCGTTCAGGTTG
Organism: Caballeronia sp. BR6202001590007; assembly: GCA_029439495.1. Classification (GTDB taxonomy): domain Bacteria; phylum Pseudomonadota; class Gammaproteobacteria; order Burkholderiales; family Burkholderiaceae; genus Caballeronia. The sequence goes on from JAQFVI010000228.1 coordinate 1,273, forward strand.
CATTCGGTGCTCGACGCGCATCGCGCGTGACGAAGCCGCTGGCGGGTCACCTCGCCAAAGCCGGTGTTCAAGCCGGTGAAATCCTCAAAGAATTCCATATCGATGCAGCCAAGGCAGGCGAACTGTCGAACGGCGCCGTCATCGCTACGGATATTTTCGAAGTCGGCCAGAAGGTCGATGTGCAAGGCACGTCGATCGGTAAAGGCTACGCCGGTACGATCAAGCGCTACAACTTCGCATCGGGTCGCGCGACGCACGGTAACTCGCGTTCGCACAACGTTCCGGGTTCGATCGGTATGGCGCAGGATCCGGGTCGTGTGTTCCCGGGCAAGCGCATGACGGGTCACCTCGGTGACGAGACCGTCACGGTCCAAAACCTCGAAATCGCCCGCATCGACGCAGAGCGCAGCCTGCTGCTGGTTCGCGGTGCCGTTCCGGGTGCGAAGGGCGGCAAGGTCTTCGTGACCCCGGCCGTCAAGACGCGTGCTGTGAAAGGAGCGAAATAATGGAACTTAAGCTCCTGAATGCCAATGGTCAGGAAGGCGCTGGCGTGAACGCATCGGACGTCGTGTTCGGTCGCGACTACAATGAAGCCCTGATTCACCAGATCGTCGTCGCCTACCAGGCGAACGCACGTAGCGGCAACTGCGCGCAGAAGGATCGCGAACAGGTCAAGCACACCACCAAGAAGCCGTGGCGTCAGAAGGGTACGGGCCGCGCTCGTGCCGGTATGTCGTCGAGCCCGTTGTGGCGTGGCGGTGGTCGCATCTTCCCGAATTCGCCGGAAGAAAACTTCTCGCACAAGGTCAACAAGAAGATGCATCGCGCAGGCCTCTGCTCGATCTTCTCGCAGTTGGCTCGCGAAGGCCGTATCGCCGTCGTCGAAGACCTCGCACTCGAGGCTCCGAAGACCAAGCTGCTGGCTGACAAATTCAAGGCAATGGGTTTCGACTCCGTATTGGTCATCACCGATACGGTCGACGAAAACCTGTACCTCGCGTCACGCAACCTGGCCCACGTGGCAGTTGTCGAGCCGCGTTACGCCAACCCGCTCTCGCTGATCTACTTCAAGAAGATTCTGATCACGAAGGCTGCGGTCGCCCAGATTGAGGAGTTGCTGTCATGAGCGAAGTTCGCAAAAACGATCATCGTTTGATGCAAGTTCTGCTCGCGCCGGTGATCTCCGAAAAGGCGACGCTAGTTGCCGACAAGAACGAACAAGTCGTGTTCGAAGTCGCACCGGACGCCACGAAGCAGGAAGTCAGGGCTGCTGTCGAGCTGCTGTTCAAGGTCGAAGTCAATTCCGTCAACGTGCTCGTCACGAAGGGCAAGGCAAAGCGCTTTGGCCGTTTCAACGGCAAGCACAAGGACGTGAAGAAGGCGTATGTCTGCCTGAAGCCCGGCCAGAAAATCAACTTTGAAGCGGAGGCCAAGTAATCGTGGCAATCGTGAAAGTTAAGCCGACCTCGCCGGGTCGCCGTGCGATGGTCAAGATCGTCAACAAGGATCTGCACAAGGGCAAGCCGCACGCGGCGCTGCTCGACACGCAATCCGTGACGGCAGGCCGTAACAACAACGGCCGCATCACCACGCGCCACAAGGGCGGTGGTCACAAGCAACACTACCGTATCGTCGATTTCCGTCGTAACAAGGACGGCATTCCGGCGAAGGTCGAGCGTCTCGAGTACGACCCGAACCGTAGCGCGAACATCGCGCTAGTCGTGTACGCGGACGGCGAGCGTCGCTACATCATCGCGCCGAAGGGCGTGACGGTTGGCACGCAGCTCATGTCCGGCTCCGAAGCGCCGATCCGTGCAGGCAACGCGCTGCCGATCCGCAATATTCCGGTCGGTACGACGATCCACTGCATCGAAATGCTGCCGGGCAAGGGCGCGCAAATGGCGCGTTCGGCTGGTACGTCGGCGATGCTGCTGGCTCGCGAAGGCGTCTACGCTCAGGTGCGTCTGCGCTCGGGCGAAATCCGCCGTGTGCACGTCGAGTGCCGCGCGACGATTGGTGAAGTGGGTAACGAAGAGCACAGCCTCCGTCAAATCGGTAAGGCCGGTGCAAACCGCTGGTGCGGTATCCGTCCGACGGTGCGTGGCGTTGCGATGAACCCGATCGATCACCCGCACGGTGGTGGTGAAGGCCGTACCGCAGCAGGTCGCGATCCGGTGAGCCCGTGGGGCACGCCGACGAAGGGCTATCGCACCCGCAGCAATAAGCGCACGACGACGATGATCGTCCAGCGCCGTCACAAGCGTTAAGGAGTAGGCAATGACACGTTCTGCTAAAAAAGGTCCGTTCTGCGACGCTCATTTGCTGAAGAAGGTTGAGGCGGCTGCATCGACGCGCGACAAGAAGCCGATCAAGACCTGGTCGCGTCGTTCGACGATCCTGCCGGACTTCATCGGTCTGACGATCGCTGTTCACAACGGCCGTCAACACGTTCCGGTGTACGTCACGGAAAACATGGTCGGCCACAAGCTTGGCGAGTTCGCACTGACCCGTACGTTCAAGGGTCACGCGGCCGACAAGAAAGCCAAGAAATAAGGGGCAGTCAAGATGGAAGTGAAAGCAATTCATTGCGGTGCCCGCATCTCGTCGCAGAAGACGCGCCTTGTGGCTGACCAGATCCGTGGTCTGCCGGTCGACAAGGCGCTGAATGTTCTGACGTTCTCGCCGAAGAAGGCGGCGGGTATCGTCAAGAAGGTCGTGCTGTCTGCGATCGCGAATGCGGAGCACAACGAAGGTGCCGATATCGACGAGCTCAAGATCACGAGCATCTACGTCGACAAGGCTGCTTCGCTGAAGCGTTTCACCGCGCGCGCCAAAGGCCGTGGTAACCGCA
>JAQFVI010000229.1 GCA_029439495.1 Caballeronia sp. BR6202001590007
TCATCCTCTTGAACGCGCGCAACGAAGTGTTTTGGGGCAAGCGGCTGCGTGAACATTCCTGGCAGTTTCCGCAAGGGGGCATCAAATACGGCGAGACCCCCGTGCAAGCGATGTATCGGGAGTTACACGAAGAAACCGGCTTGTTGCCTGAGCATGTGAAAGTTGTCGGTCGTACGCGCGACTGGCTGCGTTATGAGGTGCCGGACAATTTCATCAAGCGCGAGATGCGCGGACATTATCGCGGTCAGAAACAGATCTGGTTTCTGCTGCGCATGGTGGGCCGCGATTGCGACATCTGCCTGCGTGCGACGGACCATCCGGAATTCGATGCCTGGCGCTGGAACGAATACTGGGTGCCACTCGATGCGGTCATCGAGTTCAAGCGCGACGTTTATCAACTGGCTCTGACCGAGTTGTCCCGCTTTCTGCGGCGAACCAATTCCCGTGGCGATCACGGGGAACGCGCGGCGCATCACGGCCCACGTTACCCGCGCGTCGTGCAGACGCTGACGATCGAAGCGCCGGCCGTTTCGGCATCGGGTACAACGGTTCAGGCAGAATGCTCAATCAGCGAAGAAGTGCGTATCATCGCGCGGCGCCCGCCGTGCGAATGAGTGCGGCGGTTCTTCGTCCAATTTGACACTCAACGCGTGACGAACATGCGACACGGCGAATCTTCGCCGCGTCGCATGTTCGTGCATGTTTTCGGGATCGCCCAATTGAAAGCCAACGCTTCCCTCGCCATCGTCGCGGCATCCGCAGCCATGGCCGTCGCGCTCGCCGGCTGCGGCAGTTCGCAATAACCCAGCAACAAGAACGACGGCGTCTTCCAGTATTTGCTCGACAAGAAGTCGACCTGGGTCAAGAACAAGGTCGACACGCTGCCGCCGCTGCCGAAGGCGTCGGATCTGCTCGCGTTCAACGTCTCGCAGAACACGCCGCTGACCTTCTCGGTCGATCGCACGTCTATCTCCGTCGGCGATGACGGCGTCGTGCGCTACACGGTGGTCGCATCGAGCCCGAGCGGCGCGCGCAACGTGAACTACGAGGGCATCCGCTGCGACACCTACGAATGGCGCCGCTACGCGAGCATCGACGATGCCGGCACGGGCTGGGATCGCGGCAGCGCGTTTGATTTCCGGCGCATCGAGAACGGCGAACTGAACGCGTATCAGGCGGCGCTATATCAGGATTACTTCTGCGCGAGCAAGCTGCCGGTCGGCAACGCGAAAACGATCGTCAACAACATCCGCTACAAGCGCACGCAAAGCGCCATCAATTCGCGCTAAGAAATTGCGCCAAACGCGCGCGACGCCTCTCGCAGACACAAAAAAGCCCGCTCGGAAGCGGGCTTTGTCTTAAACGAGCACCAGATTGTCGCGATGGATCAGTTCCGGCTCGAGCATGTAGCCGAGCACGGATTCGATCTCGCCGCTCGGCTTGCGATGGATCAGCTGTGCTTCCGAACTGCTGTAATTGGTGATGCCGCGCGCGACTTCCTGTCCCCGATCGTCGACGCACGCGATGACTTCGCCGCGATCGAACGCGCCTTTCACATCGACGACACCGATCGGCAGCAGGCTCTTGCCGTCGTCGGTGAGCTTCTGCACCGCGCCCTGATCGATGACGACATGCCCGTGCACCTGCAGGTGATCCGCCATCCACTGCTTACGCGCAGCCATGCGCGCGGTCCGCGCGATCAGTTGCGTGCCGATCGCCTCGCCCGATACGAGCCGCGTGAGGACGTCGGCTTCGCGGCCGCTCGCAATCACCGTGTTCGCGCCGCTGTGCGCCGCGCGCTTCGCCGCGAGAATCTTGGTCAGCATGCCGCCGCGCCCGAGGCTCGATCCCGTGCCGCCGGCCATCTGTTCCAGTTCGGGCGTGCCAGCGTCGGCCTGCTCGACGAGCGTCGCGTTCGGATCCTTGCGCGGATCGGCGGTGAACAGACCGCGCTGATCGGTGAGGATGACGAGCGCGTCGCCTTCGATCAGGTTCGCGACCAGCGCGCCGAGCGTATCGTTGTCGCCGAACTTGATTTCGTCGGTGATGACCGTGTCGTTCTCGTTGATGATCGGCACCGCGCCCAGGTGCAACAGCGTGAGCAGCGTGGAGCGCGCGTTCAGATAGCGCTCGCGGTCGGCCAGATCGGCGTGCGTCAGCAGAATCTGCGCGGTGCGGATGCCGTGCGCGCCGAAGCTGCTCTCGTAGACCTGCGCGAGCCCCATCTGTCCGACGGCGGCGGCGGCCTGCAGTTCGTCGATTTCCTTCGGACGCCGCGTCCAGCCGAGCCGATGGATGCCTTCGGCGATCGCGCCCGAACTCACCAGCACGACTTCCTTGCCCTGCTCGCGCAGCGCCGCGATCTGCGCCGCCCAGCGATTGATGGCCGCATGATCGAGCCCGCACCCGTCGTTGGTGACGAGGCTGGACCCGACTTTCACTACGATTCGCTTAGCAGCGGCGATAACCGAACGCATCGTGCCCATTCTCCTCGGATGTCGCGTTATTCGTCTCGTTTGTCCGACGCATCGTCGCGAAAGCGCACGTCGGTGGCGAGATCTTCCGCCTCCGCGGCGCGCGAGGCGTNTCAGCGCCGAGATTTCGTACACCGGGCCGTCCCACTCGAAACGTTCGAGGAAGTCGTCGATGCGGGCCTGACGCTCGTCTTCCGGCACCATGTCGAGCTTGTTGAGCACGAGCCAGCGGGGCTTTTCGTAGAGCGCCTCGTCGTACTTGCGCAGCTCGTTGACGATGGCCTTCGCTTCCGCGACCGGATCGACGGTTTCGTCGAAGGGTGCGAGATCGACGAGATGCAGCAGCACGCCCGTGCGCGCCAGATGCCGCAGGAACCGATGGCCGAGGCCCGCGCTTTCCGCAGCGCCTTCGATCAGGCCGGGAATGTCCGCGATCACGAAGCTTTTGCTCGGCCCGACGCGCACGACGCCGAGATTCGGCGCGAGCGTGGTGAACGGGTAATCGGCGATCTTCGGACGCGCGTTCGACACCGACGAGATGAACGTCGACTTGCCCGCGTTCGGCAGGCCGAGCAGGCCGACGTCCGCGAGCACTTTCAGCTCAAGCTTGAGCATGCGGCGCTCGCCCGGCTTGCCGTCGGTCTTCTGATGCGGCGCGCGATTGGTACTCGACTTGAAGTGAAGGTTGCCGAGGCCGCCCGCGCCGCCGTGGGCGACCAGCACTTCCTGATTGTGCTCGGTCAGATCGGCGACGAGTTCGCCCGTGTCCTGATCCGTGATGATGATGCCGACCGGCATGCGCAACGTGATGTCGTCGCCGCCCTTGCCGTAGCAGTCCGCGCCGCGGCCGTTTTCGCCGTTGCGCGCCTGATGCTTCTTTGAAAACCGGTAGTCGATCAGCGTGTTGATGTTGCGATCCGCGACCGCGTACACACTGCCGCCGCGCCCGCCGTCGCCGCCGTCCGGCCCGCCGAACGGGACGAACTTCTCGCGGCGCATCGACGCGCTGCCATCGCCTCCGTCGCCGGCGATAACTTCGATTCTCGCTTCGTCAATGAACTTCATGCGTTGCTCCGTCCCGTGTTTCCGCTATTTTGCCGTGACCGCCCGTGACGGTCACCGATAACCTTGCATTCCGTCGATGCGCGTTTGCTGCGTAACTTCGCCGCGCACCGTTTCCTGCGTACCAAATGAAAATGGCCCCGCGAACTTCGCGGGGCCATTTCTTCGGTCCTGAAGCCCGCGCATAGAACTTACGCTGCTAGGACGACGACCGTGTGCTTCTTCGCTGCGCCCTTCGTCACGAACTTGACGTGGCCGTCAGCCAGCGCGAACAGCGTGTGATCCTTGCCGATGCCGACATTTTCACCCGGGTGCATGCGCGTGCCGCGTTGGCGAACGATGATGCCGCCTGCGTTGATTGCCTGGCCGCCGTACATCTTCACGCCGAGGCGTTTCGACTCGGCGTCGCGGCCGTTGCGGGAAGACCCGCCTGCTTTTTTGTGTGCCATTTGCTTAGCTCCTTAACCGATGCGCTTACGCGTTGATCGCGTCGATGCGCAGTTCGGTGTAGTTCTGGCGATGGCCAGCGTGCTTTTGGTAGTGCTTCCGGCGACGCATCTTGAAGATGGTCACTTTGGCGTGACGACCCTGGGAGACGATGGTAGCCTTGACAGAAG
>JAQFVI010000230.1 GCA_029439495.1 Caballeronia sp. BR6202001590007
AAAATCGGCGGTCACGTTCGCCGAAATACGCACAAGTTGCACAGCCAGGCGATCGCCCGCCTGCGCGCCAAGCTGCGCGAACAATCGTGGACGAGCGTAGAAGTCTGAGCGTCCCCGACTGCCGCAACGATCGAATCGATCAAACGCGCGAGGTGTGTGCCTCGCGCGTTTTTTTATCGGCGGCGCGGATTCACGCGAACTCGAAGTCGCGCGGTTCCGCGAAGATCGTCTTACCTTCGCCGAGGCCCTTCGCGTGGTACATCGCGCGGTCGGCCGCGCGCATCACGGCGGCCATGTCGGCGTGACGTCCGTCCTGAACGTGCCGCGCGCGCTCCAGCATTTCCGCGCCGTCAACGCGAGCGACGAGATCGCGCGGCAAATGGGCATCGCGCCGCACGACGCGCTGCTGCTCATCACGCGCGTCGGCTACACGGCCGAACAACGCGCGATCGAACTCACCACCGACACCTACTGCTGCAACGATTACTACGACTTCGTCGCGGAACTGCACAAATAAACGCCCCATGACCGATACCGCAGCCGACACGCCTTCGGACCGTTCGCTCAGCATCATGCTGTGGCTGGTCGCGACGGGCTTCTTCATGCAGGCGCTCGATTCGACGATCGTCAACACGGCGCTCCCTGCCATGGCGAGAAGCCTCGGCGAAGCGCCGCTGCGCATGCAGGGCGTCGTGATCGCCTACTCGCTGACCATGGCGATGATGATTCCCGTGTCAGACTGGCTCGCCGACAAGCTCGGCACCCGGCGCGTGTTCTTCAGCGCGATCCTGATCTTCACGATCGGCTTGCTGCTCTGCGCGAACGCGCAATCGCTCGCCGCGCTGATCGGCTATCGCGTAGTGCAGGGCATCGGCGGCGCGATGCTGCTGCCCGTCGGACGTCTCGCCGTGCTGCGCGTGTTTCCCGCCGAACGCTATCTGTCGGCACTCGCGTTCGTCGCGATTCCAAGACTGATCGGTCCGACGCTCGGCGGCTGGCTCGTGCAGATCGCGGCCTGGCACTGGATCTTTCTGATCAACGTGCCCGTGGGCGTGGTCGGCTGCATCGCGACGATGTACATGCCTGACAGCCGCAATCCCGCGACCGCGCGCTTCGATCTCATAGGCTATCTGCTGCTCGCGATCGGCATGGTCGCACTGACCATCTCGCTCGACGGTCTCGCCGATCTCGGTCTTCAGCACGCGGTCGTCATCGTGCTGCTGGTGCTGAGCTTCGCGTGCTTCGTCGCCTACGGCCTGCATGCGACGCGCGCGCTGCAGCCGATCTTCTCGCTCGATCTCTTCAGGATCCACACCTTCAGCGTCGGACTGCTCGGCAATCTGTTCGCGCGCATCGGCAGCGGCGCGATACCGTATCTGATTCCGCTCCTGCTGCAGGTGAGCCTCGGCTACACGGCCTTTCAGGCCGGCATGCTATCTAAGCGCCTCGTCACGTGGCTGATCGAAAAGCACGGCTACCGGCGCGTGTTCGTCGTCAACACCGTGCTGGTCGGCCTGATGATGGCGAGCTTCGGGCTCGTCAGCGCGACTCAGCCGCTATGGCTGCGGCTCGTGCAACTCGCGATCTTTGGTTCCGTCAATTCGATGCAGTTCACCGCGATGAACACGCTCACGCTCAAGGATCTCGGCACGGGCGGCGCGAGCAGCGGCAACAGCCTGTTCTCGCTGGTGCAGATGCTGTCGATGAGCCTCGGCGTAACCGTCGCCGGCGCCATTCTCGCGACCTTCACGGGCATCCTGCCGCGCGTTACGCAAACCAATTCCCTGCCCGCGTTTCTTTGCGTGGGCATCATCACGGCAGCGTCGGCGTGGATCTTCGGGCAATTGGCGCCGGAAGTGCGTTCGGTCAAGCGCAAGCCCGATCCGTCGGAATCGAACTGAATAAGTTCACTCGCTTTGCGCCTCGACACCATGAGCATGGTTGATCTCGACCCTCCCCGCTTTCGGCCGCCGCGCCCCATCGCCGGCGACGACGGCTCGCGTCGCACGGTGCTGTACGGCGAGTACACGGTGTTCAGCGTGTTCCAGCCGGTGTTCTCGGTGTCGCATCGGCGGACGATCGGGTATCACGCCTCGCTGTGCGCCCGCGACGATACACATCGTCATGTTCCGTCCGCCGAAGTGTTCACCCAGGCCGCGCGCCGCGGCGATCTTCTGGAACTCGGGCGGCTCGCGGAATCGCTGCATCTGAGCAATTTCAACGCGTTCGACAGCCACGACGAATGGCTCTTTCTGAGTCTTCATCCCGCCGCGCTGATGGACACGAGCTACGGCGATGCGCTCCTCGCCGTGCTGAAGGATATCGGCCCGCCGCCGCAGCGCGTGGTGCTCGAAGTGCCGGAACAGGCCGGCGGAGAGACGACGCGCTTTTCCGAGATCATCGATTCGCTGCGGAAGTCTGGCTTTCTGATCGCGCTGGACGGCTTCGGCGTCAAGCATTCGAACATCGATCGCGTGTGGCAACTGCGGCCGGACATCGTCACGCTCGACCGCTGCATTCTTCAGCAAGCGACGGAGCATTCGCACATCGATCGCGTGTTGCCGCGACTGGTTTCGCTTCTGCACGAGTCCGGACAGTTGGTGTTGATGGGCGGACTGTCCACTGAACGCGATGCGCTGATCGCGCTCGAATGCAACGTCGATTTCGTGCAGGGCGCGTACTTCGCGCATCCGAGCGTCGATGCCGTGCACAGCGACCTCCCCGCCGACGCGATGGATGCCTTGTCGGCCGTCTCGCGCGAACGCATCGCGGCGCGCGATCGCGCGCAATCGGCGCGGCAGGAAGGCAGGAGCCGTATGTGCGCGGACTGGAACGCGCTTCGGTCAGGCTGATGGAAGGCGAATCGCTCGCCGCCGCGACGAGCGAGATGTTGCAACTCGCGGATACCGCGCGCTGCTTTCTGCTCGATCAGGCGGGGCGGCAGATCGGCGACAACGTGGTGCCGATCGGGCGGACTTCGCAGCGCGCGAAGCGTTTCAGTCCGCTGCTGCACTCGGAAGGCGCGAGCTGGGAGCGCCGGCCATATTTCATCGAGGCGCTGCGCTCGCCGGGGCGCGTGCATCTGACAGCGCCGTATCTGTCGATCAACGAGGCGCACCTGTGTGTGACGGTATCGATCGCCGCGCAGACGCCGTACGGCTTGCAGGTGCTGTGCGTCGACATCAACTGGGAAGCGGCCAAGCAGCGCTGAGCTCGCCGGGCTTACGAGCGCTTGGTGAAATCGGGGCGCAGAAGATCGAAGCCCGCGAGCGCGAGCACACCGGACAGCGCGATCAACGCGGCGGAATGACGGCCGAAATACAGCAAGGCGGCGGACCATGCCGCGAGATAGAGAGCGAGGAAGCGTTTCATGATGCGAGGACGGTGCGCGGCGAAAGCGGAATTTTAAGCGCGCGGCATCGGATGGGCAGAGACGGATGTCCGGAAGTCTGAATTCTCCCGGCTGATGGGCGGCTTGCGTTGACCGGCAATATTAGCCTCCTTATAATTCACGAATCCCGCCGCTGCGTCGGTGGGTGCAGGAAGAAAAGCTACGTGAAAGCGAGTGAGAAAACGTAGCGCCGCCTGAGCAATCAGGTCCCACCTGGAGTGGGAGTTTCGCCGAGAGGTGGATAGAGAGTCTTGCACGCGACGGCTGCCCGAGGGCAGCCGTTTGTCTTTCTTGACTAAGGCCGGATGTGTCTTCCTTCGAGCGCGGCAAGCAAGATGCTTCGAAGGGTCACTTTCTTGGCGGTGCTCTGACGCTTCGTCAAACCGGCATCAAGAACGTAGGCCGATTGCACTTGCAAGATTAGTCGGCACTTTCGGGTCTTCGATCTCGAAACCTCGAAGAACACGCCATAAACCGCAGCCGCGCCGTTCTCATCGATGGTTTCGAATGTCACGAAATTTCTTTGGTGCGAATCAGCGCAGAATAATGCGCCGCTCGGCCAGCGTCGACACGAGCATATTCTTAGTACGCGTCGTGAGATTGCGTAGCGCCCGGGTGACAACACGCGTTGTTCGCGCCCATCGTCATAGATTTCGTCGTCCGGAATAGCGGAACGCGGGCGCATGTCGTGCGCAAAGCCGTGAGTAAAGCAATGGCACGAAAAAAATACGACGACCGTCTCGAAGAAAGACGGCTCGATTTCAAAGAAG
>JAQFVI010000231.1 GCA_029439495.1 Caballeronia sp. BR6202001590007
GCCCCTTGCACGCAAACGGCAAACGGCAAGAAAGAATCAACCAACAGCCTGCCTCAAAGTCTCTTTGAACTGGGACAAAGTATTCCGTTCGAGCATGTGCCCGTCGACCACCGGCGCCTCCCTCCGCGCGAGCACATCATCGATCGCGCGATTGATAGCAGCACTCGAAAGATCCTCAATAACAGGCCCCAACTCGCCGGTCCGGCAAAACCACCCGATGAGTCCATCGGCCGTAGCCACAACCGGCTTTCGAAAGCGAAACGCCTGCACGAGCACGCCGCTCATCCCATAGTGGCCCTTGTACCCAAGCCAGACCACATCGCACACCGAGAAGAGATCGAGCTCAGTCTCGCTGGAGATGAAGCGATCGAGCACCACGGGTGCCTTCGTCAAGCGAGCGATCGCGCGCTGCAACTGCGCCCGCGTGTCTTCGTCCTGCGCACCGGCGATGACGAGCCTCGGCGCATGCGCGCCGTCGGTACGCTGAGCCAGCGCATCGACCAGTTCGAACAGACCCTTGCGATCGTTGATCGCGCCATACACGAGCACATGCATTCCGTCCGACAATCCGAGCCGCTCCTTGGCGGCGGCAGGCTCGGCGGCACGCGCATCCGGAAATGGATCGGCCAGATATTCGATCGACGCGGACGCGCCCGAAGTCCGGGCGTTGGCGCTTCCACCAGTCGGGCAAGGTGGGATCGATAGTCAGCAGCGTCTTCATCCCGCTGACGCGAATCGCGCGTGAAAAAGCCGCGCCTTGATCGCGTTGACGAGCGGCCTGGGCGGCGTGCGCACGCCCACCAGATGATGATGAAAGTTCGAACGCATCGTGATGCCGACCCAGGGCGTCGCGCCGAACGGCGAACGCAGGAACGGCAGCGCCAGCAGGAAGTAATCGGCATAAGGCACGACGACGAGCGCGACTGGTTCCGCGCGGTCCACGCTCGCCTGGCGACGGAGAAGTAATGACGGAAGTTGCGATGGAACCGCACATACGCCACCTTGCTGCGCTCGACCGGCGCCTCGACGAGCTGAATGTCGAGATCGCCGCCGCTTTGCGCGCGAATCTTCCTGACCAGCGCATGCTCCTCGTTGCGCGGCTCGGTGACGATCACGCAGCGATATCCCGCTTCCATGCTTCCATATAAGCATTCGCCACCCACTCGGCATAGCGCCAGCGATGTCCGCTGAAGTCGGGTTCGATGATGAGGACCGTTTGTTTCGCCATGGATCTCACCGCAGACGTGGCGTAAGGTTTTCGATGCCGCGCGCGAGCATTGAGCCCACGCGCAAATGTGAAGACGAATGAACAGTAGCACCCGCCTCGCGTATTCGACGGCCATATTTGAACGTTTATCCGCGCGCACGGACGTGGGCAAGACCACCAAGCGCGCCGCGTCAACCCGCATTGATACCCATTTCGGGCCGAATACGATTACGCGTTGGCGTCCGGCGTGCCGGCCTTAACGATACTTTTGGAACAGTTGCATGAAAAAGAAGCGAAGCCCCGCGCATGACCGTTATCCGGACGATGCAGCGAGGGCCGAGCACGGTGGCGCGTCACGATATCGACTGATCGCGCGCGTCACGCAACCGAACAACAGCAGCGCGGGGAATTGAGTGAGATCTGTCCGGCTACCTTTCATACCGGCGCGTGCGCGATTCGAGCAGGACGCGGCGTTCTGGGTGCTTCTGCAGCAAGTGGTCGTGCGCGGTCTCGTCGCGGTCAAGTTTCTGGCCATCGGCCGGATCCTCGGACCCGAAGCGATCGGTGCGGTCGGCATCGCGCTGCTCGCGGTGGCGATCGCCGAATCCTTGTCCGATACCGGGCTTGCGCAGGCCGTTGTGCAACATCGCGAAGCGCCGACGCACGACGAACTCGGCGCGGTGTGGGCCACGCTCGCGATGCGCCGCGTGCTCATCGGCCTGCTCATCGCGGCCATCGCGCCTTTCATGACGAGCCAGTTCCATATGACCGGCTCGATCGGCCTCATCTTTCTGGCCGCCGTGCTGCCGCTCCTGCGCGGCATCGCATCGCCAGCGTATTTCGTCGTCACGCGGCAGCGCGGCTTTCAGAAGCTGGCGGGCGTCGAGACCTCGGCCTCGTTCACGGATTGCGCCGTCGGCCTCGTCTGCGCGCTGTCGGGCGCGGGCGCATACTCGGTGCTGATCGGCCTCGTCGCGGGCGAACTGCTCAAGACCACGCTCACCTGGACCACGATGTCGCCGCGCCCGCCGCTGCGTCTCTCGTTTCACGGCATCTCGCACTACGTGAACTTCAGCCGCTGGATCTGGGCGGGCAGCGTCGTCAATTTGCTGCTCCATCAGTTCGACAAGGTCGTGGTCGCGAAACTGCTCGGGCCGCTGCAACTGGGCGCGTATCAGATGCCGTCGAAGCTTGCGCAGATGCTGCTCGCCGATGCCGCCATCGCGATGTCGCAATATCTGTTTCCGACTTTCTCGGAACATCATCGGCGCGATACGCAGTCCGCGCAGAAGATGTTTCGCCGCTGGATGCTGCTCGCGGTGATCGGTCTGTCGGTCGTCGTGATCGTGCTGCGGCTCATCGCCGAGCCGCTCTTCAATCTCGTGCTTGGGTCGGCCTGGCTGTCCGCGGTGCCGCTCTTCAAGATCTTCGTCATCAACATGGCGATCGGCGCGCTGATCGCGGTCCTCGTGTCATGGCTGCGTGCGATCGGGCTTCCCAAGGTGGCGACGCATGCGTCGATCATTCAGGCCATCGTGCTGTGCGTGACGGTGCCGGTCGCGACGCATCTGTGGGGCGTCACGGACGTTGCACGGGCGATGACGGCGGGACTCGGTTCGGTCGCGAACTGGATGCTGTTCCGTATCGTTAAGGGGGCGTGATGCGCATCGTTCATCTCGTGCTGGCTCCTCGTCTGCTCGGCGCCGAAGTGCTGGCGAAGGATCTGGCGATTCATCAGCAGAAGGGCGGCGAAACCGTCGCGATGGCGTCGCTCGTGCCCGCGCACGACGACTTCACGGCGCTGCGGGCCGAATTCGTGGACAATGGCGTCAAGTGCCCGTTTCCCGATCGTTTGCATGGCTGCTTCGGCAAGTTCTGGAATCTCTATCAGACGCTGCGGGCTTATCGCGCGGACGTGATCTTCGCGCATGCGACGATCCCCGCGTTCTACTCTACGCCGCGCGATGCCGCTCGCCGCGCCCGTCGTGTACGTCATGCATTCGGCCACCAACGATTTCGAAAGCCAGATGTTCCGCCGTGTCGAGCGTCTGCTGACGCGGCGCACGCGTGCGGTGATCGCGGTATCGCCGAGCAATATCGACGACTACGTCGCGGCAGTCGGCCGCCATCCATCGATATCGCTGATACCGAACGGCGTCGACATGTCGCGCTTCGGCATGCGCGCGCGGCCCACGCCGATGGCGCGCAGATCGTGCAGATCGGCCGCTATACGTCGGTGAAGAACCAGCTCGGCACCGTGCATGCGTTCCGGCAGGTCGTCGAGTAGGTGCCGAACGCGCGTCTGTTGCTGTGCGGCGTGATCGAGGGTCCGGCGTATCATGCGGCGGTCGGCGATCTCGTCGCGAAGCTCGGGCTGTCGGATCGCGTGATGCTGCAGGCGCTCGCTTTCGGCGTGCCGGTGGTCGCAAGCACGATCCGGCCATTCAGCTTCGCGGCGGAATTTCCGGGCGTGCATCTGTGCGATCCCGACGATACGCAGGTCTATGCTGATGCGCTGGTGCAGGCGCTGTCGGGGCCGCATTCGCATCGGCCGCTGAAGGGACTGACGCTCGCGGATACGGCGGCGCGATATCTGTCCGTGGCGCGCGAAGTGACGCAGAGTATCGCCAACGCGGCGCCGGCCTGACGGGCAGTCGCTTCGATGCGTGAAGAAGCCGTTCGCATGCGCGAACGGCTTTTTGCTTTTGTGGCCAGGCCGTTCGGACGAGGTGTTTCATCGTCGGAGGAATGCGATGATAGACTCTATCGATTTTTATCGATATCGATTACTAACTAATCTGTGCGGGCGAATTTGTTGATGGAGGGCAATGGAATATGCCGACACGAACTGCGAGAGATTTGGTTTCACGTTACTGGGATGGACATCTGCCTGTCGATCCGGTGGTCATCGCGCAAGCGCTGGATGTGAAGGTCGAGGCCGACCCTGACTTGGGCT
>JAQFVI010000232.1 GCA_029439495.1 Caballeronia sp. BR6202001590007
AGCACGATCACAAGGATTCCGATCTCGAGCCGGATCCGTCGAAGACGAACGCATCGCAGCAAGACCGGAAAGACGGCGGCGTGTAAGCGTGATGTACTCTCTCGGGGCGCACCACCATGAGAGATGACATGAATCCTCCCGACGCGAACGACATGCAAGGTGCCGCCATCGAAGGCCTAAGCGCCATCACGCTCTCCACACACAACATGACGCGCTCGGTGCGCTTCTACGAGGCGCTGGGCTTTCGCAAGCTGTACGGCGGCGCCGATGCGGACTTCACGTCGTTCGCAATGGGTGCCTCGTTCCTCAACCTCACCCGTGAAACGCACGGTCTGCTTCGCTAATGGGGACGCCTCATCGTCCATGTGTCCGATGTGGACGCCTTTTATCGTCATGCTCGGGCGCAAGGCATCGAGCCTCAGTTTGCCCCGCGCGATGCGCCCTGGAACGAGCGCTACTTCCATCTCACCGATCCCGACGGCCATGAACTGAGCTTCGCGCATCCGCCTTGAAGCACGCCGCGGGCATGGCGTTCGCTCCATTTTCAATGACGGGTAACGCACGCTCTGGCCAATGATATGACCGTCCGCGTACATATCCCGGCACCACGCTGCACGACCATGAACTCCGCAAACACGTCGTGTGTTGCGCGATTTCTACAACGGTGAGCGTCGTCGTTTCGCCTGTTGCTATTTCGCAAAACGCTTTTACGTCAAGGATCACCGGCATAGAGTTCAAGTGCTTTGTCAAGAAGGTGGTGCGTTGCGGCACGTTTATTCATGCACGAGGGCATCAAGCAGCGCGCGCAATCGGCCGTTACCCCGTACATGGAAGCCGCGTGTGGAGACTTTGATGAAAAACGCGTATGAACAGTCCCTTCGTTACCAGGTCGAGAAATGGCTTTCGCCTGGGAACATTCCGGTTCATGTTACGCAGTTCAGTCGCACGCGCGCCGATGGACGGCGCTATGTATGCGTGAGGACCGAGCAAGGCGCGGCGTCGCAAGCCTTGTTCTTCTTTCGTCACGACGACGGACACTGGTGCGAGTATCCGCCTGCGCCGAAGCAGAACAACATGCGCGGCGAAAGGCTCGCCGCCTGATCGCATCGCTCATCAGAACCGCAGGTTGTTGAGGAACTGGAACCACATCATGCCGAGCGGATACGCGCCCGGTTGATTTACGGCTTCCTTGTCTTTGTTCTCATCGCTCTTTTCTTCGTCGTCGCCGGCATCGTGTGCGGGCGCCTGCGATGCACTCCGCGACTCATGCAGCGCGATCGCGCTGTCCGCGATCTGCCGCGCAACCGATTCCTCGCAGCGCTGCCCGAGCAACACGCCGAACACCACATTGCGATTGTGTCCCTGCGACGCGAACTGCATCACAAGCGAGACGCGCTCGCGATACACAGCCTCGCGCGCCTCGCGCTCTTTCGCTTCACGCGCTTCGCGTTCGGCTTCCTCCTGCTTCATGCGCGCTTCCCAGCGCTGCATTTCTTCCGCGAAGATGCGGTCGTACACTTCGCGCTGCGAGGGGTCCGAGAGGATCGCGTAGGCTTCCTTGATCTCCAGAAACTTCGCGCGCGCGGCATCTTCGTTGCCGGCATTGCGATCGAGATGCGAGCGCATTACCGCCTTGCGATACGCGCGTTTGATTTCATCGTCCGTGGCGTGCTCGTCCACGCCGAGCGTTTCGTATAGCGTTGCCATGCTTGCGTTCGGTGGATTCGGGTCGCAGAGTATCGTAACACGCTAAAATGAGGGCTTTGGCTACATGTCCCGCGCTGCGAATGCCATCAGGTCGCCACATTGCGCGGCGACAATCGCGCGCTTCAATGGCCCGATGCGACCTCGCGCGATCATGGCGCTTTCTCTCGACGATATCCGACACCTGTTCGAACGGTACGGCGGCTTGGCTTATAGCGGCGAGCCCGTCAGTCAATTGCAGCATGCCTTGCAAACGGCCTGTCTCGCCGAAGAAGCGAACGCGCGTGCCGAACTCGTCGTCGCGGCGCTGCTGCACGATTTGGGACACTTGCTGAACTTGCAGGGTGACACGCCGACGCAGCGTGGCATCGACGACCTGCATCAATACTTCGCGCTGCCGTTCCTGCGACCGCTCTTCGACGATGCCGTGCTCGAGCCGATCCGCCTTCACGTCGATGCCAAGCGCTGTCTATGCGCGATCGATGCGTCGTACCACGCGCGACTGTCGCCGGATTCGGTGCGCAGCCTCGAACTGCAGGGCGGCATCTTCGACGACGAAAGCGCGCGCGCCTTCCTGTCCAAGCCCTGGGCCGAAGATGCCATGTCGCTGCGCCGCTGGGACGATGCGGCAAAAGATGCCGCTCGCGTCACGCCGCCGCTCGCTCACTATCTGGACATCGCCGCACGCATCGCGCACTGAACCTGCAACGCATGGAGCGCTTCGCGTAGACTCGCTGCATCGCCGATCGCTTCGGCGCACGGCGCGTCTTCATGTGGGCGATCGCCACGTTCACGCTGGCATCGCTTGCGTGCGCCGCCGCGACCAACCTGCCGCAACTGATCGCCGCGCGGCTCGGCGGCGCGATAATGGTGCCCGTCGGGCACCTGATCCTGTTTCGCGGCGTAAAGCGCGAGGAACTGCTGCAGGCGACGACCTGGCTCACGATGCCCGCGCTCGTCGGTCCGCTGCTCGGCGGCTTCCTGACCGATGCGCTGTCGTGGCGCAGCATCTTCTGGGTCAACGTGCCGGTCGGCATCGCCGGAATGATCCTGACGTGGAAGCTCCTGCCGCCCTCGCCGCCCGACCTGCGCGGCAGTTGATGTCGAGCGTTTCGCTCAGCCTGTTCATGATCGGCATCGAAAGCACCGGACGCGGCGTGTTGCCCTTGGGCGTACCGTGGGTGTTCGTCGCCGCCGGGCTGCTGCTATTCTGGCTGACGGCGCGTCATTGCCGCAGCGTCGAGAATCCGGCGGTCGACTTTTCGCTGCTGTCGATTCCGACCTTTCACGCGTCGACGGTCGCGGGCAGCCTGTTCCGCGCGGGGGGCGGGCGCGCTGCCGTTTCTCGTGCCGCTGACGCTGCAAACCGGCTTCGGCTACAGCGCAACGACAAGCGGCCTCGTCACGTTCGCGAGTGCGCTCGGCTCGTTCTGCATGCGCCCGATGACCGCGCTCGCGCTGCGCTGGTTCTTCTCCGTGCGCACGGTGCTGTGCGCGGGTAGCGTGTGCTTCGGGGCGGTCCTGTTGGTTTGTTCAACGATGTCGCAGGCCTGGCCGCCGATCGCGATCTTTTTGCTTCTGTTGGTCGGCGGACTCGGCCGTTCGCTCAGTTTCGCGACGATGGGCGCGCTTGCTTTCGCCAACGTTCCCAAGCCGCGCCTCGCAGCCGCGACGTCGTTTCAGGGCACCGCGCAGCAGTTGATGAAGGCAGNTACCGAGCGCTGACAGCTCGCGTGCGGATTCATCGCCACGGCGTGCGTGGTTCTCATGTCGCTGTCGATGTTCTCGCGCCTGTCGGAAACGGACGGCGCCGGCATTTCAGCGCCAGCTAGCAAGCGCGCTGAGCGGACTTCGGGCTTGCTTTTTTCTTTGGAGCCGTGCGCGGCTTATCGTTCGATGCGCTCCGCTTCCGGCGCCTGCGCGACGGCTTCGTGTTTGGCGCTCGCGTGATGTTCGCTCATCGGCAAGGACGTACGAGACGCGCGTTCGCGCATCATCAGGCCGTGCGCTGTGGATGCCGGTCAGCACGACCGCGATCCAGATCGGCCATGGTGCCCAACTGCTTCGCCGAAAACGGCTCGCCGAGCAACAGCACCGCGACGCCGACGAGCAGCACCGGTTCGACATAGCCGAGAATGCCCGAACAGCGCGAGCGGCAGATAGCAGCTCGCACGCAGATACGAAGCGAGCGCGATCGTGCTCAGCACGCATAGCCCGGGCAACAGCAGCGCCCAAAGCAAGGGCCTGTCCGCGACTACGGCGAAGGAACCGCGCGCGAACAGCATGGCCATCGCCACCGGCGACATCAGCAGAATCTCGACTGCGAACGACACCAGCGGATCGACGTTCAGCTTGCGGCACAGCATGAAATACGGCGGGTAACCGAGCATGACGACGAAGGTCGGCCACGCGAATGCGCGCGTGACGAACAACTCGTGCCCGACACCGATTGCCGCCGTCGCG
>JAQFVI010000233.1 GCA_029439495.1 Caballeronia sp. BR6202001590007
GAACAAGCCGGTCTGGATCGAGTTAAATATTACAATTTGTCAGGTGGCATGGTAGCGTTACACGTCGGGACCAAATTTTAGTGTTCCACTTTCTAGAGGATTTGAAATGTCCATTCGCGTACACCCAATCCCGGGGTTTCCTGAACTCCGTGTTCAGGAAAGGCCTCAGTTCTGGCGCTTGCTGGCGTTATTGTGGCCGGCGCAATCTTCGCGGAAACGGCGGAAGCCAAGCGCATGGGCGGCTGCCGCAGCATGGGCCGTCAGTCGGCCACGGCGACGCAGCAGCATCAGGCGACGCCGCCGTCGCAATCGATGCAGCAGGTCAGGCCGCGCAGGCTCAACGCACTCTGGCCGCCGCACAGCCGCTGGCTTGGACCGATCGCCGGTCTGGCCGCCGGTCTTGGCATCGCGGCGCTGCTGTCGCACTTCGGTCTGGGCGAAGCCTTCGCCGGCGCGATGGCGAACATGATCATCATCGCGTTGATCGTGCTCGCGGCCGTCATGATCTTCCGCTTCATCATGCGCAAGCGTCAGGCTGCGAACGGCAATACGCCGGCTTACGCGGGCGCGGGCGCTGGTTCGAACAACCAACCCGTATGCGCGCACGGGTTTCGATCAGCAGCAGCCGACGCAGCTTCCGCAGCAAAGCGGCTTCGGCGCGAACGTGATCGATGCGCCGGCGCAGCAAGCGGTCAATCCGAACGTGCCGGCGGGCTTCGACACAGATGCCTTCGTGCGTAACGCGAAGGTCTACTTTGTGCGGCTTCAGGACGCCTGGGATCGCGGCAACGTCAATGACATCCGCGAATTCACGACGCCCGAGATGTTCGCGGAAGTGAAGCTCGACGTCGATGCCCGCGACAGCGCGCCGAACCGCACCGACGTGGTTCAGCTCAACGCGGACGTGCTCGGCGTCGACGATCGTCCGACGGAATACCTGGCGAGCCTGCGCTTCCATGGCCTGATCCGTGAGTCGGAAGGTTCGGCGGCGGAACCGTTCATCGAGGTCTGGAACCTGACGAAGCAGAAGGCCGGCAACGAAGGCTGGCTGCTGGCGGGCATCCAGCAGGTCAACTAAGCCGGAAGCCGGGCCGTTCGCAGCCAGCCGTGTGAAGACCGGCTGCGACGTTAGCGACGTTAGAATAGAAACCCGCGCGGGAGCGTCTCTCGTGCGGTTTTTTCATCTCAGACCGATGACCCACGCAGACGACACCGCTCGTCCAGCAGCACAACCCGCCTTGGAGACCGCATCCGGCGCCTTCGCGGCCGCCGTGAATTATCTGCTCGTGCGCGAGCCGTGGGCGCGCGAGCGGCTCAAACCCTATGCTGGCAAATGCGCGAAGCTGTCCTGCCCGCCGATCGCGCTAGCGCTGGTCGTGCAGGCGGACGGCCTGTTCGCGGCGACGAGCGATGCCGAAGCAGGCTGCTTCGACGTGACCATCGCTGTGCCGTTCGATGCCGCGCCCGCTTTCCTGCAAGGCGGGCATGGCGCCGTGATGAAGCACGTCCGCATCGAAGGCGACGCGGAATTCGCGACGACGCTCGCGAAGCTCGCCGAACACCTGCGCTGGGATCCGGAAGAGGACCTCGCACGCGTGATCGGCGACGCGCCCGCGCATCGCGTCGGCCTGATCGCCTGTTCGATACATGAGCAGGCGCAGCGCACGGGTCGAAACTTGCTGGACAGCGTGGCCGAATTCCTGCTCGACGAACGTCCGCAACTCGTGCGTAAAAGCGCGCTCGCTGTGTTCGATGCGGAATTGTCGAAGGCGCGGGATGCGCTCGCTCGCGTGGAGAAGCGCATCGAGAGAATCGAAAAAAGATCGCCTGATCGCGGAGCTTCAGCGCGAAGTGGCGGCGAGTCGTCGAACGATTCGCGCAAATAACGAGCTGAAGCGAACCGAATATGCGTTTCCTGCGTTTCTTCAAGATTTTTTTCACGATTGTCCGCTTCGGCCTCGACGAACTCGTGATGAGCGGCATCAACGATCGTCGCGGGCGCATGCTGATGCGCATCACGACCTTCGGCCGCACCTATAATGTCGAACGCGGCATCCGCCTGCGGCTTGCGCTCGAAAGCCTCGGGCCGATTTTCGTCAAGTTCGGTCAGGTGCTGTCGACGCGGCGCGATTTGCTGCCGGTCGATATCGCCAACGAACTCGCCAAGCTGCAGGACCGCGTGCCGCCCTTCGATTCGGACGTGGCGGTCAATATCATCGAAAAGTCGCTCGGCGCGCCGATCGATACGCTTTTCGACGAATTCGAGCGCGTGCCGGTGGCGAGCGCGTCGATCGCGCAGGTGCATTTCGCGAAAATTCGCACCGGCGAGCACATGGGCAAACCGGTCGCGGTGAAGGTGCTGCGTCCGAACATGCTGCCGGTGATTGACTCCGATCTGGCGCTGCTGCGCGATATCGCGTTCTGGGCGGAACGGCTTTGGCCGGACGGCCGGCGTTTGAAGCCGCGTGAGGTCGTCGCGGAGTTCGACAAATATCTGCACGACGAACNGCCTCGATTTGCTGCTCGTGCCCGAAATGTACTGGGATTACTCCGCGCCGACCGTGCTGACCATGGAGCGCATGGTCGGCATGCCGATCAGTCAGGTCGAGACGCTGCGCGCGGCGGGCGTCAACATTCCGAAGCTCGCGCGCGACGGCGTCGAGATTTTCTTCACGCAGGTGTTCCGCGACGGCTTTTTCCATGCGGACATGCACCCCGGCAACATTCAGGTCAGCCTCGACGAAGCGACCTTCGGCCGATACATCGCGCTGGACTTCGGCATCGTCGGCGCGTTGTCGGACTTCGATAAGAACTATCTGGCGCAGAACTTTCTCGCGTTCTTCAAGCGCGACTATCACCGGGTCGCGACGCTGCATCTGGAATCGGGCTGGGTGCCGCCGTCGACGCGCGTCGAGGAACTCGAAAGCGCGATCCGCGCGGTTTGCGAGCCGTATTTCGACCGCGCGCTGAAAGACATTTCGCTCGGCCAGGTGCTGATGCGACTCTTCTCGACGTCGCGCCGCTTCAACGTCGAAATCCAGCCGCAACTCGTCCTGTTGCAAAAGACGATGCTGAATGTCGAAGGGCTCGGCCACTCGCTCGATCCCGAACTCGATCTGTGGAAGACCGCCAAGCCCTATCTCGAACGCTGGATGAACGAGCAGATCGGCTGGCGCGGCTGGTATGAGCGCCTGCAGATGGAGGCGCCGCAGTGGAGCAAGACGATTCCGCAACTGCCGCGGCTGATTCATCACATTCTGGCGCAGCATCACGATGCGCCCAAAAGCAGCAACGACGACACGATGCGGCAACTGCTCGCTGAGCAAAAGCGCACCAATCGCTTGCTGACGACCTTGCTCGTATTCGGCATCATCGTGGTTGCGGGCGCGGCGGTGATCGTCGCCCAGACGTGGTCGGGCAATCCGTAGGAGACGGCCATGAGCGATCCGGCTTTCGAAAATCGCGACCCGAATTCTCCGGGCTTCTGGGACTAGCGCTTCGAGCGCCGCTTCATGCCGTGGGATCAGGCGGGCGTGCCCGACGCGTTTAAGGAATTCGCGGACGCGCAGCAGGTTCGCCATGTTTTGATTCCGGGTTGCGGCAGCGCCTACGAGGCGGCATTTCTGGCCGAGCGGGGCTGGACCGTGCGGGCCATCGATTTTTCGCCGGGCGTGGTCACGGCGGCACGCGGGCGGACATCGTCGAAGAGGCGGATTTTTTGCCTATCGGCCGCCTTTCGCGCCGGACTGTATCTACGAGCGCGCGTTTCTGTGCGCCTTGCCCAAAAACCGCTGGCAGGATTACGCCGATCGCATGGCGCAACTTCTTGCGCCGGGTGTGCGGCTCGCCGGGTTCTACTTCATCGGCACGACGCCGAAGGGGCCGCCGTTCGGCATCGAGCGCGACGAACTCGACGTCTTGCTGACGTCAAACTTCGAACTGATCGAAGATCGCGAAGTTAGCGACTCGATTCCTGTCTTCGCGGGCCGCGAACGCTGGTTGACATGGCGGCGGCGTTGAGCACGCGCCGCTTGAAAATCCCGCCGGTCGTCACTAGATAGCCCAGGATTCGCGCATCGACCAGGCCTTTGAAAATCGCGGGTCAAAAATAGTTTGCGGCTATAAATCAAGGCTTTGGTGCGACACGTACACTCGTGTCCGGCCGCCCC
>JAQFVI010000234.1 GCA_029439495.1 Caballeronia sp. BR6202001590007
CTTCGCCGCAACCTTCTTCGCCGCAACCTTCTTGGCGGCGGGTTTTTTCTTGGCAACTGCCATGATTTTCTCCTTCAGGTTTTCAGATGAGAGTCAGTTCAAACAACACCCTTCGTCAAAACCCGCTTCCCACGTGTTGCCTTCTCGATAACGCACGCTACGAAGCGGATTATTCATCGGCGTACGCTGATCCCACCTGCTTACGCTAATGAATACCGCAAGGCGCGCCGTACCCCGAGGCACGAGGCACCGCGCGCCAAATTGAGTCAGCACCGCGTGTTCGCGGCGCCGGCCATCGCTTGATCGAGCCAGCGACCATGCCGCTGGCATTTTCCGGGGGGAAGTTTGCCCATTCCTTTGCGGGGATCGCAATTCGCCTGTCTTCTATTCGGGCCAATCGGCTCGTTAAGTCAGTAGGCGCACTTTGCATCAGGCGACCGTTCTCCTAAACCTTGTCGGTCGGGCACGCGTGAGCGACACGCTGCTGCCTGACCGTCCCGTCGATTTCGTCTGCAATACGTCCTGGATTTTTATTATTCCCAGGTCAGCGCGCCGCCGGTTTGATACTCAATCACGCGTGTTTCGAAGAAGTTGCGTTCCTTCTTCAGGTCGATCATTTCGCTCATCCACGGGAACGGGTTTTCCTCGTTCGGGAAGAGCGGGTCCAGTCCGATCTGCTGGCAACGCCGGTTGCAGATGAACCGCAGGTAGCTCTTGAACATCGACGCATTCAGTCCGAGCACCCCATGCGGCATGGTGTCTTCGGCGTACTTGTATTCAAGATCTACCGCCTGCTTGAAGAATTCGCGGATCTCGGCCTTGAATTCGGCGGTCCACAGTTGCGGCTCTTCGAGCTTGATCTGGTTGATGAGGTCGATGCCGAAGTTGCAGTGCATTGACTCGTCGCGGAGGATGTACTGATACTGCTCCGCCGCGCCCGTCATCTTGTTCTGGCGACCTAGCGCCAGAATCTGCGTGAAGCCCACATAGAAGAACAGTCCTTCCATGATGCAGGCGAACACGATCAACGACTTTAGCAATTTCTGGTCCGCTTCCAGCGTACCGGTAACGAACGCGGGGTCCGTCAGCGTCTGGATGAACGGAATGAGGAATTCGTCCTTGTCGCGGATCGACTTCACTTCGTGATACGCGTTGAAGATCTCGCTCTCGTCGAGGCCGAGCGATTCAACAATGTACTGGTACGCGTGCGTGTGGATCGCCTCTTCGAATGCCTGGCGCAGCAGGAATTGACGGCACTCCGGAGCGGTGATGTGACGATACGTGCCGAGCACGATGTTGTTCGCGGCGAGCGAGTCGGCCGTGACGAAGAAACCGAGATTGCGCTTGACGATGCGGCGCTCGTCGTCGGACAAACCGTTCGGGTCTTTCCACAGGGCGATGTCGCGCGACATATTTACTTCTTGCGGCATCCAGTGGTTCGCGCAGCCGGCGAGGTACTTCTCCCACGCCCACTTGTACTTGAACGGGACCAGCTGATTGACGTCGGTCTGGCCGTTGATGATGCGCTTGTCGGCGACGTTGACGCGCGCTGCGCTTTGCGCGGCGATGGCGCCGGCGGGCGGTGTTGCAGCTGCGGGCGAAACGAAGCCATCGGAGAAGATGTTCGTCGAGTTCGCCGGAGCAGTCTGATGGGCAGCTTGATGAGCTTGCGCGAATGGCGTCGTGCCTTGAGCGTTGCGCAACGCATTCGGTTGCCGAGCGCTCGAGGGAGCTACGGCAGTGGTCTCGTCATCCCAGTTAAGCATAAATTCTCACCATCAATTTAGATCGGTTTGTACCATCTTTTCATGAGCGATAAAAGTGTTTGCTCATGAAAATTCTCGTTTTCATGCGATTTAGATTCGACGTTGCTACCTGCATACAACACTTGAGTCATCGCAGTGTGTGAAGCGCGATGCGATGAGTCGACAAGCATGTGTGAAGCGATCCTCATCGAGTGTGTCCGAAGGCTTCATGCGATGCTTCGAACGCTTTCGATCGATGCCTTGTGAGCCTTGCAGCGCAAGGCTTTGCGGCTGATGCTGCGACCTCGTCTGCGATGTGTGCGTGGCTGGCGAGCATGATGTCGATGGCTTGCGTCGCACCTTGCGTGGTTCGTCGAGTCACGCTCTTTGCTGCGTGTGTTTGCTGCATGAGTTCCAACACACGTTGCCATGCGATTCGCATGCGATGCCGGACCGAAAACTGCGATGCGGCTCGATGCGAACGACGGCGATATACAGCGTGACCCGATGCTCGATACGCATGCTGCTTCGCGTTGCGTTCGCGCGGCATTCGATAAATGCGACGACGACGCTTCACCTGCTGACCGCGCGTCGGACACTTCGCCGAACGCGCGCACGACTTCGAAACCGTTGCCGAAGTTTAGCATTCGATGCCGTGCATTTCCACCATATCTTGTGCTTGACGCGCAGCCAAATACAACCTATAGCGCTCCCTGCGACCATCGATCGCGGGCCTCAAAACGCGCTCGTTCGCTCATCGCCCGCGCAGCGGATCGAGCAGCGAGCGCAGGTTGTTGTGATCGATCTCGTGCATCAGCGCGAGCAGGCGGCCGAGCTTGCCTTCTGGAAAACCCTCACGCGCGAACCACGCGAGATAGTGGCCGGGCAAGTCGGCGAGCAATCGATCCTTGTATTTGCCATAAGGCATCGTCTGCGTGACGAGACGTTGCAGGTCTTGCGGGTCCATCGTCGTTTCACTCCTTGATGCTGTAGTGTATCGCGTGCGAACGTGCGTCGCCCCGCAACGTCTGCATGACATCGGTGCCATAATCGCCGCTCTTGCCGCCGAGAGATGAATGCGATTCGCCATGCCGCTTGCCGTCAAAGCTTTCATTGCCCCTCCCATCGTCGCATGCGCGATGTTCATGGAAAGCGTCGACGCCAACGTCATCGTCACTGCGATTCCTGAAATGGCGCGCGCCTTCGCACGCGATCCCGTCACACTGAAGGTTGCCGTCACGAGTTAGTACTCGGACTCGGCGTGTTCATTCCGATCTGCGGATGGGTCGCCGACCGCTTCGGCACGCGCACCGTGTTCCGCTTGGCGATCGGCATCTTCGTCGTCGGTTCGCTATTGTGCGCGGCATCGACCTCGCTGGGTCCGTTCACGATCGCGCGATTCATTCAGGGCGTCGGCAGCGCGATGATGGTTCCGGTCGGGCGCATCATCATCTTCCGTTCGGTGCGTCGTTCGGACTTCATTCGCACGATGAATTATCTGTCGCTGCCCGCGATGCTCGGGCCTGCGGTCGGTCCGTTGCTGGGCGGGTTCATCACGACGTATCTGCACTGGCGTCTGATCTTCTTCATCAACATTCCGATCGGCATCGTCCGCATCTATCTGACCAACCGCTACATCGCCGATACGCGCGAGGAGCATCCGGGGCGGCTCGACTGGTTCGGTTTCTTTCTGTCCGCGAGCGCGGGCGTGCTGCTGATGCTCGATCTGCGGTTCTTTCGCGTGCCGACGTTTCAGGCGAGCGTGCTCGGCGGGTCGATGTTTCGCATCGGACTAGGTGCCGTGCCGTTTCTGCTTCCGCTTGCGTTGCAGGAAGGTCTCGGCATGACGGCCTTCAAGTCCGGCGCGATCACCTGCGCGTCGGCGTTCGGCGGGATGTTCATGCGCTCGCTCGCGTCGCGCGTGTTGCGCCGCTTTGGGTTCCGGCAGACGCTCTTCTATAACGCGGTGTTGTCGGGGATTGCCATCGCGGCATGCGGGGCGTTCTTTCCGGGTACGCCGACGTGGATCATCTGGGCGGTCGTGCTCCTTGGCGGGTTCTTTCCTGCGCTGCAGTTCACTAACCTCAACTCTCTCGCTTACGCTGAGATCGAGACGCACGATGTCGGGCGGGCGACGAGTCTCGCCAGTTTCGTGCAGTAGGTTAGGTTTCGCTTGGGCTAGGCGTGACGGTTGCAGGGATCACGCTCGAGCTTTCGCAGTATCTGAACGGTCATGCGACGGTGCAATGGTCGGACTTCTGGCCGGCGTTTCTCGTGGTCGGGATGTTCTCGTTTTTCTCGATGCCGATTACGGCGCGGTTGGAGCGGGATGCGGGAGCTGAGATTTCTCGCGGCACACGAGGGTGAGGATTGCTGGCGTGGACGGGGGGTGTATTTTTTGGTGCAAAGCGCTTCTCGTGTCTTGCTGTTTTTT
>JAQFVI010000235.1 GCA_029439495.1 Caballeronia sp. BR6202001590007
CTTCGTGGACGCGCCGCTGCATTTCCGCGTTTTCCCACCACAGTGTATTGGCTCAGTCGGTATTTTGGCCAATAGGAAAACTTCTAGACTGACTTGCACGCGTCACCGGACGCTTAGCAAACGGGAGCATCACCATGAAGAAGGCTTGGATCGGCGGACTGGTCGTATCGGCATTGATGGCGACGGCGCCCGCCTTCGCTCAGTCGGCGTATGGCACGAAGTCGCGCGCCGAAGTGAAAGCGGAACTTGCAAGCGCACGTCGTGCGGGCGATCTGGACGCCGTCAATTCGCTGAGCTATCCGCAACTGCGTCCGTATCAGGAAAAGCATGCGCAGCTTCGCGGCGACGCGCGCGGCATATCCGGCCAGTAAGCGCGCCAACATCAGAAGCATCAAAACCATCCCTCCTCCACCATCGATAGAAGGTGGCTTCGCTCGACGTTCCCTGCACCGGGCGTTTTTTCGCCGAGCGGCGAAGCTCACAGCATCGCGCTGAGGCAGAACGTGACCGTGACGAGCGACACGACGGTCGAAAAGAGAATCGCGCCGGAGGTCACCCCGCCTTCGCGCCGATAGAACTCCACCAGCATGAACGGCCCCGGTGCCGGTCGGCAGCGCACTCAGGATAACGGCGGTCTTCGCCCACAGCGGCGGAAGGCCGAACAGGTGAAACGCCAGCCACCAGGTCAGCACCAGTTGCGCGATCAGTTTCAAGCCGACGAGCGCGCCCGCGACCGGCGCCACCAGCAGCGGATTCTTGACGAGCGATACAGCCACGCGCCCGGGCGTCGCGCCGAGATTTCGCTCCGTTTGCAGGCCGAGTTCGATCAGCACGATCGCGAATGCGAACAGCACACAGACCGTCATGATCGTCGCGATAACGGCGGACGCGAGACTCTGTCCTTGCCGAACGCGAGCAGGCAAAGCGGCAGCCCGACGAAGCCGGTATTCGGATAGGCGGCATTGAGCCTGTCGATGCTGGCATCCGCGAGATGGCGCGATTGCATCAGCCGCACGATCAGCGTGACGCCGAACACGACCGCCGAGCCGATGCCGAACGCCGCGATGAACGCGGGCTGATCGAGCGAACTCCACGGCGTCTTCGCCATGATGTTGAAGAGCAGCGCGGGCAGCGCGAGATAGACGACGAACTTGTTCAGTTCCAATGCGGCGGTCGATCCGAGCTTGTTGAACTTGCGGCAGACATAGCCCGCGAAGATGAGGCCGAAGATCGGCAGGATGATCGTGAAAAGCGGCGTGAGCAGGGCTGATAACGCGAAAGGCAGATGATCCGGCGAAGACATGGAAGACGGCTGCGGGGCGTAGGTTAGCAAGGGTCCAGAGAATACCCTTAGTCAAAAAGTGAGGGAAACGGGAGCGTGAGGTGAGACGATCCGGGAGTGTGCATTACGGTGAGCCGCACCGCTCCTCACGCACTCACGATTGCGCTACGATGACATTCGATCAGATTCTGTGAAATCGCTCTCAAACCGTTGTTTGAAAACAACTTATCCGGAATGGCCCGGCAGCGTGAAGTAGTGCGGACTTTATGTCAATGTTTTCACCGATGGCCTGCACTTTGCACGGCAATGCGCAAAGGTGAGCGATTTCGGGAGCATCGGGAAGGGTGCGCGATTTCGCGTACATTCACTCACTCGCCGAGACGAAACGTAGACTAATCAATGCTTTATCAGCGCTTCGCACAGCGCCGCAGCGCGCTTCGCCAGCCGTCCGCCCCGCCGAAGGTGAGCGTTTTCAGGAGCCGATAAAGACGAAACGCGGCTTGCTTTCCTATGAGCCTCCTTCGCACTCCAACAACGCAAACGACCACATGAAAATCAGACGACCCTGGGCATATAGCGCAGCCGCCCTGCTCGCGATCGGGGGGGAATCGGCGCGCTCGTCGCATGCGCGGCGAACGGCGCGCGCAAGAGCGACAACGAGCATGTCCCCGAACCGTCGAAGGCCGTCGACCTCGAACACTATCTCGGCCACTGGCACGAGTTCGCGCGCTATGAGAATCGCCTCAAGCGTGGCTGCGAGGCCGTCACGACGAATTACGCAAAACGCGAGGACGGTCTCGTCTCGATCATCAACGCGTGTCATCAGGGCGGGCTGAACGGGCCTTACCGCTCGTCGGAAGGACGCGCGAAAGTCGTCCTCGGCTCCAACGGTACCCAAGCTAAAGGTGTCATTCTTCGGCCCGTTCTACGTCGGCGATTACTGGATCCTCGATCGCGCGGACGATTACTCGTGGTCGATTTTCGGCGAACCGACCGGGCGTTATCTGTGGATTCTGACGCGGAAAGCGAAGCCCAGTCCGGAGCTTCGCCGCACGCTGATGGAGCGCACCCACGCACTCGGCTACGACGTCACGATGCTGCGCGAGACGCAGCATCGCTGATTCGGAAAGCGCGCGGTCTTACTGGCTCGCGCCCGGGCGGCACGCGACGAGCATGGTGTTGTTGCTGTCGCCGCTCGATTGATCGACCACGTCGTAACCGCCGGGGCACAGCGCCTTCGCGTTGTCGGTGCAGTTGCGCCAGCCGCCGTAGGCAGGGCAGGAAATTTGCTGCGTCGGACGTCCGTCGGGGGAGAAAAGCGGCGGCGCGCTGCTGCATCCGCTGAGCGCGAGCGCGCCTGTCGCAAGCATCGCCGAAAGGCTCGTTCCGTTGCCGAATTTCATGCTGTTCCCCTTCGTTCCAGGTCTTCGTTCTTGTGGCTAAGCACCTGATCGGGCGCACGTTTTCGCGAGTATGCCACGCAATGCCGGCGCGCCGTTCGAGCATCGCGCGCCGCCTTCACACGTAATTCGATATCGATGCCGAGCGCGGCAATCTTCTTGTCTTGTATAGCGTCGCCCGTCCGATGCCGATGCGCCTCGCCGTATCGGTGACGCGGTTGCCGCTTGCGCGCAATGCATCGGTCAGATAGCGGCACTCGAAATCCGCCATCGCGGCGGCGTGATTCGGCGTGGCCCCTGATGCATCCGCGGCATCGCCCGTCTCGGTAGGCGTCTGCCCGGCGCGGCCGGCATCGATGAACGCGGACAGCGCGCGTCAATGCGCTCGCTGTCCGACAGCATCAGCGCCCGCTCCAGCGTGTTACGTAGCTCACGGACATTGCCCGGCCATGAATATGCGGTGAGCAGCCACAACACATCGTCGCGCAGCGTGAAGTGACGCAGATAGCCGCTGCGTGTCTCACCGCCCAGTTCCTCGAGAATAGCATACGCGAATAGCATACGCGAGCGCCTCGATATCCGACAAACGCGCGCGCAGCGGCGGCGCGTGAATGGTGAGCACGTTGAGGCAATACAACAGGTCGGCGCGAAACCGGCCCGCTGCGACCAACGCGGGCAGATCTGCCGAGGTTGCCGCGATGATCCGCACATCCGCGCGCATGATGCGGTTCGAACCCAACGGCTCGAATTCCTTGTCCTTGCAGCACACGCAGCAGCTTGCCCTGAAGCGGCAGCGGCATGTCGCCGATTTCGTCGAGAAAGAGCGTACCGCCGTCGGCGAGTTCGAACTTGCCGACGCGCCTGGCGCGGCGTCGAAGAACTCGACTTCGAGCAGCGTGTCGGGAATGGCCGCGACCTTGCCGGTGCCGGTTTCGCCGAGCAGCAGCACCGGCGAATCGACCAGCGCCGCGCCTGCCGCTTCACTTCGAGGCTCGCCGCGATGGTGCCGGCGAAGCTCGCGAACGAATACTTCGCCCGGCGCGCCTGCGCGAGCGACTGGCGCGTCGCGATCAGTTCCTGCTGCACGCGCGAGTAATGCGCGAAGAGCGGCGTCAGCGCCTTCATTTCGTCGAACAGCGCGAAGCCGATCGCGCCGACGGTCGCGACGACTTCGCGCATCAGGCTGTTGGGGATGACGGCTTCGCAGTCGAGATCGATCGCGTTGTTCGGATCCGCGAAGCCGAGGCGTGCCGCGTAGCGCTTGTTGATCCAGACGACGCGGGCGTTCACATCGACGATGAAAGTGCCCTCGCTCAGATTCTCGAAGGTCTTGAAGAGCGACTCCATCGCGCGCCGCATGACGTCACTGTAGTCGGCCGGCACGTTGATCCAGTTGTTGCGCATTGCATCTGTCTCCATTTTCTCTTTATCGAGACAGTGTAGGTAAACAGCGCTGTCATGCGCACCACCATTTACCCTTGTGATAGACCGGGGACATTGCTGACAGTCTGTTGGG
>JAQFVI010000236.1 GCA_029439495.1 Caballeronia sp. BR6202001590007
CGATTGCCGCATATTTCGGGATGGTCAGCTTCCTTGATGACAACATCGGAAAGCTCGTGAATGCGCTCGAGTCCAGCGGCCTTGTCGACCAGACACGCATCATCTACACCAGCGACCACGGTGACAATCTCGGCAATCGAGGTTTGTGGGGCAAGTCGAACCTCTACGAGGATGCGGTGGGCGTACCTCTAATCATGGTGGGACCCGGAATCGACAGTGGCATCGTTTGTCACGAGCCAGTCTCTCTTGTGGACCAATCCTGCTGATCTGCAAAGCATGGGCATCGAACCTACTCAAACGGACCTGGAACTTCCAGGCACGTCACTCTTTGACGTTGCGCGCGGCCACGTCCCACAGCGGTACGTCTTCAGCGAGTACCACGCAATGGGTGCTGTGACCGGTGCGTTCATGATTCGCAAGGGCCAGTTCAAATACGTTCACTACGTCGGCCTCCCCCCGCAGTTGTTCGACCTGGCGGCCGACCCTCTCGAGGCCCGAGACCTCGCGTTGGAAGCAGGGTACGCCGGGTTGGTCGCAGACTGCGAGAAGGCGTTGCGAACAATCTGTAATCCGGAAGCTGTCACTCGACTCGCGATGGATGACCAGCGAGCACGTGTGGAATCGCTCGGCGGTAAGGAAGCTGTCCTTGCGCGGGGAACCTTCGGATATTCGCCGGCGCCAGGGACCGAGGCCATCTTTTCCTGAGCGTAGTGCTGCCCACGTGATGTGGCCTCCTGGAGGAGACGAAATGCATAACGAACAAGGAGTATCTGTCGTCAGCAATCGTTGGTTCCGAATTCTTGGCGTCAGCTTCGTCATGTATGTCCTAGCGTATATAGACAGAAGCAACATGGCGATGGCAATATCCCCGATGCGGTCCGAACTCGGCATGAGCGCAGCGGCCATTGGCTTTGCCAGCGGAGTGTTCTTCTAGGGTTACATCATCTTGCAGATACCTACCGGACGCCTTGCAAGCGTTTGGAGCGCGAAGTGGGTGATTTTTGAGATTGTGATGTCGTGAGTGTGGTCTCGCTGACCACGGCTTTCGTTCGCACAGAGACCGAGCTGCTCATCATCAACCGCCTCGTCTTAGGAATCTCCGAGGGCGGACTCCTCACGAGCACGCTGGTCCTTGATACGCGCTTGGTTCACGAAGACCGAACGCGCACGGGCGAATGCCGTATTTCTGCTGAGCTTGGCTGTCGCGTCCCTGGTAGCAGCGCCGATATCGGGTTTGATTCTGTCGTTCGCAAGTTGGCGTTGGATGTTCGTGCTCGAAGCGATTCCCGCATTCGTTTGGGGTTTCGTCTGGATTTGGGCTATAGCCGAGACGCCCGCCAAGGCAAAGTGGCTCAGTCCGTCAGAGCGCGAACGGATTGAAACGGCCATCGCCGCTGAAAATCACGAAGTGAAGCCTTTCGCCGGGCACTGGACGAAAGCCGTGTTCCATCCGGCAGTACTGATGCTTGCCCTCTTACAATTTCCTGGCTCTGATGGGTGAACACGCGCTCAATTTTTGGCTACCGAGCGTGCTTAAAGAGACGGGGCTTTCGATTGGGGTCGTTGGTCTGCTTTTGATGCCCCCGTACATCGTTGGAGTCGTAGCGATGATTGCGGTGGCGAGCAGTTCAGACCGAAGAGCAGAACGGAAGTGGCATATGATTGGAGCGACAGCATGTTCTGGCCTCGTGCTCATCATCATGCAGGTGATAGGTGTATCAAACAATGTATTTCTCACGTGCTTCCTGGCGTTGGGTATCGGCGTGTTCTATGGTCGATTCGGTCCGTTTTGGACGTTGCCTAGCAAGGTATTGCTGCCTGCAGTCCTAGGGTAGGTATCAGGCTGATTAACGGAGCAGGCAATCTAGGCGGCTTCGTTGGCTCCCTATTATTTTGGCTACCTCCGCACACACACGGGGAGTTTTTCAGCTGCGCTCATCGTCGCAGGGGTATCGCTCTTGGTCAGCACGCTGGTTGCGATGCCCAATCAAACCGGGCCGACGTGAGGAAGACAGCCAAACCCCGAGGGCGAGCGCCATGCGGTTACTCCATGCGGTTACTGCAAACCGCTAAAGTAGCTCTAGCAAACATGATGACCGAAAGGTACCGATGAATCAGATATCAACGGAAAAGCGCGCGCGTCCCACCCTCGGGCGCGCGCGACTCGAAGATGTGGCTGCAGAAGCCGGTGTTGCTCTCGCAACCGCATCTCGTGCGCTGCGTCAGCCCGAGATGGTTGCCAAAGACACACGCGACCGAATCGAGAGGGCGGTTGCAAAGCTCGGCTACATCAGAGATGAAAGCGCAGGAAATTTGGCATCTCAGCAAACCCGGCAAGTTTCAGTCATTTTGCCCTCGTTCGGAACGGCTGCTTTCAACAGCACAATTCAGGGCGTCTCTGACTATCTGCTGCCGCAGTATCTGCTGCCGCAGGGCTTCCAACTCACTATCTCTGACATGCAATTTTCTGGTGAGAACGAAACCAAGCTCATTGCATCGGCACTCGGGCGAAGAGCCGACGCAATAATTTTGATGGATACCATGCAGCCTGAAGAAGCTCGAGACTTGCTCTTCGCGGCGAAGGTCCCGGTTGTCGAGACTTGGACGTTGGCTAGCGAGCCAATTGATATGAATGTGGGTTTTGACAACCGTGCTGCAGCCGCTCTTGCTACCAGGCTTTTAGACACCGGACGCCGGAGGCTCGCCATGATTGTGGGGCCCCAGACGAGGAATCAGAGAGGTCGAGACCGTTTGGCCGACTTCTTGGATACTGTTCGAGCCGCAGGACTCGACGATAAGCTTCTTGTAGAGCTACCCGCGCCTTACCATTGGAAAGATGCGGAGCTTGCGCTGGTCAAGTTGATGGAGATGGATCCGCATATCGACGGCGTGTTCTGTAGCGCTGACTCATTTGCTGCGGGGGCGTTGTTTGGCGCCCAGCGAAACGGTTGGTTGGTTCCAGAGCAACTTGCACTTATTGGGTTGGGTGACGCGAATTTAACGCCAAGTCGTGCCGTCTCTATCGACGGTAGAAGTCCCAGGCTACCGCATCGGGCAGATTGCTGGCCACATGGTCAGCCGTAGATTGAGCCGCACGTCAAGCTTCGACAAGGTTGCAGACCTTGGCTTTCAACTGATTATTCGTAATAGCACTCAGCCTGCATCGCCTCCAAAGCAACGCTCCTCATAGGGAAATAGGAGAAAGGGTTAAGGCCTTGCGCCATCAACCCTCAGTACTTCGACTCGCGTGGATTGGAGCGACTGCTGTCTACCGCATGCATGGAGACGTGCGGATGGACGTGAGGCCTGGATATCAGAATAACCACGGGTAAACCATACATCGTATGAGCGCTTACGTACTTGCATGCAAGTACGTAAGCGCTCATATTTCGGGTATGTCGTCAAAAACCTGACCATGAAAAGCCGAAAAACCTGCTCACAGATGAAGTGGTTAGCGACACCAACGTCGCCCTCATCTTCGAATCAGTTCGCGGGACGAGCGAGACGCAAGGTTCTGCTCGTCAGTTGGTCTATGAGCAAATCTGCCGCAAGATTCTTGATGCGGAACTGGCTCCGGGAAGCGTGTTGCCAGAAAACACGCTGGCTGCCGTGCGCGAAGCGCTGCAGCGGCTGCAGTCGGAAGGGCTCGTGCAGGTAATTCCCCAGGTCGGGACCTTTGTTGCGAAGTTCGAGTTGTCCCGAATCCGGGAGGCGTTGTTTATGCGCGAGGCCGTAGAGTGCGCGGCGTTGGTGAATGTGCCGATGCCAATTGCGCCCGCGATGGCCGAAGAGCTGCGCTTATGCGTCACCAA
This sequence comes from Caballeronia sp. BR6202001590007, assembly GCA_029439495.1. Lineage (GTDB taxonomy): Bacteria > Pseudomonadota > Gammaproteobacteria > Burkholderiales > Burkholderiaceae > Caballeronia. The sequence goes on from JAQFVI010000236.1 coordinate 3,813, forward strand.
ACACTCCGACGCGGTAGAATGAGATGACCTGAACGCAACGATGCTGCATGACGCGACGTTCCACTGCCTGCTCCTAGAGGCTTCGGGTGGCGGTATGTGCATGAAGCGCGCGAACTACATCGTCGGGTACGAGTGCTCTCCCGTTCCCAGACCAACCTAGAATCAGTGAGTCGCTCCGTCGAACAACACCGGGAGATTGTTCTCGCGCTCGAGGAACAGCGCGTGGACGATGCTCAATCGATATTGCGCGCGCATATCCGTATGAATGCGCAGCTCGCAGAAGATATCGCGCGAGCGTTTCCTTATTACTTTGTTGAGTGAAGACGTTCCAATCATGAACAGTGCAGTCCGCAAGCCCAACGTCCTCATGGTCATGGTTGACTAGTGGCCAGGCAAGCTCATGCAAGCAGATGGCCACAAGCAGATTTTGACGCT
>JAQFVI010000237.1 GCA_029439495.1 Caballeronia sp. BR6202001590007
ATACGCTCGGACTGCGCATTAATGTTATTTTGTCGCATCGTTGATATACTATCTAATATCTATTTAGTCTTTCTGAAATAGCTTTTATAGATATCGCATGGAACTGCGCCATATTCGCTATTTTCTGGCCATGGCCGAGAGCGCAACATCACGCGCGCCGCGGAGCGGCTCGGCATCGGCCAGCCGCCGCTGAGCCAGCAGATCCACGCGCTGGAGAACGAGATCGGCGTGCGCCTCTTTCGCCGCACGAGTCATGGCGTGGTTCTCACCGAGGCGGGCGAGGCTTTCGCCGCCGATGCCAAGCGCATCCTCGCCGACACGCGCCTCGCAGTGGAAAAGGCGCAGAGCGCGGGGCGCGGCGAGATCGGGCAACTGAACATCGGCTTCACCGGGTCGGCGGCGTTCAATCCCGTCGTGTCGAAGCTGATTCGCGCATACCGGCAAGCGTATCCGAACGTCACGCTAACGCTCGCGGAAGGCAACACCGCACAGTTGCTCGTGTATCTCGACGACGGCCGCGTCGACGTCGCCTTCGTGCGGCTCGGCAGTCAGTCGCCGGCGGGTGGGCGCTTTCATCACATCGCGATGGAGCCGATGAAGGTCGTGCTGCCCGTGACGCATCGGCTCGCGAAGAAGCGTCGCATCGATCTGTCCGATCTCGCGGAAGATCCCTTCTCACATGCTGCCGCGCGAAGCGAGTCCCACGCTGCATGACGTGATCGTGGGCGCGTGCCGCGATACCGGTTTCGAACCGGTCGCCGGGCAGCAGGCGCCGCAGTTGTCGTCGGTAGTGAATCTGGTCGCGGCGGAATTTGGCGTGTCGCTGGTGCCCGCTTCCGTGTGTCAGATTCGCGTGGAAGGCGTCGCGTATCACGATGTCGCCAGCGAGTCCATTCAGATCCGGCTCGCGTTCGCTTCGCGGGTCGACAACACGCAGGCGAAGATCGACAACTTTCGCGACATGGCGCACAGCTTCGCCACGCCGGTCGAATGAAAGTCAGCGCCTGAGCAGCGCGCCCGCCAGCACCTTGAACTCGCGCTCCGGCAGTTCGTGAAGAGTCTCGACGACGATGCTCGCCGGATAGAACGTCTCCACCGCATCGTTGAGGATGCCCACGCCGATCAGTTCGATACCGCGCTCGCCGATTGCCCGTCGCCCGTCGCCCGTCGCGGGATAACCATCGGAAAGCACCATCAAAATACGCTTTGCTGCACGATGCGCCGCGAGCCGCCCGGTGGCCCATGCGAGCGCTTCGTCGTCCGGGTCTCGTGTCCGCTATTCGATCGAAGCCAATCCGCGCAGATCGTCGGAATCGAAGCGCTTGTGCACCGTCAGATCGAGCCGTTCATCGAACCGCTGCGATCGATCAGGATGCAGACGGCGGCATCGCGCCCCTTCGTGGTCGCCTGCACGCGAAACGGCATGCGATAGCCGGGCGAGATCGCGAGCTTCACGAGCGCCTGCCGATCGAGTTCGCCGCGTTCGCGCTCGCGTCGCCAGTGCGCATGTTCGTCCGCACGCAACGCGCGTTCGCATCGCCCTGCCCGGTCAGATCGACGATGCGGTCGAAGGACGTCGTGAACGGCATCGACATGAGCGGCCTGTTGCCTGCATCGGTCGCGAAATCGCTTGCGGGCATGGCGTCATCGGTATCCGTGAGGGCATCGGTTTGCGCATCCGATCCGCCCGACAACGGTGTATGCGCCGCGCTCGCTGCATCGTCGTGCGTGCCCGATGACGAAGCGTCGCGGCCGTCGTCGTCGAACGCGCTCGATAGGGTTTCGGCATCGAGCGCTTCGTCAGCATCGGCGGTGAACATCATCGAATTCGATCCCTGCGATGCGAATGCGCGCACCCTCGACACCAGCGCGCGCGATGCCGCGATGCTCTCGGCCGTGCTGCGCGAAGCACGCGCCGCATCGATCTGCACGTGGCATGCATCGAGCGTCGCGCGCAGCGATTCGCTGCGCTCGTTCGCCGCCGGCCGCTCGTTCCATAACGCGCGATCGATCGCCCAGGTCAGCTTGTCGCGCCACGCGAGATCGTGCCATCTGCGTGCCATGTCGGAAGCCGCCGCCCGCGCCATCGCTCGATATAACGCCGCGCGCCCGGATACGTTGCGAGCAAGCGCTCACACGCGCGTCGGTCGTCGATGATCTGCGCGAGCTTTCTCTCGACGGGCGCGCTTACGTCACCGAACGCTTGCGCGTCGCCATGCGCAACACGCGCCGCCAGCAGATCGACATAAGCGACGAGCAGGTCCTCGTCATCGCAAGAAGGCACGACAAGGCGATGCGCATCCACACGCGGACCCTCGTCGCTCACGACGACCTCGACCTGCGCATCGCCCGTCAGCACGCACGCCAGTTTGGTAAGGTCAAACATCCAGATCGATGTAATGCCGCACGATGCCGCGAATCAGCGCCGCGTCCTCCGCGCTCACCTTCGCATAGATGGTCGGCCCGGCCGCGCGTTCGGGGTCGCCGTGACGCATCATCGATTCGGTCCAGTCGATCAAACGCCGCGTCGAAAACGCGCTCGCGAGATCTTCGCGGATGAAGGCCGCGCGGCAATCGGCGGCGATCGATGCGAGCGTGTGGGCCATCTCGGCATCGATGCGCGAGGCGAAGGTGCGCATCAGCACTTGTGCTTCGTCGGCGGGCGAAAGGTAGTCCATCAGATACACGCACCAGCGATCGAGAAAGGCCTCGTTGAGCAGATTCGCGCCCTGATACAGATGCCGGTAGATGCTCATCGCGCCCGCCGCGTTCGCCGTCGCAAAGAGCCGGAACGACGGATGCGGCGTGACGATCTCATCGCCCTTCTCTTTCAGCGGCAGACGGCCGCCCGGTTCGAGCACGGCGGTCAGCACCGCGAGAATGGCCGGCTCCGCGAAGTCGATTTCGTCGATGACGAGCCAGTACCCCGCGCGCATCGCGACCGGCAGCACGCCGTCGACCCAGATCGTCTCGCCGCCCTTCACGGTCCAGAAGCCGACGAAGTCGCCCACTGTCGTCTAGCCGTTCATGTTCGAGCGCAGGACGCCGTGCTCCGCGCGCGCAGCGATCTGTTCGATGAGGCTCGTCTTGCCCGCGCCCGTGTGCCCGATCAGCATCACGCGCTGGTTTTCGACGATGTCGTTCGCGCGCGCGGTGAAGAGATATGCCGGGTTGATCGCCGGAACGAACGGCCCACCCGCGCCTTTGGCGATAGACGTATCTGCGATGGTGACGGACGATGCCTGCACTGCCGGTGCCGCTTGTCCTGCCTGCGCGGCCACCGCGCGACGCAATCGCATCATGAAGTCATCGCGATGCGGCGGCGTAGACGTATGCGCTTCGTCATCGCGCACGAAGCCTTCGCAATGCCACTTCTGCAGTTTCGCGCGCAGATTGTCGAGATCAACGACGGTATCGATATTCACGCGCCCGTTCGCGCCGCCATGCTCGATGCGATACATGAACTCGCGCTCGAATTCGCTGACGCGCCACCAGTCGTCCAGCGCACGCCGGTAGAGGCCGACATGCGACGACGCTTCGTTCGAAGAGACAGGACATTCCAATGCATTCATGATGGCATGCGCTTGCTGGATGCGATGGCTTCGATTTCGACGACGAGGTCGGCGCGGCAGAATCGACCTTCAGATAGCGCACACGCGCGTGCGGATCGAACGTGCGTTGCGCCCAGTTGCTTCACCGCGGGAAGATCGTCCGCATGGTGGTAATACACCTTGATCTGATCGAGATCGTGCAGCGTGAAGCCGCGCACAATGCCTTGCGACGCGAGATTGTCCGCGCCGATCAGATGCGCGATGTTGCCCGTGGCCACGTCCCACTGCTTGACGAGATCGCCCGCCTGCAAGGTTTCATGCCCGACGATGCTCGCCGTGCCCGACACATAGAGCGTATCGCGCGCGGCGGACACATGCGTCGCGCGCGCGAAGCTCAGCGCTTTCGGGCCATACAGCGACGGATAGCGATAAGCAGGAATTTGCCGCGAATTCTCGATATGCGTCATCGCGCCCGTGCGGCTCGCGAGAAAGTAGAAGCCGACGCCGTTGCCCCAGGTACCGATGCCTGTCGCCGACGGCATGCCCCAGGCCGATGCATAGCCTTCTTCGAACGCGATTGCGTGTCCCCGGCAGAAGTCCCGATACACTTCAAGCCCTTCGCCATTGTCCGCGTTGATATCGGGGATGTAATTCCCATGCGGAAGATGCGCGGGTAGCCCAGCTCGGCGATCAGCGCGAAGGCATCGATATAAGTCTCGCGGGCGGCTTCGTCGTAGCGGCCGCATGCGGGAATGAAGCCCGCGCAAAACAGATGCTCGCCATCGTGCGCG